>NZ_RCDA01000005.1 GCF_003664325.1 Alkalispirillum mobile
CGACGAGGACGCCTTCGAGCAGATGAGCATGCTCGCCTACCTGTCCGCCGTGACCCTGGTCGACGCCAGCCTGTTCCTGCTGCGCACCACCTACACCATCCGCCAGTGGTTCGAGCGCTTCACCCGACGGCGCGACATGGCCAGCCGGATCGCCCACGAGCTGGCCACCGAAGAACCGCCCGAACTGCGCTACGACCCCGAGGCCCGGGAGGCCCACACCCGCCGGGTCCGGCAACTGCGGGCCTGGGTGCGCCAGCTCCCGCCCGAGGCCCTTGGCCCCCTGCTCGATACCCTGACCAGCCAGCCAAGGGCTTTCGAGGTGGAGGTCGAGCACAATGGCCGGAAACAGGTGCAACGCTTCGGGCGCGAGCAGGCGCTCGTGTTCCACCAGCAGGCCATCCTCAACTGCCTGCAATGGATCGTCTCCGGCGTGGGCGAAGGCGTATACGGACCAAAGCGCACCTTCTCTGACGAAGAGCCCAACCCGGCCCAGAAGCTGTTCGAGAAGGCCGTGATCCGCATGGGTCGCGACGGACGCCCTACCAGCGAGTCGAAGCACGATGCCTATGAGGAGAACCGAGGGCGTCTATTCGAATTTTTCTCAGCTTCCAGTCAAGAAGGCGATCAAGCCAGGTTCCGCCGCAGGAACCTGGAAAAACACGTCTCGCGACTGGGAAGGCACGTCAACGATCACGAGGGACGACTTTGACGGACTTTCACAGAAAACTGCAGTGGGGGAGGCGCGCTGCCCTGTGTGCATTGGTTGCGCTGGTCTTGATCGCGGGGGGCGCAGTAGCCGCTGCGGCCGGTGAGACCGATGTAAAAGCACAAATTGACAAGCAAGCTCTTGATGCGAAGAAGGAAGGCATGCGCCTGTACGGCATCCGCTGGCGCAGCGTGGCCATACCTCATCTGGAGAAGGCGGCCGAAGCCGGCGATGTCGAGTCCATGTACACCCTGGGCGAAATCCACCGCTTCATGGACCGCGGCATGTCCCGCGAGGCCATCGACTGGTACCACCGCGCCGCCCTTGGGGGCGATCCCCACGCGATGCTAAGGCTGGAGTGGGGCATGATCTGCGAGCTCGCCGACATCTGCGCCGAGGACCACGACAGCTGGGTCGACAAGGCCCTCGAGCAGGAACTGCCCAGAGCCGAGAAGGGCGATCCGGAGGCCATGTCGACCCTCTTCGATGTCTACAACATGCTCGGCGAGCCCCGGACAGCCCTGGACTGGCTCGAGCGTGCCGCTGAGGCGGGCAACCCGGAAGCCCAGGATTGGCTGGGAACCATCACTCAGGAACGCTCCGACGAATGGCCGCCACCGCTCGAAGACGTCAAAGCCGCCGAACCCTGGTTCCGCAAGGCTGCCGAGCAGGGCTATGCACCGGCCATGAACAAGCTCTCCAAAAATTTGAGGCGGCAGGAAAGATTCGGAGAGGCCTGGACCTGGGCGCAGGACGCAGCCGATCACGGCCATGTCGACAGCCGGTTTTCCATTGCGTGGTGCCACCTCGACCCTAGCCTTGGCGAGGAAGAGGGCAATCCGTTCTGCCAGGTGGAGGAAGACCGAATCACTGGATGGGCCATGCTGCACGCCATGAACGAGGAGACGCGCGCATGGGCCCCACGGACACTGATGGAACAGGAACGCCATAGGTTGACGGAAAAGGAGATTCAGGAAGCCGAGCGACGTGCTGGACAGTGGCTGGATCAAGAGCCGCCAATGTCCAAGTTCCCGCCCAAGTACGGCTTTTAGGGAGAGGTCTCGCATGGACGCAGCCGGCACCGGCCTTGCCGCCCACAACCACTGCCGCCTGCTGTGGCAGCCACCCGAAGGCCTGCTTGCGCGCCTGCCGCGCTACCAGGCCCTGGCCCGCATCCACCGCGAGGACCGCGCCCACCGGGAGGCCGGGCGGTGGAAGACCCTCACCGCCGCCGAGATCAACCCCGAAGTACGCGCCGGGGTCGGCGGCGGTGCCGCCTTCCGGATCGGCCTGGACAACGGCCGGTTCGTGTTGCACGCCTCCCTGCGCCTGGTGCTCGGCATCGGCGGCGGAGGCAGCGTGCGCCTCACCCTCGACACCCGCCACCTGGACCTGTGGCTGACCATGCTCCACCAGGCCCTGGTCGATGTCGGCTACGAGCGGGTCGACTGGATCGACGAGGACGCCTTCGAGCAGATGAGCATGCTCGCCTACCTGTCCGCCGTCACCCTGGTCGACGCCAGCCTGTTCCTGCTGCGCACCACCTACAGCATCCGCCAGTGGTTCGAGCGCTTCACCCGCCGCCGCGATATGGCCAGCCGCATCGCCCATGAACTGGCCACCGAAGAACCGCCCGAACTGCGCCACGACCCCGAGGCCCGGGAGGCCCACACCCGCCGCGTCCGGCAACTGCGGGCCTGGGTGCGCCAGCTCCCGCCGGAAGCCCTAGGCCCCCTGCTCGACACCCTGACCAGCGAGCCGAGGGCGTTCGAGGTGGAGGGGCAGCAATACAACGCCGATGAGTCAAGACGCTTCCACCAGCAGGCCATCCTCAACTGCCTGCAATGGATCGTCTCCGGCGTGGGCGACGGCGTATACGGACCAAAGCGCACCTTCTCCGCCGACGACCCCAACCCGGCCCAGAAACTGTTCGAGAAGGCCGTGATCCGCATGGGGCGCGACGGACGGCCCACCAGCGAGGCGAAGCGCGAAGCCTATGAGGAGAACCGACGACGTCTGGACAGCTTTATGCCAACACCTTCACCAACTGCGGGTGGGCGCGAGGAGCGCAGGAAATACGACAATGCCGTTCGGATGTTATCCAGGCATCTGTCGCCGATTGACTGAGGAGCAAGAATCAACAGGTATGTCTTGGGGTGTGTTCATGGGACGGAAACATGTCTTTACGTAATATAAAAATCACTATTTTCGCGGTCCTTGTTCTTTCATTGGCAGGTGATCCTGTGGCCTCACCTGTTAATGCCGACCCAACGCCGGACCTTGACCAGACCGCCCAGCAGGCCAGGGAAGAAGGCATGCGCCTGTACGGCATCCGCTGGCGCAGCGTGGCCATTCCCCACCTGGAAAAAGCGGCCGAAGCCGGCGATGTCGAGTCCATGTACTACCTGGGCGAAATCCACCGCTTCATGGACCGCGGCATGTCCCGCGAGGCCATCGACTGGTATCACCGCGCCGCCCTGGGGGGCGATCCCTACGCCATGCTTCGCCTGAACTGGGGCATGATCTGCGAGCTGGCCGATATTTGTCCCGAGGACCACGACACCTGGGTCGACAAGGCCCTCGAACAAGAATTGCCCAGAGCCAGGGACGGCGACCCGGAGGCCATGCTTGCGCTGTATTCGATCTACGTTGCACTAGATGATGCTGAGGAGGGGCGAAACTGGCTGCGCCAGTCGGCCAAGGCGGGCCACCCCCAGGCACAGGACCTGTGGGCGAGTCGGATTCAGGAGCGCTCCGACGAATGGCCGCCACTGCTCGAAGACGTCAAAGCCGCCGAACCCTGGTTCCGAAAGGCCGCAGAGCAGGGCTATGCACCGGCCATGGATAACCTAGCCGGTAATCTGTGGCATCAGGAGGACGGGGAAAACGCCTGGAAATGGGTCGTGCGCGGCTCCGAGCACGGTTATGTAAACAACCGAGTCGTCTACGGCATATGCCATCTCAAACCTGACGATTGGGAGGATTGCCCTAAAGACAACGATCCGATCAAAGGCTGGGCCGTCCTCCACGCCGCCTACAAAGAGACCCGCAACGACGATGCCCGATGGTATTTGGAGGAATTTTCCAACCTCCTCACCGATGAAGAAATCGCCCAGGCCGAGAAATTGGCCGAGGACTGGCTGACCCGCGACCCGCCGTTGTCCTACTTCCCGCCGAAATACGGCTTTTAGGGAGAGGTGTCGCATGGACGCAGCCGGCACCGATCTCGCCGCCCACAACCACTGCCGCCTGCTGTGGCAGCCGCCCGAAGGCCTGCTTGCGCGCCTGCCGCGCTACCAGGCGCTGGCCCGCATCCACCGCGAGGACCGTGCCCACCGGGAGGCCGGGCAGTGGAAGACCCTCACCACCACCGAGATCAACCCCGAAGTGCGCGCCGGCGTCGGAGGCGGCGCCGCCTTCCGGATCGGTCTGGACAACGGCCGGTTCGTGCTGCACGCCTCCCTGCGCCTGGTGCTCGGCATCGGCGGCGGAGGCAGCGTGCGCCTCACCCTCGACACCCGCCACCTGGACCTGTGGCTGACCATGCTCCACCAGGCCCTGGTCGATGTCGGCTACGAGCGGGTCGACTGGATCGACGAAGACGCCTTCGAGCAGATGAGCATGCTCGCCTACCTGTCCGCCGTCACCCTGGTCGACGCCAGCCTGTTCCTGCTGCGCACCACCTACAGCATCCGCCAGTGGTTCGAGCGCTTCACCCGCCGCTGCGACATGGCCAGCCGCATCGCCTACACGCTCGTCAACGATCCGCAGCGGGCCGCCATCGCTGCCTGGGTGCGCCAGCTCCCGCCCGAGGCCCTCGGGCCCCTGCTCAACACCCTGACCAGCGAGCCGAGGGCATTCGAGGTGGAAGGTGACCAATTCAATGCCGAACAGTCACGGCGCTTCCACCAACAAGCCATACTCAACTGCCTGCAATGGATCGTCTCCGGCGTGGGCGAAGGCGTATACGGACCCAAGCGCTTCTTCTTGGCCGACGACCCCAACCCGGCACAGAAGCTGTTCGAGAAGGCCGTGATCCGCATGGGTCGCGACGGACGGCCTACCAGCGAGTCAAGGCGCGATGCCTATGAGAAGAATCGACGGCGTCTGGATAGCTTTATGCCATCACCATCGCCAACGGCGGGTGGGCGCGAGGAGCGCAGGAAATACGACAATGCCGTTCGGATGTTATCCAGGCATCTGTCGCCGATTAACTGAGGATCAAGAGCCGATAGGTACGTCTTGGGGTGTGTTCATGGGACGGAAACATGTCTTTACGTAATATAAAAATCACTATTTTCGCGGTCCTTGTTCTTTCATTGGCAGGTGATTCTGTGGCCTCACCTGTTAATGCCGACCCAACGCCAGAACTTGATCAGGCCGCCCAGCAGGCCAAGGAGGAAGGTATGCGCCTGTGGGGTCTCCATGAATGGATCGAATTGCAGCCATACCTTGAGACGGCTGCCGAGGCCGGCGACGCCGAGGCCATGTATTACCTGGGCGAAGCCAACCGTCTGCTCGACCGCGGCATGTCCCGCGAGGCCATCGACTGGTACCACGGCGCCGCCCTGGGGGGCGATCCCCACGCCATGCTTCGTCTGAACTGGGGCATGATCTGCGAGCTGGCCGACATCTGCCCCGAGGACCACGACAGCTGGGTCGACAAGGCCCTGGAGCAGGAACTGCCCAGAGCCAGGGACGGCGACCCGGAGGCCATGCTTGCGCTGTATTCGATCTACGTTGCACTAGATGATGCTGAGGAGGGGCGAAACTGGCTGCGCCAGTCGGCCAAGGCGGGCCACCCCCAGGCACAGGACCTGTGGGCGAGTCGGATTCAGGAGCGCTCCGGCGAATGGCCGCCACCGCTTGAAGACGTCAAAGCCGCCGAGCCCTGGTTCCGCAAGGCCGCAGAGCAGGGCTATGCACCGGCCATGAACAACCTTGCCGGCAATCTGTGGCGGCAGGACGATGTGGAGGGCTCGTGGAAGTGGGTCGTGCATGGATCTGAACATGGCCATGTGGAGAATCGGACTACCTACGGTGGCTGCCATCTCGCGCCCGAAGATCTGACTTATTGCCCGGAGGACAACGATCCGATCAAGGGCTGGGCGATACTCCGCGCCGTTTATGAAGAAACTCGACACCAGAACGCCAAATGGTACCTGGAAGAGTTCCCCGATCTACTCACCGACGAAGAAATCGCCGAGGCCGAAAAACTGGCCGAGGACTGGCTGAACCGCGACCCGCCGTTGTCCTACTTCCCGCCGAAATACGGCTTTTAGGGAAAAGTAGCGCATGGACGCAGCCGGCACCGGCCCTGCCGCCCACAACCACTGCCGCCTGCTGTGGCAGCCGCCCGTCGACTTGCTCGCGCGCCTGCCCCGCTACCAGGCCATCGAACGCAGCTACCGACAGGGTCAAGCCCACCGGGAGGCCGGGCAGTGGAAGACGCTCACCACCGCCGAGATCAACTCCGAAGTGCAGGTCGGCGTGGGCGGCGGGGGCAGCGTGCGCCTGACCCTCGACCCCCGCCACCTGGACCTGTGGCTGACCATGCTCCACCAGGCCCTGGTCGATGTCGGCTACGAGCGGGTCGACTGGATCGACGAAGACGCCTTCGAGCAGATGAGCATGCTCGCCTACCTGTCCGCCGTGACCCTGGTCGACGCCAGCCTGTTCCTGCTGCGCACCACCTACAGCATCCGCCAGTGGTTCGAGCGCTTCACCCGCCGCCGCGACATGGCCAGCCGCATCGCCTACACGCTCGTCAACGACCCGCAGCGGGCTGCCATCGCTGCCTGGGTGCGCCAGCTCCCGCCGGAAGCCCTTGGGCCCCTGCTCGACACGCTGACCAGCGAGCCGAGGGCTTTCGAGGTGGAGGTCGAACACGATGGCCGGAAACAGGTGCAACGCTTCGGGCGCGAGCAGGCGCTCGTGTTCCACCAGCAGGCCATCCTCAACTGCCTGCAATGGATCGTCTCCGGCGTGGGCGAAGGCGTATATGGACCAAAGCGCATCTTCTCTGCTGACGACCCCAACCCGGCACAGAAGCTGTTCGAGAAGGCCGTGATCCGCATGGGCCGCGACGGACGCCCCACCAGCGAGTCGAAGCACGATGCTTATGGGGAGAACCGACGGCGTCTGGATGAGTTCATGAGCCGTGATATGGAAGTGCAGGCACGGCGGGAGATTCTACAGAAGTACTCAATGGCGGCTCGTCGCCTGACAACACACCTCCGGACCCAGTAGGCAAGCTTTGTCCAGAACACTCGCCGATCACTGGGCTGCGGGTTTTCATGGCGTGTGTGAATGAAAGGTGGTTGGCCGGAGTTGCCCCGCCGGAATCAATATTGAAAGGGAAACCAACCGAGTATGCGCTATTCAAATTTCCTTCCTCAGACGGCCGGGATCATTCTGCTCACATCATTATTTGTGTCTGCCGTCGCCAGCGATCAGCACGATGTGACTCTTGAAACCTCTGCCCAACAAGCCAAGGAAGAAGGCATGCGCCTGTGGGGTCTCCATGAATGGATCGAATTGCAGCCATACCTTGAGACGGCTGCCGAGGCCGGCGACGTCGAGGCCATGTATTACCTGGGCGAAGCCAACCGTCTGCTGGACCGCGGCATGTCCCGAGAAGCCATCGACTGGTACCACCGCGCTGCCCTGGGGGGCGATCCCCACGCGATGCTAAGGCTGGAGTGGGGCATGATCTGCAAGCTGGCCGATATCTGCCCCGCGGACCACGACACCTGGGTCGACAAGGCCCTCGAGCAGGAACTGCCAAGGGCCGAGGAGGGCGACCCGGAGGCCATGTCGACCCTCTTCGATGTCTACAACATGCTCGGCGAGCCCCGGACAGCCCTGGACTGGCTCGAACGTGCCGCTGAGGCCGGCAACCCGGAAGCCCAGGATTGGCTGGGAACCATCACTCAGGAGCGCTCCGACGAATGGCCGCCACCGCTCGAAGACGTCAAAGCCGCCGAACCCTGGTTCCGCAAGGCCGCCGAGCAGGGCTATGCACCGGCCATGCATCACCTCGTTAGTAACCTCGTCCGCCAGAGAAGCACCGAAGACGCCTGGGAGTGGGTCGTCAAGGGCTCCAAGAGCGGGCACGTCCGCAAAAGGATCACATATGCCGTTTGCCAGCTCGCGCCCGAGGACTTGATTTACTGCCATCCAGCGGAGGCGGATCCCGTCAAAGGTTGGGCAATTTTATTGGCACTGGATGAAGAAACCCGTACCGACAGCGCACAGTGGAATCTCGACTATTACGCCGACCGGCTGGATGACGAAGAAATCGCCCGGGCCGAGAAACTGGCCGAGGACTGGCTGAACCGCGACCCGCCGTTGTCCTACTTCCCGCCCAAGTACGGCTTTTAGAGGCAGGTCTCGCATGGACGCAGCCGGCACCGGCCTTGCCGCCCACAACCACTGCCGCCTGCTGTGGCAGCCACCCGAAGGGTTGCTTGCGCGCCTGCCGCGCTACCAGGCCCTGGCCCGCATCCACCGCGAGGACCGTGCCCACCGGGAGGCCGGGCAGTGGAAGACCCTCACCACCGCCGAGATCAACCCCGAAGTGCGGGTCGGCGTTGGCGGCCGCGCCGCCTTCCGGATCGGCCTGGACAACGGGCGGTTCGTGCTGCACGCCTCCCTGCGCCTGGTGCTCGGCATCGGCGGCGGAGGCAGCGTGCGCCTCACCCTCGACACCCGCCACCTGGACCTGTGGCTGACCATGCTCCACCAGGCCCTGGTCGATGTCGGCTACGAGCGGGTCGACTGGATCGACGAGGACGCCTTCGAGCAAATGAGCATGCTCGCCTACCTGTCCGCCGTCACCCTGGTCGACGCCAGCCTGTTCCTCCTGCGCACCACCTACACCATCCGCCAGTGGTTCGAGCGCTTCACCCGACGTCGCGACATGGCCAGTCGGATCGCCTACACCCTCGTCAACGATCCGCAGCGGGCCGCCATCGCTGCCTGGGTGCGCCAGCTCCCGCCGGAAGCCCTTGGGCCCCTGCTCGATACCCTGACCAGCGAGCCGAGGGCGTTTATGGTGGAAGTCAAACACGATGGCCGGAAACAGGTGCAACGCTTCGGGCCCGAGCAGGCACTGGCATTCCACCAGCAGGCCATCCTCAACTGCCTGCAATGGATCGTCTCCGGCGTGGGCGAAGGCGTATACGGACCGAAGCGCTTCTTCTTGGCCGACGACCCCAACCCGGCACAGAAGCTGTTCGAGAAGGCCGTGATCCGCATGGGCCGCGACGGGCGCCCCACCAGCGAATCGAACGCCGAGGCCTATACCGAGAACCGGGAACGATTGGACACGTTTATGGCAAACGGTCATACGGCACTCTCGGAAAGCGAGTTGCATTGGAAGTACAGACAGAGGGCCGGGTGGCTTTCCCGGCACATCGAGTAGATGCCTTGCCTGGCACAGCAAGTCCGCATAGTTGAAGCAGGATTGAGCGAGGAATTGGCGATGCCCCGTACAAACATGTTTGTGGCCACCCTGGTCCTTGGGCTTTGGGCCGGGATGGCGTACCCAGCGGATGAGGAAAGGCCCTCGACACCCATATTGGGGGCCGAGGAACAGCAGGCCAAAGAAGAAGGCATGCGCCTGTACGGCATCCGCTGGCGCAGCGTAGCCATTTCCCACCTGGAAAAGGCAGCCGAAGCCGGCGATGTCGAGTCCATGTACTACCTGGGCGAAATCCACCGCTTCATGGACCGCGGCATGTCCCGAGAAGCCATCGACTGGTACCACAGCGCCGCCCAGGGGGGCGATCCCCACGCCATGCTAAGGCTGGAGTGGGGCATGATCTGCGAGCTCGCCGACATCTGCCCCGAGGACCACGACAGCTGGGTCGATATGGCCCTTGAGCAGGAACTGCCCAGAGCCGAGAAGGGCGATCCGGAGGCCATGTCGACCCTCTTCGATGTCTACAACATGCTCGGTGATCCCCGGACAGCCCTGGACTGGCTCGAGCGTGCCGCCGAGGCCGGCAACCCGGAAGCCCAGGATTGGCTGGGAACCATCACGCAGAACCGATCCGGCGAGCTCCCGCCAAAACTCGAAGACGTCAAAGCCGCCGAACCCTGGTTCCGCAAGGCCGCCGAGCAGGGCTATGCACCGGCCATGTACAACCTTTCGCTCGCCTTGCGGAAACAGGAGAGGCATGACGAGGACTGGGAATGGACCCAACAAAGTTCCCAGCACGGCCATATCAGCGGTCGGCTCGCTGTCGGCTGGTGCTACCTGGATCACACATGGGCAGACTTCTGCCCCGACGATATAGAGGACCGGATTAAGGGCTGGGCGATACTTCACGCCGTTTACAAAGAAACACGGAATGAAACAGCGGAGGGCATTCTGGGTCGGCACCAGGACCTGCTTACCGAAGCAGAAATCGCCGAGGCCGAGAAACTGGCCGAAGACTGGCTGAACCGCGATCCACCGTTGTCCTACTTCCCGCCCAAGTACGGCTTTTAGAGGCAGGCCTCGCATGGACGCAGCCGGCACCGGCCTTGCCGCCCACAACCACTGCCGCCTGGACCTGTGGCTGACCATGCTCCACCAGGCCCTGGTCGATGTCGGCTACGAGCGGGTCGACTGGATCGACGAGGACGCCTTCGAGCAGATGAGCATGCTCGCCTACCTGTCCGCCGTCACCCTGGTCGACGCCAGCCTGTTCCTGCTGCGCACCACCTACACCATCCGCCAGTGGTTCGAGCGCTTCACCCGCCGCCGCGACATGGCCAGCCGCATCGCCCACGAGCTGGCCACCGAAGAACCGCCCGAACTGCGCTACGACCCCGAGGCCCGGGAGGCCCACACCCGCCGGGTCCGGCAACTGCGGGCCTGGGTGCGCCAGCTCCCGCCGGAAGCCCTCGGGCCCCTGCTCGACACCCTGACCAGCGAGCCGAGGGCTTTCGAGGTGGAAGTCGAACACGATGGCCGGAAACAGGTGCAACGCTTCGGGCGCAAGCAGTCGCTGGTATTCCACCAGCAGGCCATCCTCAACTGCCTGCAGTGGATCGTCTCCGGCGTGGACGACGGCATCTACGGACCAAAGCGCATCTTCTCAGCCGACGACCCCAACCCGGCCCAGAAGCTGTTCGAGAAGGCCGTGATCCGTATGGGTCGAAACGGACGGCCTACCAGCGAGTCGAGGCGCGATGCCTATGCCGAGAACCGGGAACGATTGGACAGTTTTATGTCGCGTGGCGGTTCACGGTTTGAGCAGAGCGATATGCGGTCGAAGTACAGACAGAGGGCCGGGTGGCTTTCCCGGCACATCGAGTAAATGCCTTGCTTGGCGCAGCAAGCCCGCAGCGTTGAAGCAGGACTCACCGAGGAATCGGCGATGCCCCGTACGTACGTAATGGTAGTAATCCTGGTCCTTGGGCTTTGGGCCGGGGTGGCATACCCAGCGGATGAGGAAAGGCTCTCGACACCCATATTGGGGGCCGAGGAACAGCAGGCCAAGGAAGAAGGCATGCGCCTGTACGGCATCCGCTGGCGCAGCGTGGCCATACCTCATCTGGAAAAGGCAGCCGAAGCCGGCGATGTCGAGTCCATGTACACCCTGGGCGAGATCCACCGTTTCATGGACCGCGGCATGTCCCGCGAGGCCATCGACTGGTACCACAGCGCCGCCCTGGGGGGCGATCCCCACGCCATGCTCCGGCTGGAACGAGGCATGATCTGCGAGCTCGCCGACATCTGCCCCGAGGAGCATGACACCTGGGTCGACAAGGCCCTGGAACAGGAACTCCCGAAAGCGAAAGCCGGCGACACCGAGGCGATGATTGCGCTGCGTTCCATCTACGCCGTGCTCGAACAGCCTGATACGGCCGAACAGTGGCTACGCAAAGCCGCCGAGGCCGGCAACCCGCATGCCCAGGACTGGTGGGCGCGCAGCATTCAGAACCGCTCTGGCGAGCTCCCGCCAAAGCTCGAAGACGTCAAAGCCGCCGAACCCTGGTTCCGCAAGGCCGCCGAGCAGGGCTATGCACCGGCCATGAACAACCTGGTGCTCAATCTGATTCGCCAGGAAAAAATGCAGGCGGCCTGGAACTGGGTGATCAAGGGCTCGGAGCATGGCCATGTTCGAAAGCGCACCACATACGGGTTTTGCCATCTCGGTACCGGGGAACTGATTGATTATTGCCACCCGGATGAACCTGATCCCGTCAAAGGCTGGGCCGTCTTGCATGCAGTGTACGAAGAAACGAGGAACAGCACGGCCGAAAGCCTCCTGGGCCGATTCCAACACCTCCTCACCGACGAAGAAATCGCCCAGGCCGAGAAACTGGCCGAGGACTGGCTGAACCGCGACCCGCCGTTGTCCTACTTCCCGCCGAAATACGGCTTTTAGGGAAAAGTAGCGCATGGACGCAGCCGGCACCGGCCTTGCCGCCCACAACCACTGCCGCCTGCTGTGGCAGCCGGGTTCTACCCCATTTCCACGGACGGTTTGGAAACGCTTGAAAACTTCAGGTCCTGATTGGCGACTCTTCGTCTCATGCGCGGGTTATGGAACCGCTCGATGTAATCGAACAGGTCCGCCTTGGCGACATCGAGGGTCGGGTACGTCTTGCGGTTCATTCGCTCCCGTTTCAGCATGCCGAAGAAGCCCTCGCAGGCAGCGTTGTCGCCACAGTGGCCAACAGCACTCATGGAGCAAAGCAGCGCATTGCACTTGAGAAAACGCTGGTAGTCGCCGCGACACTGCCAGACCGCCATTTCAACGGCGCGCAGCACCATCTGACGATCCTGCCGATGGTGCATCGACCAGCCAACGATCAGCTTGCTGAACAGATCCAGAACCACGCACAGGTAGAGCTTCCCTTAACGTGCATCTGGCGGATGTGGCCCAGCAGCCTGTGGTTGTCGCGTTGCCGTGGGCTTGGCAGACGCAGCCGCCAATCATAATAGCCGCTTGGCGAGACCTTCAGGCATCGACACATCATGCGAACGGGGAACTCATCGCGACAACGCTGGATGGCCTGATACTTCAAGACGACTCCCTGGCAAAGTACGTTGCCGCTTCGCGCAAAACATCCCGTTCCTTCTTCACCCGGGCCAGTTCGCGCTTTACGCGGGCCAGCTCCTCATCACGCGGGCTGCCCATTCCGCCAAACGCCTGCTGCCCGGCAGCGTCTGCTTCACGCTTCCAGCGCGTCAGCAGGCTGGCCGCAATGCCCAATTCCCGGGCAACCTGGGCGCAACTGACGCCGGACTGCCGGGCGTGCTCAACCGCACCGCGCTTGAACTCTTCGCTGTATCGTCTTCTTTTGGACATGAACACTCCTTTTGCCCGTATCGGGCTTTTTAGAAGCGTCCGTAAAATCGGGGGCGACCCCCCTCCATAATGAACCCGACCGACGTTTCCACCGCCTCGTTCGCTGACCGCCTGCGGATCACCATGCAGACTGGCGAAGTTCAGGACCAGGCCGAGCACTACCTCGACCTCGCAACAGGAAACGCAAGGGGGATGTGAACCGGGGCGTTGGGAGTGCCTGCTCGGCGCCAGCATCGGGGCTTCCTGCCCGCCTCGACAACTCCATGGGTAGGAGGACTCGCCAAAGAGCGTTGCCCTTGGAATACTCGCCCCCCTGGCTGATAATGCCCGGTTCACAGTCACCTCCCCGGGCCCCTGGCGGCGTGGATCGCGCACGGGCCCCAAGCAACCGGACGGAGTCCCATGGCGCAGTACATCTACACCATGAACCGGGTGAGCAAGATCGTGCCGCCCAAGAAGACCATCCTCGAGGACATCTCGCTCTCCTTCTTCCCGGGCGCCAAGATCGGCGTGCTGGGGCTCAACGGCTCCGGCAAATCCACCCTGCTGCGGATCATGGCCGGGGAAGACAAAGAGTTTGAGGGCGAGGCCCGTGCCCAACCCGGCACCAACATTGGTTACCTGCCCCAGGAGCCCCAGCTGGACGACAGCAAGGATGTGAAGGGCAACGTCGAAGAGGGCGTGGCGGAGATCAAGGACCTGCTGACCCGCTTCGACGAGATCTCCGCCAAGTTCGCCGAGCCGGACGCCGACTTCGAAGCGCTCATGGCGGAGCAGGCCAAGCTGCAGGACCGCATCGACGCCACCGGCGCCTGGGAGCTGGACCGCAAGCTGGAGCAGGCCGCCGACGCCCTGCGCCTGCCCCCGTGGGACGCCGATGTGAGCAAGCTCTCCGGCGGTGAACGCCGCCGGGTCGCGCTTTGCCGGCTGCTGCTGTCGGCCCCCGACATGCTGCTGCTGGACGAGCCCACCAACCACCTGGACGCCGAATCGGTGGCCTGGTTGGAGCGCTTCCTGGCAGAGTTCCCCGGCACCGTGGTGGCCGTCACCCACGATCGCTACTTCCTCGACAACGTGGCCGGCTGGATCCTCGAGCTCGACCGCGGCCACGGCATCCCGTGGGAGGGCAACTACAGTTCTTGGCTGGAGCAGAAGGAAAAGCGCCTGGAGCAGGAGGCCAAGCAGGAGGCCGCCCACCGGCGCGCCATGAAGTCCGAGCTGGAGTGGGTGCGCAGCAACCCGAAAGGCCGTCAGGCCAAGAGCAAGGCGCGCCTGGCCCGCTTCGAGGAGCTGCAGAGCCAGGAGTTCCAGAAGCGCAACGAGACCCAGGAGCTGTACATCCCGCCGGGTCCGCGCCTGGGCAACAAGGTGGTCATTGCCGAAGGGGTCAGCAAGGCCTTCGGCGACCAGCTGCTTTACGAGGACCTGAGTTTCAATCTGCCCCCGGGCGGCATCGTGGGTATCATCGGCCCCAACGGCGCGGGCAAGACCACCCTGTTCCGCATGATCACCGGCCAGGATGAACCGGACAGCGGCACCATCGAGGTAGGCGAGACGGTCGAACTGGCCTACGTGGACCAGTCCCGCGACAGCCTGGATGGCAGCAAGACCGTCTGGGAGGAGATCTCCGACGGCCAGGACATCATCAAGGTGGGCAAGTACGAGACCCCGTCCCGGGCCTACGTGGGCCGGTTCAACTTCAAGGGTTCCGACCAGCAGAAGTACATCGGCGACCTGTCCGGCGGTGAGCGCAACCGCGTGCACCTGGCCAAGCTGCTGCGCAGCGGCGGCAACACCCTGCTGCTGGACGAACCCACCAACGACCTGGACGTGGAGACCCTGCGCGCCCTGGAAGAGGCCCTGCTGGCCTTCCCCGGCTGCGCCATGGTCATCTCCCACGACCGCTGGTTCCTGGACCGCGTCGCCACCCACATCCTCGCCTTCGAGGGTGACAGCCAGGTGACCTGGTTTGAGGGTAACTACCAAGAGTACGAGGCGGACCGGAAGAAGCGGCTGGGTGACGAGGCGCTCAACCCGCACCGCATCAAGTACCGCCGGCTGGGGAGCTGAGCCGCGGATGCTGGATGACGCCACCCTGTTGGCCCTGCTGGACGAGGACGCCCCCTACGGCGACCTCTCCACCGAGGCCCTGGGTATCGGCCAGGACCCCGGCCACCTGGTATTCGGTGCCCGGACGGATATGGTGCCGTGCGGCCTGCAAGGTGCCTGCCGGGTCCTTGAGCTGTCCGGGGCCAGTGCCCGGTGCGATGCCCCCGAGGGCACCCCGGTCCGCGCGGGCACCCAGCTGCTGCAGGCGGAGGGCAACGCCGGCGCCCTGCATCGGGCCTGGAAGGTGGCGCAGTACCTGGTAGAACACCTCTCCGGTATCGCGACCGCCACCCGCGCCCTGTGCCGGGCGGCGGACCCGGTACCGGTCGCCTGTACCCGCCGGGGCTTTCC
The DNA here is from genome assembly GCF_003664325.1 of Alkalispirillum mobile. NCBI lineage: Bacteria > Pseudomonadati > Pseudomonadota > Gammaproteobacteria > Chromatiales > Ectothiorhodospiraceae > Alkalispirillum > Alkalispirillum mobile. Next base: position 15,478 of record NZ_RCDA01000005.1, read on the forward strand.
CGGCACCCGGCGGCTGGCCGCCTACGCCGTTCGCACCGGCGGCGGCACCCTGCACCGTACCGGGCTGTCCGATACCCTGCTGGTGACCCCGGAGCACCGGGGGTTCCTGCCCGCCAGCAGCCTCACCCGACGCCTGCTGGCAGCGCCCAGGGTCCAACCCGGCAAGAAGCTGGTGATCGCCGTCAACAACGAGGCGGAAGCATTGCGGCTGGCGGACCAGGCCGACATGCTGCAATTGATTCATTTCAGTCCCGATGACCTGGGGCGGGTCCGGCAACGACTGGATGAACGACCGCGCCGGCCGCTGCTGGCCCCCGCAGGCGGTGTTTCCGTGGAACTTGCCGCCGCCTACCGGGATGCCGGCGCCGATCTGCTGATCAGTTCACAGCCACTGCTCACCCCACCCCTGGCGATCAAGGCCGTCCTGCAGCCGGCCGGCTGAACCGCGGGGGCCCTCCGCGGTGACCCCGCGTCTCGAGAAACCGCCATGCGCCGACCGTTGCTCCTCATCTATTGCCTGACCGCCCTGGCCGCTGGTCTCGGAGCCGCAGCGGCACTGCTTCTTCTGGCAGTCGTCGAGGCCCAACCGCTCCAACTGCTCTCGCCCGAGGTACTCGTCTCCACCCTGATTGGCCTGCTGGCGGGCGTTGTGGTCTACCGCCTGGCCATGGCCCGGTGGTCGTTGCGGTCATTGCGCTCCACCCATGAGGCGGTGCTCCACAGCATGGGGGATGGCCTCTACGTCCTGGATGCCACCGGTCGTATCCGCTACACCAACCCCGCCGCGGAACGCATTCTCGGTTTCGATGCCGACGAGATGATCGGCCGCAATGCCCATCAGCTCTTCCACGACCCAAGCGGTCAGGCCCACCCGCTTCGCTGCCCGATACTGGAGGCCGCTCGAACCGGTGAGCCCTACCAGAACAGCGAGGAGTATTTCCGGCACAAGTCCGGGCGTGCCATCCCGGTGGACGTCACCGCCACGCCGCTGCCTGGTCGGCGTGGCCACGCGGGCGTCGTGACCCTGTTCCGGGATATTTCCGAGCGCAAGCGCTGGGAGGAGGAACTTCGGGCGCTCAACCGCGAACTGCAGAGCCAGGCCCTGCAGGACGGGCTCACCGGGCTGGCCAACCGACGCGCGCTGGAGACCGGCATGCAGCGGGAATGGCGCCGGGCAATGCGCACCGATCGGCCCTTGAGCGTGATCATGCTGGACGTGGACAAGTTCAAGCCCTACAACGACCACTTCGGCCACCCTCAGGGCGACGAGGTGTTGAAGACCCTCGCGCGAATCCTGGAGGAAAATGCGCGCCGACCCGGCGACCTGGCCGCGCGCTACGGGGGCGAGGAATTCACCCTGATGCTGCCGGGTAACGAGGAGGCGGGTAGTCGCCAGGTGGCGGAGGAAATCCGGCAGGCCATGCTGGATGCACGGATCAGGCAGGCCCCGTCGGGCGGCAGCCCCTATGTCACGGTCAGTCTTGGCGTGGCGGTCGTGGTGGCACCCCGACAGCACAGCCCGGAACAGGCACTGGCAGCGGCCGACGCGGCCCTGTACGAGGCCAAGCAGGCCGGGCGTAACCGCGTCAGGGTGACAGTAATGGAGTGACGCCGGGCGGGAAAAGCGGGCACCGTCCATGGCACCCCATCGCGGGCGCTCAGGGCGCCTGGTAGATCTTGTCCCGGTTCATGTCGGTGCTCCAGGGCAACCCGGAGTTCTGCCAGCCGTTCACCACCCGCTGGCCCTCATGCTCGCCTTCACTGGCCGGATCCCCCTGGAAACCGTTTTCCACGTAGAAGACATTGGGGAAGCCCGCGTCCCGCAGGTACTCGGCACTGGGCTCTCCCCGGTCGCTGCCGGAGCGGCACATGGTGATGATCATGGCGTCCTCGGGCAGGCCCCGCTCTTCCAGCGCCCGGCCCACGGCGTCGGCAAAGTCATCGTTGATCGGCATGGCAAAGTGGTTGTTCTGTTCCATCCAGCCATCGGTGTCGACCATCCGGAAGGGGATGTTGGCGTGCACCACGTCGGTAAAGCCAACGAACATGATCTCCACCGGGTCACGCACATCGATGAACAGCAGCTCATCCCCTTCCGCCTGCACGCGCTCGTAAGTCTCTTCCGGGGTCAAGGCCCAGTCTTCGGCCAACACCGGGCCACTCAGGCCCAGCCCCAGGGCCAGGCAGGCGGTCATTATAAATCGATGCATGGTTTCCTCCTGTCGGTCGGGTTGCCACAGCAAATTGCTGAACCGCCGACAACGTATAACACATTCTAGATGTTTTAAATATATTCCTGCCGCGCCGCCCCGCAGAACCGCGGTTTGATGTGGTATAACCGGGGCAGTTGACCACGCCACCCGCCCCGAAAGGACCCGGACACGTCATGAGCGAAACCGACCGCCGCACTGCCATCCTGCTCATACACTGCCCCGACCGGCGCGGCATTGTCGCCGCCATCAGCCGGTTCCTCTCCGAGCACGGCGGTAACATCGTGGACCTGGACCAGCACGTGGATACGGAGCAGGGGGTCTTCTTTCTGCGGGCGGAGTGGGAGCTGCGCGGCTTCGCCCTGCCCGCCGACGGGATCGCCGAGGCCTTCCGCCGGGAGCTGGCGGAACCCTTCGACATGACCTGGCGGCTGCACTTCTCAGACGAGCGGCCGCGTATGGCGATCTTCGCCTCGCGCCTGGCGCACTGTCTCTATGACCTGCTGGCGCGCTGGCAGACAGGCGAACTGGCGGTGGATATCCCGCTGATCATCAGCAACCATGACGAACTGCGGCCCGTCGCCAAACGCTTCGGCATTGACTTCTACCACCTGCCGGTCACCCCCGAGACCAAGGCCAAAGTGGAGCGCCAACAGAACGACCTGCTCGCCGATTACCGGATCGACTTCGCGGTACTCGCCCGCTACATGCAAATCCTTTCGGCCGATTTCATCCAGGCCTGGCCGGAACGCATCATCAACATCCACCACTCCTTCCTGCCGGCCTTCGCCGGCGCCCGCCCCTACCACGCCGCCCACGAGCGGGGGGTGAAGATCATCGGCGCCACCAGTCACTACGTCACCGAGGACCTGGATGCCGGCCCGATCATCGAGCAGGACGTCACCCGGGTGACGCACCGCGACTCGGTGGCCGACCTGGTGCGCAAGGGGCGTGACCTGGAGCAACTGGTGCTGGCTCGGGCCGTCTGGCTGCACGTACAGCGCAAGACGCTGGTTTACCGCAACCGCACCGTCGTCTTTGACTGACCCCTGGGGACGCAGTGGGGGACGCAATGGCGCCCGCCATTGACTACCTTTCCGGTAACGGCCCGTAACGGCCGTTGTTGTCTGCCTTTCAGACCGACACCCGAGAGAGGTGCACGCCATGTCCCAAACAGTAACAGCAGCCTACGACAACGAGGACGCCGCCCGGAATGCCGTGGATGAACTCATATCGGACGGGTTTGATCAGGAGAAGGTGTTCCTGGACAAGGAGACCATCCAGGTGAAGGTGATGGTACCGGACAGCGGCCAGCGCGAAGCGGAAGAGATCCTCAAACGCCATACCCCGAAAGACATCTGGTCTCGCCCGGTTCAGTAAAACATCAGCCCTAACCGCAATGCCCCCGCCGGCCATCGGACCTGCGGGGGCATTCTTGGGACGCGCCGGCACACGGGCCGGAGTAACTATTTGGCCGCCTCCAGCGCCTGGTCAATATCGGCGATGATATCGTCCACGTGCTCGATCCCCACGGCAATGCGCACCATGTCCTGGGTAACCCCCGCCTGCTCCAGCTCCGCCTCGTCCAGCTGACGGTGGGTGGTGGTGGCCGGATGGGTGGCCAGCGACTTGGCGTCACCGATGTTCACCAGACGGGTGATCAGCTGCAGCGCATCGATGAACCTGGCACCGGCCTCCTTGCCACCGCGGATGCCGAATGAGAGGATGCCCGAGGCCATGCCGCCGCGCATGTACTTCTGCACCAGCGGGTAGTCCGGGCTGGACTCCAGACCCGCGTACTTCACCCAGTTCACCTGCGGGTGGTTCTGCAGGTGCTGCGCCACCGCCAGCGCGTTCTCGCTGTGGCGCTCCATGCGCAGGTGCAGGGTCTCGATGCCCTGCAGCAGCTGAAAGGCGTTCATGGGTGAGAGGGCCGAGCCGGTGTTGCGCAGCGGCACCACCCGGCAGCGACCGATAAAGGCGGCCTCGCCCAGCGCCTCGGTATAGACCACACCGTGGTAGGAGGGGTCGGGCTCCACCATCATCGGGAAGCGCTCGCCGTGGTCGGCCCAGGGGAACTTGCCCGAATCGACGATAACTCCGCCCACGGTGGTGCCGTGCCCGCCCATGAACTTGGTCAGGGAGTGGACAATAATATCGGCGCCGTCATCGATGGGCCGCCAGAGGAAGGGCGTGGGCACGGTGTTGTCCACGATCAGCGGTACCCCGTGGCGGTGCGCGATGTCCGCCAGCCGGCCGATATCCACCACCTCGCCGGAGGGGTTGCCCACCGTCTCGCAGAAGACCGCCTTGGTCTTTTCGTCGATCAACCCTTCCAGCCGGTCGAAGTCGTCGTGGCTGGCCATGCGCACCTCAATGCCGAAGTTGGGCATGGTGTGCGCAAACAGGTTGTACGTGCCGCCGTAGAGCTTGCTGGTGGAGACGATGTTATCGCCCGCTCGGGTGATGCACTGGATAGCGTAGGTGATGGCCGCCATGCCGGAAGCCACCGCCAGCCCACCGATGCCTCCCTCCAGCTCCGCAACACGCTGCTCCAACACCGCGTTGGTGGGGTTCATGATGCGGGTGTAGATATTGCCCGGCACCTTCAGGTCGAACAGGTCCGCCCCGTGCTGGGTGCTATCGAAGGCGTAGCTGGTGGTCTGGTAGATGGGCACCGCCACGGCCTTGGTGGTCGGGTCCGGGCTGTAGCCCGCGTGGATGGCCAGGGTTTCCGGTTTCACGTCCTGCTCCCCTCTTCTCGTTCGCTGTGCTTGCCTTGGGGCACCGCCCCGAACGGCCGGTGCGTGATCGGTACCGCCATTCTGCGCAGCCCGGTCCGGGAATAAAAGCCTGGAGCTTGTAACAAATGGGCATACCGTTAAGCGGGTGCGGCCGGCGCCGCGCTCCGCCGGATCCGACCAACCCCTGTTGCAGCATAGCGCAACCACAGTCACGGGCGACCCCCGCCGGGCGACCCTTGCACTCCCGGCCCTCATCCCATATATTGCGAGGCGTCCTCGCGCCCCCTACGAAATATGGGCCATGGAGGGGAACACCGGTGAGAATCCGGGGCTGTCGCGCAACGGTGTGACGGGGCCAGCCAGGCCACTGTCGAGCCCGAATACCTCCGAGGACCGGCCACCCCCGGTGGGTGCGCCGAGCCCGGAACCTTCGCGTCAAAGGTGCCCGGGGACAGGACGCCCTTGCTGCAGCCGGCCGCCCGCCAAGGCCGCAACGCGCTGCGCGTGTGCCCTGCCCTCACATCCCTCGCGTCGGTTCCTCCCGGTTCATCTGGACGAGCAGGAGGAATCCCATGTCCGCCAAGGCTGCCGAGGCCGCACCAACGGCCCAGAGCAACACCCAGCAAGTCATCCGCCGCAACGGCGCACTGACCGCCTTCAACCCTGACAAGATCCAGCTGGCCATGAAGAAGGCCTTCCTGGCCGTGGAAGGCGAACAGACCGCTGACGCCGCCCGCATCCAGCAGGTCACCGCCGACCTCACCGCGCAGGTGGTCCAGGCCCTGACCCGGCGCCCCACCGCCACCCCGATCCATATCGAGGATATCCAGGACCAGGTGGAGCTGGCACTGATGCGCGCCGGCGAACACAAGGTGGCCCGGGCCTACGTGCTGTACCGCGAGGAACACGCCCGCAAGCGTCGGGAGGAGCAGGCTGCCGCCCAGGACACGCCCACCCTGCACATGACCCGCGCCGACGGCGAAGAGGCGCCGCTGGACGAGTCCATGCTGCAGCGGTTGCTCGCCCATGCCTGCGAAGGGCTCGCCGACACCGAGCCGCAGCGGGTGGCGCGGGAGGCCTGGCGCAACCTCTACGACGGGGTCACCGAACAGGAGGTGCACAAGGCGCTGATCCTCAGTGCCCGCAGCCTGATCGAACGGGAGCCGGCCTACGGCTTCGTGGCCGCCAGGCTTTTGCAACACCAACTGAACGGCGAGGCGCTGCACTTTCTGGGCCGGCCCTACGCCGGCGAACCGGGGTGCGATCCTGGCTATGCGGATTACTTTACCGACTATATCCGGCGCGGGGTCGAGCTGGAACTGCTCGACGAGCAGCTACTGGACTTCGATCTGGCCCAGCTGGCCGAGGCCCTACGCCCGGAGCGCGACCTGCAGTTCAACTACCTGGGCCTGCAGACCCTGTATGACCGCTACCTGCAGCACTGGGACGGCACCCGCTTCGAGCTGCCCCAGGCCTTCTTCATGCGCGTGGCCATGGGCCTCGCCCTGCAGGAGCCGGAGCGCGAGGCGCGTGCCATCGAATTCTACCGGCTGCTCTCCAGCTTCGATTTCATGAGCTCCACGCCCACGCTGTTCAACAGCGGCACCCGGCGTCCGCAGCTCTCCAGCTGCTACCTGACTACCGTGCCCGACGACCTGGGCGGTATCTACGGCGCCATCCGCGACAACGCCCTGCTGTCCAAGTTTGCCGGCGGCCTGGGCAACGACTGGACCCGGGTGCGGGCCATGGGCGCCCACATCAAGGGCACCAACGGCCGCTCCCAGGGCGTGGTGCCCTTCCTCAAGGTGGCCAGCGACACCGCCGTGGCGGTGAACCAGGGGGGCAAGCGCAAGGGTGCGGTCTGCGCCTACCTGGAGACCTGGCACCTGGACGTGGAGGAGTTCCTGGAGCTGCGCAAGAACACCGGCGACGACCGCCGCCGCACCCACGACATGAACACCGCTCACTGGGTGCCGGACCTGTTCATGCAGCGGGCGGAGGCCGACGCCGACTGGACCCTCTTCTCGCCGGACGATGCCTCCCACCTGCACGACCTCTACGGCCCGGCGTTCAAGGCGGCCTACGAGGAGTTGGAGGCCCGGGCCGCGCGTGGTGAGATCCGCAATTACAAGGTGGTCTCCGCCAAACAGCTCTGGCGGCGCATGCTGGGCATGCTGTTCGAGACCGGCCACCCCTGGATCACCTTCAAGGACCCGTCGAACCTGCGCTCGCCGCAGCAGCACGCCGGCGTGGTGCACAGCTCCAACCTGTGCACGGAGATCACCCTGAACACGTCGGACGAGGAGATCGCCGTCTGCAACCTGGGCTCGGTGAACCTGGCCGCCCACACCACCGCCGAGGGCATCGATCACGAGCGCCTGCGCAACACGGTCCGCACGGCCATGCGCATGCTGGATAACGTCATCGATATCAACTACTACAGCGTGCCCCAGGCCCGGCAGTCCAACCTGCGCCACCGACCGGTGGGGCTGGGGGTGATGGGCTTCCAGGATGCGCTTTACGCCCAGGACCTGCCGTACGCCAGCGACGAGGCGGTCGCCTTCGCCGACCGCAGCCAGGAGGCGATCAGCTACTACGCCATCGAGGCCTCGGCGGACCTGGCCCGCGAGCGCGGCACGTACGGCAGCTTCGAGGGCTCGTTGTGGCACCAGGGTGAGCTGCCCATCGACTCGATCCGGCGCGTGGCGCAGAGCCGGGACGGCGATTGCACCATGGACACGCAATCCACCCTGGACTGGGACGCCTTGCGGAAGAAAGTGCGCGGCGGCATGCGCAACTCCAACTGCCTGGCGATCGCCCCCACGGCCACCATCGCCAATATCGTCGGTGTCTCCCAGGGCATCGAGCCGGCGTTCAAGAACCTCTATGTGAAATCCAACCTGTCCGGGGAGTTCACGGTGGTGAATCCGGCCCTGGTCCGCGCGCTGAAGGCGCACGGGTTGTGGGATGCGGTGATGGTCAACGACCTGAAGTACTACGACGGCAGCGTGCAGCCCATTGGCCGTGTGCCGGATGAAATGAAGCAACGCTTTGCCACCGCCTTCGAGCTGGACTCGGAGTGGCTGGTCCAGGCCGGCAGCCGGCGGCAGAAGTGGCTGGACCAGTCCCAGTCGCTGAACCTCTACATGGCGGAACCCTCGGGGCCGAAGCTGGACGCCCTCTATCGCCAGGCCTGGCGCTCGGGGCTGAAGACCACCTACTACCTGCGCAGCACCGGGGCCACCCAGGTGGAGAAGAGCACCATGGACCCGGCGCGGGCGAACCGGTTGAACGCGGTGAGCGCGGCGCCGGGGGGTGGACAGAGTTGCTCGGTGGATGATCCGGAGTGTGAGGCCTGCCAGTAATGCCTGGCCGTATGCACGGCTGCTGATTCAACAGCGAGAACCCAAGGAGAGCACCATGCAAAACCAGAACACCGCCGCCACCGGCCTGGAGGCCATTGAAGCGGGCGCCCACCGCGTCAGCGTGGATGAAAAGCGCATGATCAACTGCCGCGCCGACGTGAACCAGCTGCTGCCCCTCAAGTACGAATGGGCCTGGGACAAGTACCTGGCCGGCTGCAACAACCACTGGATGCCCACTGAAGTGCCCATGGGCGCCGACATCGCCCTCTGGCGCCGCCCCGATGGTCTCACCGCCGACGAACGGCTGATGATCAAACGCAATCTGGGCTTCTTCGCCACCAGCGAGTCCCTGGTCGCCAACAACATCGTGCTGGCCATCTACCGCCACATCACCAACCCCGAGTGTCGCCAGTACCTGCTGCGCCAGGCCTTCGAGGAGGCCATCCACACCCACACCTTCCAGTACATCGTCGAGAGCCTCGACCTGGACGAAGGGGAGCTGTTCAACATGTACCGTGAGGTGCCCAGCATCACCGACAAGGCTGCGTGGGCGCTGAAATACACCCAGAACCTGGAGAGCGGCCAGTTCGACACCAGCACCCCGGAGGGCGCCCAAGGCTTCCTGCGCGACCTGGTGGCCTTCTACGTGGTCTTCGAAGGCATGTGGTTCTACACCGGCTTTGCCCAGATCCTCTCCCTGGGCCGGCAGAACAAGATGACCGGCATCGCCGAGATGTACCAGTACATCCTGCGCGATGAGTCCATCCACCTGAACTTCGGCATCGACGTGATCAACCAGATCCGCCACGAGAACCCGGACCTGTGGACCAGCGACTTCGAACAGGAGGTGCTCACCATGCTGCGCGAGGCCACCGAGCTGGAGGTGGCCTACGCCCGCGACACCATGCCCCGCGGCATGCTCGGGCTCAACGCCGACATGTGCGAGGAGTACATGCACTTCATCACCAACCGCCGCTGTGCCCAGTTGGGCCTGACCGAGCTCTACCCCGGGGCCACCAACCCCTTCCCCTGGATGAGCGAGGTGATGGACCTTCAGAAGGAGAAAAACTTCTTCGAGACCCGGGTCACCGACTACCGCACCGGGGGCGCCCTGCAGTGGGACTAGACTGACGCGGGCCGAATGCCGCTCAGCACCCGAAAGGCGGTCTCGCGGGCAGTGCGCAGAAAGTCCGCCATCCAGGGGAGGTGGCCATCCTCCTCCCGGGTGGCGGCGTACAACGTGCGCCAGACACCCTCCTCGCCCAGGCTCAGGGCACAGACGTAGTCCTGCTCCAGGTACTCGGCCAGCGCCCAGTTGGGCATCCCGCAAACCCCGCGACCACTGGCCACCAATGGCATCATCAGCACGGCCATGGCGGCGGTGCGCACCCGGTGGGGGCGCACGCCGGCCGGGTCCAGGAACTGGGTGAAAATATCCTGCCGGGCGTGCTCCACCGGATAGGTGATCAATGTCTCCTCGGCCAGCTCCTGCGGGGCGATCCAGTCCCGGCCGGCCCAACGGTGGCTGCGGCCCACGGCCAGCAGCGACTGGTAGCGGAACAGCGGCTCATAGTGGACGCCGGTCAGCGGCTTCGGGTCGGCGGTGACCACCAGGTCCAGCTGCTCGTCCCCCAGCGCCGGCAGCGCGTCGAACTGGTGGCCCTCTGGTATATCGATCTCCACCTCCGGCCACTGGCGGTGGTACTGGTCCAGGGTGGGGAGCAGCCACTGAAAGCAGCTGTGGCACTCAATGGACAGGTGCAGTCGCCCCGGCCGTACCCCGCTCATGCGCATCAGCTCCTGCTCGGTAGCCCGCAGTCGGGGCAGCACCTCATCGGCCAGGTCCAGCAGCCGCTGGCCGGCGGGGGTAAAGCGTACCGGGCGGCTCTTGCGCCGGAACAGCGTCTGGCCCAGGCGGGCCTCCAACTCCTTGACCTGGTGCGACAGCGCGGACTGGGTCAGGTGCAGTCGGGCCGCCGCCGCGCTCAGCGAACCGGTATCGCGCACCGTGGCCAAGGTGCGCAGGTGGCGCAGCTCCAGCTTATTCATGAGAAACACTCATCACTCAGTTGAAAAAAACGCGATTGATTCATGATACCCCAGCGCGGAAACTGCCGCGAATCATTCAACACTGACGGAGGTTTTCATGAGCACCACTCATGTACTGGGGTATCCGCGCATCGGGGCCCGCCGGGAGCTGAAACGCGCCACGGAGGCGTACTGGAAGGGCGAAATCGACCAGGCAGAACTGGAACGTACCGGCCGTGAGCTCCGCGCCCGGCACTGGCAGGCACAACGGGACGCGGGCCTGGACTGGGTGACGGTGGGCGACTTCGCCTTCTACGACCATGTGCTCAACGTCAGCGCCCTGCTCGGTGCCATCCCCCCGCGCTTCGGCGATGCGGGCGAGATGGTGGACCTGGACACCACTTTCCGCATGGCCCGGGGCCGGGCACCCACCGGTGAGCCGGCAGCCGCCTGCGAGATGACCAAGTACTTCGACACCAATTACCACTACCTGGTCCCCGAACTGCACGCCGAACAGCGCTTCCGGCTGGCCTCCCGGCAGCTGTTCGACGAGGTGGCCGAGGCCCGGGCCGCCGGGCACCCGGTCAAGGTCGTGCTGACCGGTCCCCTCACCTGGCTGTGGCTGGGCAAGGCCAAGTCACCGGGGCTGGACCGCCTGCAGCTGTTGGACGGCGTAGTGGATGTCTACGGCGAGATCCTCCAGCAGCTGGGTGAACAGGGAGTGGAATGGGTGCAGCTGGACGAGCCGGCGCTGGTGCAGGACCTGCCCGCCGACTGGCAACAGGCCTACGAACGCGCTTATCACCGGCTGCAGGCCGGCCCGGTCAAGCTGCTGCTGGCCACCTATTTCGGGGGCTTGGGCGAGAACCTCTCCACCGCCATGGGGCTGCCGGTGGACGGGGTCCACATCGACTGCGTGCGCGATCCCGACCAGCTCACCGCCGTGCTCGACCGGCTGCTGCCGCACAAGGTCCTGTCGCTGGGGGTCATCGACGGGCGCAACGTCTGGCGCAGTGACCTGGCCGCGTTGGCCCGGGCGTTGGCCCCGGTGCGCGAGCGGCTGGGAGAGCGCCTCTGGCTGGCGCCATCCTGCTCGCTGCTGCACGTGCCCGTGGACCTCGACCTGGAAACCGATCTGGAACCGCAGCTGAGGCGCTGGCTGGCCTTCGCCCGCCAGAAGCTCGACGAGCTCGTCGTGCTGGGCCGGCTGCTGGCTGACCGCTCCGGTGCCGCGGACGAACAGGCGGTGGCGGAAGCGAGCGCCGCGCTGGCCGACCGCCAGGCCTCGACGCGCATCCACAAGGACGAGGTGGCGGAACGCCTTCAGCGGGTGGGGCCGGCCGATCGCCAGCGCCGGCAACCCTACCCGGAACGGGCCCGCAAACAGCGCGAACGCCTGTCACTGCCGTTGTTCCCCACCACCACCATCGGCTCCTTTCCGCAAACGGCGGAGATTCGCGCGGCACGCCGCGACCTCAAGGCCGGCCGGTTTACGCCCGAGGCCTACGAGGCACGCATGCGCGAGGAGATCGCCTTTGCCGTGGCACGCCAGGAGGAAATCGGGCTGGACGTGCTGGTCCACGGCGAGCCCGAGCGCAACGACATGGTGGAGTACTTCGGCGAACAGCTCGACGGGTTCGCCTTCACCCGCGCCGGCTGGGTGCAGAGTTACGGCTCCCGCTGCGTCAAGCCGCCCATCATCTATGGGGATGTCAGCCGCCCGCGGCCGATGACGGTGCGCTGGAGCGAATACGCCCAATCGCTCACCGGACGGCCCATGAAGGGCATGCTCACCGGGCCGGTCACCGTGCTGCAGTGGTCGTTCGTGCGCGATGACCAGCCTCGTTCCGAGACTTGCCGACAGATCGCCCTGGCGCTGCGCGACGAGGTGGCGGACCTGGAGGCGGCGGGGATCCCGGCCATCCAGATCGACGAGCCGGCCCTGCGCGAGGGCCTTCCGCTGCAGCAACGGCAGTGGCCGGGCTACCTGGACTGGGCGGTGGACTGCTTCCGCCTGACCGCCTCGGTGGCAACAGAGGCGACCCAGATCCACACCCATATGTGTTACTCGGAGTTCAACGACATCATTGGCGCCATCGCCGCGCTGGATGCGGACGTGATCACCATCGAGACGTCCCGCTCCGACATGGAGCTGCTGGAGGTGTTCGAGGACTTCGAATACCCGAACGAGATCGGCCCCGGGGTGTACGACATCCACTCGCCGAACACCCCGTCGGTGGACTGGATGGTGCAGCTGATGGAGAAGGCCGCCCGGCGCATCCCGGTGGAGCGGCTATGGGTCAACCCCGACTGCGGGCTGAAGACCCGTTCCTGGGCGGAAGTGGAACCGGCACTGCAGAACATGGTGGCGGCCGCGGAGATACTGCGCGAGCGCTACGGCCAGGCGCAGACCCGGCTGGCAGCCCAAGGCCGCTGACCCTTCCGGGATGACGACACGTGGGGTGGCGGGGGCAGCGCCACCCCCGCCACCTTGGTGCTCCCGACCACCCACCCGGCCCCTTGCGCCCTCGCACATCGTTACTGTATAACATTTGCCGTCCGCCCGGCCGAACCACCCAGCGGGAACCTTCTGCCGTTTCGGGGCCTCTCTCAACAGTAGGCTCCCCAGAACGGCAACCACAGGACGACACCGTGCACCGAACCGGACTCCTTATGCTCTTGCTGCTACCCGCAACGGCGCTGAGCCACCCCCACGCCTGGATCGATCTGCACGTGGACGTGGATATCGACGACAGCCAAAACGTGCACACCCTCACCCAGACCTGGGTGTTCGATCCGGTCTACACCATGCTGCTGCTGGAGGAATATGAGCGCGCCCTGCCTGGCGCCGACCAGACCCGGCAGCTGGAGGCGCTGCGCGACCGCATGATGGAAAGCATGGCCGATTACGACCACATGACCGAGGTCCGGCTGGACCAACAACCACTGGAAATCGCCGGCGCGGAGGAGACCCGAATCAAGATCAAGGATGACGAGGCCCTCAAGCTGCGCTTCACCCTCAAACTCGACGAGCCCGCCCCACTGACGGAAGGCTCCCTCAGCTACCGGATATTCGACCCCACCTATTACATCGAGATGCTGCACCCCGGCGAAGAGGCGGTCCGCCTGAAGGGCACGGCCGAGGACTGCCGGGTGCAGATCATCGAGCCCCGACCCAACGCCGCTCATCTGGCCCAGGCCGCCGCGGTAGACCTGGGCGGCAGTGCCGATGGTCTGGGGCGGCATTTCGCCCAGTGGGTGGAGATCGACTGCTCACGCTCCGGGGAGGACGACTGACGCATGTCCCACCACCGCCCGCTGATGCCGCTGGTCGCGGGGCTGCTGCTCGCCCTGCTCGTGCTTGCCACGCCCGCTGGCGCCTCCCCGCTGGGACCGGATGCACTCGGCGAGCCGGAGGGCCCGACGGAGCAGGAGCAGGAGAAGGAGGCAGCGGAGGAATCCATCGGCGCTGCAGGCACCGCGGTGGGCTGGCTGCTCAGTACCCAGCGAGACCTGCACCGGGCCTTGACCACCGGTGTCCGGGAGCTGCGAAACGACAACTCTCTGGCCAACGGGGCCTGGCTGGTCCTGATCAGTTTTGTCTACGGTGTCTTCCACGCAGCCGGGCCCGGTCACGGCAAGGCGGTGATCTCCACCTACCTGCTCACCCACCGCACGGCGTTGCGGCGCGGCATCCTGCTCTCCTTTGCCTCCAGCCTGCTGCAGGCCATCACCGCCATCCTGCTGGTCTTCGGGTTGGTGGTGGTCGCCGGCCTGCTCAGCCGGGATGCCATGCAGCAGGTGGCCACCGTTGAGCTGGTGAGTTTCGGCCTGGTGGCCGCACTGGGCGCCCTGCTCTGCCTGCGCGCCGGACGCACACTGCTGCGCCGGTGTTCACAGGGCCACGCCCACCACCACGGCTGCAGTTGCGGCCACAGCCACCACGTTGACCCCGAGGCCGTGCAGGGGCATGGCGGCCGCTGGCCGGTGGTCGCCACCATTCTGAGCGTGGGGGCCCGCCCCTGCACCGGTGCGGTGCTGATCCTGGTGGCCGCCAACCTAATGGGGCTGTGGACCGCCGGCATCCTCGCCGTGCTGGCCATGGCGCTGGGCACCGCGCTCACGGTCTCGGCCCTGGCCGTGCTCGCCGTTCGCGCTCGCGGCTGGGCCTCGGCCCTGCTCAACCGGGGAGGCGGTGGACTGCTGGCCGGCGCCGGGGACTGGGTCGCGCTGGCCGGCGGCCTGATCATCCTGCTGCTGGGCACGGCCCTGTTCGTCGCTGCCCTGGGGACCACCCCGGCAATCTACCGGCTCTGAGCCAATGGCCGGCAAGCCCGTCGCAACGCCCTTATGCGACACCCGCACCCGCGACAGGGCACATCGACACTGCTTTAACGGAAACACCGAAACGCGCTACAGTTCATGAAAGGTGCATCAAAAAGCACTGCAGGCGCCGCGTACAACCAAGAGCAGGCATCCAGCCGGCCCAAATCATGACACCAAACAACCGGGGCCGGTAACAACCAGCAAGGGGGGGAGACACCGCCATGTTCCAGCGTGTTACCAACGGTTCCGTGCGTCTAGTCGAGCGATACCTGCCCGATCCCTACATCTTCGTGCTGCTCCTGACCCTGGTGGTGTTCGCCGCCGGCGTCGGCTTCGAGCGGCAGACACCGGCCGACATGGTGCAGTACTGGGGGGACGGCTTCTGGAACCTGCTGGAATTCGGCATGCAGATGGTCCTGGTGCTGGTCACTGGCTTCGTACTGGCCAGTACCCCGCTGTTCCGAACCATCCTGCAGGCACTGGCGCGCCTGGCGAGGAGCCCCGGGCAGGCGATCATCCTGGTGACCGTGGTGTCCATGGCCGCGGCCTGGATCAACTGGGGCTTCGGTCTGGTCATCGGCGCGCTGTTCGCCCGGCAACTGGCGCAGGTGGTGCCGCGGGTGGACTACCGGCTGCTAATCGCCAGCGCCTATACCGGGTTTCTGGTCTGGCACGGCGGGCTGGCCAGCTCCATCGGGCTGGTCATCGCCACGGAGGGCCACTTCGCCGAGGACCAGATCGGCGTCATCTCCACCGCCGAGACCATCTTTTCCAGCTTCAACCTGCTGCTGGTGCTGGCCATGTTCATCGTCATCCCGGTGGTCAACCGGCTGATGATGCCGCCGGAGGACAAGACGGTCACCGTCGACCCGGACCGGCTGGCGCGGGAGGAGGCCCTGCCTCCGCTGAAGGATGAACGGCCGGCGGACAAGCTGGAGAACAGCGTCGTCCTGGCCCAGGCGGTGGGCATCATGGGGCTGGTCTTCCTGGCGTACTACTTCATCGTCAACAGCGGCACCCTGAACCTGAACATCGTCAACTTCCTGTTCCTGATGCTCGGGATCATGCTGCACGGCCGGCCGTCACGCTTTCTCGCCACCATGCAGGAGGCCATAAAAGGTGCCGGGGGCATCGTCATCCAGTTCCCCTTCTACGCCGGCATCATGGCGATGATGATCGATTCCGGCCTGGCGCAGAGCCTGTCGAACTTCTTCGTCTCCATCTCCAACCCGGTGACCTTCCCGCTGTTCACCTTCCTGTCCGCGGGTATCGTGAACATCTTCGTGCCCTCCGGCGGCGGGCAGTGGGCGGTGCAGGCACCGATCATGCTGGAGGCCGGCGCCCAACTGGGGGTTGATCCGGCCCGCACCGCCATGGCGGTGGCCTGGGGGGATGCGTGGACCAACATGATCCAGCCCTTCTGGGCGCTGCCCGCCCTGGCTATCGCCGGGCTGAAGGCCAAGGACATCATGGGCTACTGCCTGATCGTGCTGGCCGTCTCCGGCGTGATCATGGGCCTGGGGTTGATGTTCTTCCCGTGACCCACAGCACCCGCTGAGACACGCACCCGCGCCCGGCCCCTGGCTCAGTTCACCAGGGTGACCGGGCAGGGCGCCTGGTGCACCACCCGGTGGGAAACGCTGCCCAGCAGCAGTTCCTGGGCCCGGTTACGACCGCTCCGACCAATAACCAGCATGCAGCCTTCGGTCTCCCGGGCGTGCCGCACGATAGCGGTGGCCGGGTCGCCCTCCAGCATCATCTCCTCCACCTCGACCTTGCCCTCATCCACTTGCTCACGGGCGGCGGCGAACACCTCCCGGGCCTTCTCCTCCGCCACCTTGGCGAAGGCCTGTTCGTTGTAGTGGCTGTGGCTCCCGGCCAGCATTTCCGAGATGAGCGAAGGACTCTCCGGCAAGTCTGACGGCCGCCGGTAGGTGGCGTGCAGCAGACGCAGGGTAGCGCCGAGGGCGGCCGCCACCTCGGCGGCGTGGTCGAGCGCCCGGAGCGAACAGGCGGAGCCGTCTACGGGTACCAGAATGGTCTTGATGGATTGCGACATGGACAGCGCCCCTCCTGGCGTGGATAAAAACCAACCCCGTCACTCGTAATGACAACGGTGACACGGGGGTAAGCATAGCCGAAGAGGCGGGGCGCAGTCCGGCCGGACTGCGCCCAAGAGCAGAGAGGGAGGTCACAGCCTCGCAGCGATGGCGTCCAGCGCCTCGGGGTTGCTGAGCGCGGCCCGGTTTCCCGGCTCGCGCCCCTGCAGCATGCGGGCGACGGCGATCTCCACCTTCTTGCCGCTGCGGGTGTAGGGGATGTCCGGCACCTCCACGATGCGGCCCGGCACATGGCGGGGACTGGCGTTCTCCTTGATCGAGCGCTTGATCCGCTGCACCAGTTCATCGGTTAGTGGTTCGCCCTCGGCCATCACCACCAGCAGCAGCACCCGCACGTCACCGTCCACCGGCTCGCCCACCACCAGGCTGTCCGCCACCTCGGGCACCTGCTCCACCTGGCGGTAGATCTCCGCGGTGCCGATCCGCACCCCGCCCGGGTTGAGCGTGGCGTCGGAGCGGCCGTAGATCACGGCCCCACCGCGCTCGGTGAAGCGCACGTAGTCGCCGTGGGCCCAGACCCCGGGGAAGGTGTCGAAGTAGGCGCCCTTGTAGCGACGCTTGTCCGGGTCGTTCCAGAACTGCACCGGCATGGCCGGGAAGGGCTGACGCACCACCAGTTCACCCCGGCCGCGGCCCGCATCCTGGCCGTCATCGTCGTAGGCGGCGGCGTCCACGCCCAGCAGCCGGCACTGGATCTCGCCCCGGCGCACCGGCAGGTTGGGCGTGCCACCGACAAAGCAGCCGCAGATGTCGGTGCCGCCGGAGATAGAGGCCAGCAGCACGTTGCGCTTCACCTCGCCGTAGACCCAGTCGTAGTCCTCGGGCAGCAGCGGCGAGCCGGTGGAGAAGATCACCCGCAGGGCAGAGAGATCGTGCGCCTCACCCGGTGCCAGCCCCTTCTTGCGACAGCCGCCCAGGAACTTGGCGCTGGTGCCGAAGTGGGTGATGCCCTCGCGCTCGGCCAGGTCCCAGCAGACATCCAGGTTGGGGTACCCGGGCGAGCCCTCAAAGAGCACCAGCCGCGCCCCGGTCACTAGCCCCGAGGCCAGCCAGTTCCACATCATCCAGCCGCAGGTGGTGAAGTAGAAGAAGGTATCCCCGGGCTTGAGATCGGCGTGCAGCATCAGCTCCTTGCTGTGGTTGAGCAGCATCCCGCCCGCCCCGTGCACGATGCACTTGGGCACCCCGGTGGTGCCCGAGGAGTAGAGGATATAGACCGGGTGGTCCGCCGGCAGCTGCTCGAAGACCGGGCGGGCGCCGGCGTGGGCGGCCAAGGCCTCGTCCCAGGGGGTGAAGGGCTCGCCTTCCGGGTGACCGACATCGGGCAGCAGCGGGATGCTGAGCACCGCCGCCAGTCCGGGCAGGCGCTCGGCCAGCTCGGCGTTTTGCTCCAGGCGCGGGAAGGGCTTGCCGTTGTAGCTGTAACCGTTCACCGCCAGCAGTACCTTGGGCTCGATCTGGCTGAAACGGTCCAGCACGCCGGAGACGCCGAAATCGGGCGAGGCGGAGCTCCAGATGGCCCCCAGCCCGGTGGCCGCCAGCATGCCGATGAGCGCATGCTCGGTGTTGCCCACCACGCCGGCCACCCGGTCGCCCGGGCCCACGCCCTGGGCGCGCAGGAAGCCCTGCAACGCGGCCACCTGCTCCAGCAGTTCACCGCGGCTCAGGCGCACCGGCGCGCCGGACTCGGACACCGCCAGCAGCGCCTCGGCCGAGGCGTCCCCATGCAGGGCATGGCGCAGCAGGTTCTCGGCAAAGTTCAGCCGCGCACCGGGGAACCACTCAGCGCCCGGCATCTCCCGGCGCCCAAGCACCCGGTCATAGGGCCGGCTGGCGATTACCCCGGTGTAGTCCCAGATGCTCGCCCAGAAGCGCTCCAGGTCCTCGATGGACCACGCGTGCAGGGCGTGATAATCCTCGAACCGGCCGTAACCCTCGGCGGCCAACCAGTCGATGTAATGGGCGATATTGCTCTGCTGCAGCTCGGCCTCGCCCGGCTGCCAGAGTATTTCGTTCTGTTCGCTCATTCGCTCCTCCAATCCGTGGTGTTCAGTGCATGTGCCAGCCATGGCTGACCACGAAGGCCTGCCCGGTCAACCCGTTGCCGGGGAAGGCCGCCAGGTGGGTGGCCAGCTCGGAGACCTCTTCCAGGCTGGTGAATTCACCATCCACGGTATTCTTAAGCATAACCTTGCTGATGACTTCTTCTTCGCTGATCCCCAGCTCCCGCGCCTGCTGCGGGATCTGGCGGTCGACGAGCGGGGTGCGGACGAATCCGGGGCAGATGATGTTGGCACTCACGCCATGCTCCGCTCCCTCCTTGGCCACCGCCCGGCACAGGCCCAGCAGCCCGTGCTTGGCCGCCACGTAGGGCGCCTTCAGCGGCGAGGCCTCCATGGAGTGCACCGACCCCATGTAGATGATGCGCCCGCCTTCCGGCTGGCGGTACATCTGGCGCAGCGCCGCCCGCGTCAGCAGGAAGCCCCCGTCCAGGTGTACCGCCATCACCTTGCGCCAGTCCGCCAGTGCCAGTTCGTCCAGCGGGTCGATATGCTGAATGCCTGCGTTGGACAGGACCACGTCCAGCCGGCCGTGCCGGCGGGCGATCTCCGCCACCCCGGCGTCCACCGCCTGCTCATCGGTCACATCCATGGCCAGGCCGGTGGCGTGCCCGCCCTCGGCGCGGATCTCTTCCGCGGACGCCTCGCACGCCTCGGCATTCAGGTCGGCCACCACCACGGTGGCGCCCTCCTGTGCGTACTGCCGGGCAATGGCCAGGCCAATACCCCCTGCAGCCCCGGTCACCAGGGCCACCTTGTCTTGCATGCGCATGTCCATTCCTCCCTCAGCCCTGCTCTTCGGGAACCCGCACGGCGAGCATGTCGCAGCGGGTGTAATGCAGCAGATCATCGGTGGTGGTGTTCAGGAACCGCCCCAGACCGCCCCGGGCGTGGTTCCCCATCACGATCAGATCCACGCCGTGCTCGACGGCGGCATGGTCGATGGCACGGGGCACGGCCTGGGCCACCTCCACCCAGTGTTCGTGCTGCTCCACGCCGAGTTGCCGGGCCAGGCTTTGCAGCGCCTGCTGCTGGCGTTCCACCCACTGGCGGCTGTCGGCGCTCATGCTCCCCGCCTCACCGCCGCTGCCGAGGTCGCGGTTGCGCAGGACGTGCAGCAGGCTGAAGCGGGCGCCCAGCGCCTTGGCCAGGTCCACGGCCTTGCGGCCCGCCGGCAGCGCCTCGTCGGTCAGGTCGGTGGCGAACAGTACGTGCTTGTAGCTCATGACATTTCTCCAGATTGTTCCGCAGGGGCGCTCAGAAGGAGCCGAAGACCGTGCCCAGGGTGATGACAGTCACCAGGGCGGCCACCGGGATGACCAGCGCCACCATGAAGATGTCGGGGTAGGACTGTTTGTGGGTCAGGCGACAGATGCTCAACAGGGTGATGATCGCGCCGCAGTGGGGCAGTGTGTCCAGCGAGCCCGCCGCCAGGGTGGTGACCCGGTGCAGCAGCTCGGGGTCGATCCCCATGTCGGTGGCCATCTCCAGGTATTTGTCACCCATGGTGGAGAGGGCGATGCTCATGCCCCCGGACGACGAACCGGTGATGCCGGCCAGCACATTCACGACCAATGCCTGAGATATCAGCGGGTTGTCCGGCGAAACGCCCATCATGAAGTCGCGAATCACGACGAAGGCGGTCAGCGAGGCGATCACCGCCCCGTAACCCACCTCGGAGGCGGTATTGAAGATGGGCAGCAAGGAGTTCATGCACCCTCGGTTGATGGCCTCGCGGGTGTCCTGCAACCGCTGCCAGTTCAATCCGATGGTGGCCCCGATGGCGATGGCCAGGGAGATGATAATGGCCCAGATACCGCGCACGTCGTCGATACTGACGCCACCGAACTGGTCATCGGACAGGTACCCGGTATCCCACATGGGGATGAACACGCGGGCAAAGAGCAGGTTGAACACCACCACCAGAACGATGGGAATCAGCGCCACGATGATCGGCGGCAGGCTTCGGTTGTCTTCCTCCACCGGATCTTCGTCAGGATGGTGCCCGTATCCCTCACCGCGGCCCTTGGCCGCGCTGGCGCGCCGGGTGAGCCACAGGGTCCCGCCCGCCATCATGATCAGGCCGGCGATGATGCCCAGCCCGGGCGCGGCGAAAACGTCGGTGCCGAAGTAGCCGGTGGGGATGGCGTTCTGGATGGCGGGCGTGCCCGGCAGTGCGGTCATGGTGAAGGTGAAGGCACCCAGCGCGATCGCCCCGGGGATGAGCCGCTTGGGAATGTCCGCCTCCTTGAACAGGGCAGCGGCGATCGGGTAGACCGCAAAGGCCACCACGAACAGCGAGACGCCGCCGTAGGTCAGCACCCCGCAGGCCAGCACGATGGCCAGCACGGCACGCTGGGCGCCCAGGTACCCGGTGATGGTCCGGGCGATGGACTGGGCCGCACCCGATGCGTCCATCAGCTTGCCGAAGATGGCCCCCAGCAGAAATATGGGGAAGAACTGGATGACAAAATCACCCAGCGCCTGCATGAAGACCTGGGTGTAGCTCGCCAGCAACGGCGCCTCGCCGCTGATGATCACCGCCAACGAGGCCATGATCGGCGCCAGGAACAGCACCGAGTAGCCGCGGTAGGCGAAGAACATCAGCAAGGCGAGGGACAATACGATCCCGATAATGCCCTGCATGGGACTCCTCCTGCATGTCGTTTTGGTTTAATCCATCCCGCCGCCGGCTTTGCGCTCTTGTGTGGCGACGGTGGCCGGGTCTGTGCCCGGCTGGGGAGGGCCAGGAGCAAAGGGAGTGCCAGCTCATTCTCCGGGCAGAAAATTAACCCGTTAAACAGGCAGTTGCGAGGCATACCCGGGAGCGGGTGGGGCCTCGCGGCAGGCTGAGCCCGCGGCCAGGTGTCCGGTTTTACGGACATATTGCGCAGAACAGCCAGATAAGTGTCCGTAAATCAGGACAGCATGTCCTGTCCGCCGGACAACTGCCGGAACTTTTCGTAGAACACCGACCGGGAGATCCCCAGCAGCCGGGCGGCCGCCGAGCGATTGCCCCCGGTGGCCTCCAGCGCCTGTGCCAGGGCCTTCGCCTCCGCCTCGCGCAGGGTCTCGGCCAGGGGGCGCACCGCGGGCCGGGCGCCCGCCGGCCGTTGCGCGTTGCGTATCGCGGCCGGTAGCAGATCTGCCAGGTCGGTGGCCTCCAGGCGCGGCTTGGGCACCAGGGTCACTGCCCGCTCGAGGATATTGCGCAATTCACGGATATTGCCCGGCCAGTGGTAACCGTTGAGCAGCGCCAGGGCGTCTTCGCTCAGCGACCGACGCGCCCCGTCTTCGGCGAGTTCGGTGAGGATCGACTCGCACAACGGCGCCACGTCCTCCAGCCGCTCCGAGAGCGGCGGCACCCGGATCTCCACCACGTTAAGGCGGTAGTAGAGGTCGGGACGGAAGTCGCCGGCCTCGACCATGGCCCGCAGGTCCCGCGAGGTGGCGGCGATCACCCGCACGTCCACCCGATGGATGTTGTCGGAGCCGACCGACTCCACCTCCCGCTCCTGCAGCGCCCGCAACAGTTTGGCCTGCAGGTGCAGCGGCATATCCCCCACTTCGTCCAGGAACAGGGTCCCGCCGTTGGCCAGCTGGAACTTACCCGGCCGGTGCTCACGCGAGGCCCCGGTGTAGGCCCCGGGTGCCACGCCGAAAAACTCCGCCTCCAGCAAGTTCTCTGGAATGGCCGCAACGCTTACGCCGACGAAGGGCTGGTCGGCGCGGTTGGACATGCCGTGGATGGCCTGGGCCAGGATCTCCTTGCCGGTGCCCGTCTCGCCCAGCAGCAGCACCGGGGTATTGCGCTCCGCCGCCAGCCGGGCCTTGCGCTTGATCTCCAGCACCGGGGGGCTGATGCCGACGAAATGGGACAGATCGTAGCGTACCCGCCGCTTGGCCAGCGCCCGCTGGGCCCGGGCCAGGTCCTGCTGCAGGCGCCTAAACTTCGCCACCAGGGGGGTCAGTGGCTGCAGGTGGTCGTAGAGCACGAAGCCGACCGCCCCCTGCACCTGGTCCCCCTCGCCCAGCACGGGCAGGCGGGTGACCACCAGCGACTGGTCCCGCAACTGCATGATGTCCAGGAGGATAGGCCGGCCACTGCGCACCACTTCGCGCAACTGGCTCTGCGGGATGACCGACTCCACCGGCTGCCCCACGGCGGCCTCCGGGTCCGTCAGCCCCAGGAGTTCGGCGTAGCGGTCGTTGATCCACAGCACCCGCGCGTCGCGATCCACCACGATGGCGCCGGCACTGGCCTCTTCGAAAAAACGGAACAGCGAGCGGGTGGCCTGGCGGACGATGCGCTCGATCTCCGCCTGACCGGCAGCGGGCCCCGTCGAGGGCCGTTCAGAGGACGTCTCCGGTGTCGTCATGGCCCCACTTTAGCCAAGCGAAGGGGCAGACACCAGTTCGCCCCGACAGACCGAACCGGCCTGTCGGGGCCATTCACCGCATGGGCTCAATCGCCCTTGATCACCCCGCAGGCAATGCGCGCCCCGGCCCCGCCGATGGGCTGGGTCATGTGGTCGTCCGGGTTCTCGTGGATAACCAGCGCGGCGCCGTCATCGTCGAGCATCTGCCCACCCACCGCGCCGTCCAGCGAGGCCAGCATGGTGAACAGTTCCGCGTTGACGGTGCCGTCCTCCTGCACGTAGATGTTGGTCAGATCACCCGCGTCCGGTCCCTCCGGGTTCATGAGCCCGTGCTTCTTGTCGTCCGGGTTCAGGTGCCCGCCGGAATCCATGAAGCCGTGATCGTGGTCGTCGCAATCACCGGTCTCGTGGATATGGATGGCACGGAAACCGGGCCCCTCCATCCCCGATAACTCCAACCGGATCAGCGTACCGTGCGGCCCCTGGGTGAATTCCGCAGTGCCGATGGATTCGCCATCATTGTCGAACATTTCCGCGGTGGCGGTGGGCAGCTCCTCGTCGTGGCCCCCGGCCTGGGCCATACCCAGCGTCAGCAGGCCGCAGGCCGCCACCGCCGCACCGGCTACCCAGCAGTTGTTTTTCGTTTTAGGAATCATGGTGTCGCTCTCCTCCCGTGGTGTTATCGCAATCCGTTTTCTCGCATTGCTACAGAAGGCATAGGCAAGAACCACCGCTCCCGCAAGGCGTTGCAGCGCCGCTTGCCCAGTCAATCAAACGACTGTTAGAGTCCAGGCAGAACAATCAGAACCCTCGGAACGGATGGAGACACACCATGAGCCTGCACCGACGCACCCTGTTCATCACCGGCGCCAGCCGGGGAGTGGGCCTGGCCATCGCCCTGCGCGCCGCCCGTGACGGGGCCAACATCGCCATCGCCGCCATGACCGACCAACCCCACCCGAAGCTGCCCGGCACTATCCACACCGCCGCAAAGGCCATTGAACAGGCCGGCGGCCGCGCCCTGCCCCTGGTGGTGGACATCCGCGACGAGGGGCAGGTGGCGGCGGCGGTCGAGCGCACCGCCGAGCACTTCGGCGGCATCGATATCCTGGTCAACAACGCCAGCGCCATCCGGCTGAGCGGCACGCTCGACACGGCGATCAAGCACTTCGACCTGATGCACCAGGTGAATGCCCGGGGCACGTTCCTCTGCACCCGCACCTGCCTGCCCCATCTGCTGCAGGCGGACAACCCCCACGTGCTCACCCTGTCACCGCCGCTGAACCTCAAGTCGGAGCACTTCGGCCCCCACCTGGCCTACAGCCTGGCCAAGTTCGGGATGAGCCTCTGCACCCTGGGCCTGGCCGAGGAGTTTCGCGACCGCGGGGTCGCCTTCAACTCGCTCTGGCCACGCACGCTGCTGGACACCGCTGCCGTGCGCAATCTACTGGGTGGTGAGGCCATGGCCCGAAGGGCTCGCCGTCCGGAGATCATGGCCGACGCCGCCCACATGGTGCTCACACGCCCGGCGCGGGAACAGACCGGGCAGTTCCTGATCGACGAGGCGGTATTACGGGAGGCCGGCGTCACCGATTTCAGCCGCTACCGGGGGGACCCGGACCTGCCCGAATCAGCCCTGCAGGACGACCTGTTCCTGTAGGCAGGGCCGCCGTGGCAAGGCAACCTACAGCGGCTAGAGTTGAGGTCAACGGCATCTAAAACAAACGTTTTGACAACAACCCGGCACCGGTGCCACCCGGTGCGCCACCGGGAGGAGACCGCGTACATGAACCCGAGACACAACCCCGTGCCCAACCGGCGCGGTGAGCGCGTGGCCATCGTCGCCGGCCTGCGCACACCCTTTGCCCGGCAGTTCACCGCCTACCGCGACCTGTCGGCCATCGACCTGGGCATCCTGGTGACCGCCGAACTGATGGCGCGACTGGACCTGGACCCGGCGCTGGTGGAGCGGGTGGTCTACGGCCAGGTAGGCATCCTGCCCCAGGCTCCCAACATCGCCCGAGAGGTGGTGCTGGGCGCTGGCCTTCCGGCGGGCACCGATGCCTACAGCGTCTCCCGCGCCTGTGCCACGAGCTTCCAGTCCACCGCTGAGGTGGCCGCTGCGATCGCCAACGGCGAGATCGAGATTGGCCTGGCCGGTGGTGCCGACTCCACCTCGGTGCTGCCGCTGCAGCTCAGCCGGCCGCTGGCCCGGGCCCTAATCCACGCCAGCAAGGCCCGCTCGCTGCGGGAAAGACTGCGCTATTTCCGGGGCGTCCGCCCGCGCCATTTCATCCCCAGGCCACCGGCGGTGAAGGATTACACCACCGGCCTGGGGATGGGGGATATCGCCGAGCAGATGGCCAAGAACCACGGCATCGACCGCGAGGCCCAGGACCGGTTCGCCCTCGACTCCCACCGCAAGGCCCACCAGGCGTGGGAGGAGGGACAACTGGCCGACGAGGTGATGCCGGCCATTGTCCCGCCCTACAAGGAGGCGCTGGCGCAGGACAACAACATCCGCGGCGACAGCAGCCTGGAGCAGCTCGCCCGGCTGCGCCCGGCCTTCGACCGGCGCCACGGCACGGTGACCGCCGCCAACTCGACGCCGCTTACCGACGGCGCCAGCACCCTGCTGCTGATGCGCGAGGACCGGGCCCGGGCCCTGGGCCATACCCCACTGGGCACCCTGCGCAGCTGGGCCTTCACCGCCATCGACCCCTTCAACGATGGCCTGATGGGACCCTCCTACGCCACCCCGCTGGCGCTGGACCGGGCCGGCGCAACCCTGGACGACATGGCACTGGTGGACATGCACGAGGCCTTCGCCGCGCAGTCGCTGGCCAATCTCAAACAATGGCCCAGCCGCCGTTTTGCCCGCGAGAACCTCGGGCGGGACGCCCCCATCGGTGAGGTGGACCCGGAGCGCTTCAACGTCCTGGGGGGGTCCATCGCCTACGGCCACCCCTTCGCCGCCACCGGCGGCCGGATGATCGTACAAACCCTGAATGAACTGCGCCGGCGCGGCGGGGGCCTTGCCCTGACCACCGCCTGCGCCGCCGGCGGCCTGGGCGCCGCGATGGTTTTGGAGGTGGACGAATGAACACGCACCCAGAGACGGCACAAGAGAACCCGCCGGAGCGAGGAACCGCCTTTGATCTCGTCCTCGGCGATGACGGGATCGCCGTGATCACAGTGGATGTGCCCGGCGAGCGCATGAACGTGCTCAAGGGCGAGATGGTGCGCGAGGCCAACGCCCTGCTCGACACCCTGGACGAGCAGCCCGCGCTGCGAGGCGTGATCTTCACCAGCGGCAAGGCGGACAATTTCATCGCCGGGGCCGACGTGCACATGCTGGCCGCCTGCGAGACCGCCGAGGCCGCCCGCGAACTGGCACGGGCCGGACAGCGGCTGTTCGACCGGCTGGAGGCCTTTGCGAAACCGGTGGTGGCCGCCATCCACGGCACCTGCCTGGGCGGCGGCCTGGAGCTGGCGCTGGCCTGCCACGGCCGGGTGGCCACCGACCACCCGGCAACGCGCCTCGGCCTGCCCGAGGTGCAACTGGGCCTGTTGCCCGGCAGCGGCGGCACCCAGCGCCTGCCCGACCGGGTGGGGCTGCCGCTGGCCCTGGACCTGATGCTCACCGGCCGCCAGCTGCGCGCCCGCCAGGCGCGGAAGCGGGGACTAGTGGACGACCTGGTGGCCCCGCCCATCCTGCTGGGCGCCGCCCGCGAGCTGATCCATGAGCTGGCCGGGCAGCGCCGCCAGCGGCCGAAGCGGCCGCTGGCCACCCGGTTGCTGGAGAACAACCCGCTGGGCCGGCGACTGGTCTACCGCCAGTCCGAGCGCACGGTGCAGGCCAAGACCCACGGCAACTACCCGGCCCCGCCGCGCATCATCGACGCCGTGCGCGCCGGCCGGGAGCGGGGCCGCCAGGTTGGACTGGAGACCGAGGGCCGCCACTTCGGTGAACTGGCGATGACCCCCGAGGCGCAGGCGTTGATGGGGCTCTATTTCGCCACCACGGCGCTCAAAAAGGACAGCGGCACCGATGCCGGCGCCGACCCCCGTCCGGTGCGACGGGTGGGTGTGCTCGGCGCCGGCCTGATGGGGGCCGGGATCGCCTACGTGACCAGCGCCAAGGCAGAGACCCCGGTGCGCCTCAAGGACATCGCCCTGGAGGGTCTGAACAGCGGCATGCGCCATATCAACGGCGAGATCCACGCCCGAAAAAAGCGCGGGGCACTGACCGACTTCGAGGCCACGCGCCAGCGCACCCGCGTCACCCCCGCCCTGGATTACCGCGGCTTCACGGCCCTGGACGTGGTGATCGAGGCGGTGTTCGAAGACCTGGAACTTAAGCACCGGATGCTGGCCGACGTGGAGGCCCACGGCCCCGAACACGTGATTTTCGCCAGCAATACCTCGTCCCTACCCATCAGCGAGATCGCCGCCGGGGCGCAGCGGCCGGAGCGGGTCATCGGCATGCACTACTTCTCGCCGGTGGAGAAAATGCCCCTGCTGGAGGTGATCGCCACCAACCGGACCGCCCCGGAGGTCATCGCCACCACCGTCGCCCTGGGCCGGGCCCAGGGCAAGTCGGTAATCGTGGTGCGCGACGGCGCCGGGTTCTACGTCAACCGCATCCTCGCCCCCTACCTCAACGAGGCCTGCCGGCTGCTGCAGGAAGGGGTGGCGATAGACCATATCGACCGCACGCTGGTGCGGTTCGGCTTCCCGGTGGGTCCCTTCGCCCTGCTGGACGAGGTGGGGCTGGACGTCACCGAGAAGGTGGCGCCCATCCTGCACCGGGCCTTCGGCGAGCGCATGACCCCGGTGGACGTGGGCGAGCGGATGCTGGCCGACGGCCGCAAGGGGCGCAAAAGCGGCAAGGGGTTCTACCGTTACGACCGCAAGCGCGGCAAGGGCGGGCGCCCTGTGGACGAGGGGGTCTACCGACTGCTGGGGGTCACACCTCACGCCGAGCTGTCGGCGGAGGAGATCATTGACCGCACTGTGTTGCCCATGATCAACGAGGCGGTGCGCTGCCGGGATGAGGGCATCATCCGCTGCGAGCGGGACGGGGATATCGGCGCGGTCTTCGGCATCGGCTTCCCGCCCTTCCGCGGGGGGCCCTTCCACTACCTGCACCGGTGCGGCGAGGGCAACGTGGCCGCGCGCCTGCAGGCCCTGGCCGAGGCCCACGGCCCGCGCTTCACCCCGGCACCCTCGCTCCAGGGGCAAGGCTGACCACCAGTCACGGTGGATCGCCACGGGCCTGTGGGCCCTCGCGATGACGGGTGGGGTGCGCAACCACGGCTTGCAGGGCCTCAATCCAGGCCAGAGAGGTGCCCTTCGAAGGCCTGCCAGTCCGCAATGGCGGCGGGCACCGGGGGGGCCTCCGGCTCATGCCCGAGCACACGGGCGAAGACCTCCGCCGGTGCCACGTGCCCGCCCTTGCGGCGGATCACCCCCTTCACCAACCCGATGGCCACCGTGCGCCCGTCGCGCACGAAGCGCTGCTCCACGTAGAACCACTTGTCGTCCCACCAGAGCATGCGGCTCCGCAACTCAAACCGCTGAAAGGGCAGCAGCGAACGGCGCCAGCGCACCATGGACGAGGCGATCACCGGCATCCAGCGCTCCCGCACCACCACCCGGCCCAGCCCGCTGCGCAGCATCAGGTCGATCCGCCCCAGATCCATCAGGGTGAGGAAGCGGCCGTTGTTCATGTGCCGGTTCAGGTCCAGATCGAAGGGCCAGACCCGCATCCGCACCACGGACTGGTCCAATGCCCCCAGCCGGGGCCGGAAGCGGGCCATCAGACTGAGCCACAGCAGGCGGAAATACAGGTTCATCGAGCGGCCTCCTCAGACTTTCAAACGAACGTATCAAACCATAACCCGAACCGCTGTTTGAAACGAAGGCTTGCCTTTCCGGCCGCCCGAGATGCTGCAAACGCACAAAATAAATCGCCCGAATCAGCAGCTTGATTCGTTTCAAACGCTTGAATGGTGGCCCTACCCTGCCTAAGCTGAAACCAGGTCGTCAAACGATCGATTAGAACGACCGAACAACAAGAGTTACATAAAAGCATGGAGGAGAACTTATGAGCCATTTCCCCAGAGCCAGGACACTGGCCGTTGCACTGCCTTGCGCCCTCGCCCTGGGCAGCGTCTCGGGCACTGCCACCGGGGCCGCCTTCGCCCTGAAGGAGCAGAGCGCCACCGCGCTGGGCAACGCCTTCGCCGGCGCCACCGCCGGCGCAGAGGACATCACCTACAGCTTCTTCAACCCCGCCGCCCTGGCCTGGGGCTCGGGTACCGAGGTCGCCCTGGTGGGCAGCTACATCCTGCCCAAGTTCGAGTACGAGTCGGACGAGCCAGCGCCCTACCCCGGCGCCAACCGGAGCAAAAGCGAGGAGGCGGCTTTCGTGCCGGTGGGCTACGCCGCCTGGAATCTGCGGGACGATATCCGCATGGGCATCGGCGTGACCGTGCCCTACGGGCTGGAGACCGACTACGACAGCGACTGGGTTGGCCGCTACGACGCCATCAACACCGACCTGATGACCGTGGACATCAACCCGAGCATCGCCTGGCGGGTGAATGAGCAGATCGCCGTGGCGGCTGGGGTCTCGGCGCAGTACGCCGACGCCAGCCTCAGCAGTGCTGTGCCGGCATTCGACTTGGCTACCGAGTCGGCCAGTCTGGACCCGGCGAGAGATGGGGAGTTGGACGTAGAGGGTGACAACTGGGCCTACGGCTTCAACCTTGGCGCCCTATTCGAACCCGTTGAGGGCACGCGAATCGGCGTGGCCTATCGCTCCCGCATCACCCATGATCTCAGTGGTGACGCCGATTTTTCCGCTCCCGAAGATGCCGCCCCGGGGATGGAACGCCAGGACCAGAGCGTCGGTGGGGAAGCGAAGCTTCGGCTCCCGGAAACGCTCAGTATCGGCATTCACCAGGACCTGAATGAGCGCTGGGCCGTTATGGCCGATGCCACCTGGACCCGCTGGAGCCGCTTCGAGGATCTCACCGTCACCTTCGACGACCCGCTGCTGCTGGGCGGCCCGGAGGGCGTGCCCAACGCTGCCGCCGACGAGTCCTCGGACGAGTACAGCTGGAACGACACCTGGTTCGTCGCCCTCGGCGCCACCTACCGCCCCAACGAACAGTGGGCCCTGCGGGCGGGGGTTGCCTACGACGAGAGCCCCGTCAGCAGCTGCTGCCGCACCCCGCGCATCCCGGACGAGGACCGCACCTGGCTGGCCTTCGGTGCCACCTTCGAGCCCAGTGACCGGGTAAAGCTGGACTTCGGCTACACCTACATCTGGCTCAAGGACGCGGACATCGAACTCAACCACGAGAACGATAACCTGCCGACGGTGGAAGGCGAGTACGAGAGCTCCGTCCAAATCCTCACCGCTTCCTTCAACTACCGGTTCTGATCACCTGCCCCAGGAAGCGGGGCCGGACAACGCCGCAGTCCGGCCCCGTTCCACTATGGTTACAAAGGCTTGCAGCAACGCCCGGCTCCGGTTTTCTGGCAGAATGCTGCAAAGCATCAACCACTGATCAGGACCGGCATGACAGCACACTACGACGACAACGTGGTCTCCACCGGGATCGACGGCCTGGACCGGGTACTGGACGGCCTGCGCCTCGGCGACAACGTGGTCTGGCGGGTGGACGACCTGGACGACTACCGCCGCTTCGTCCGGCCCTTCGTGGACGCCGCGCGGGCCCAGGGGCGGTCCATCATCTACCTGCGGTACGGTCAGCACGAGCCGCTGCTGACCCCGGAGGACGGCATCCGCATCGTCAGCCTGGACGCCCTGGGCGGTTTCGAGGCCTTCACCCGGCAGGTCTACCAGCTGATCACCGACCACGGCCACGGGGCCTTCTACGTCTGCGACTGCCTGTCCGACCTGCTTAACGCCTGGGCCACCGACACCATGGTCGGCAACTTCTTCCGGGTCGTCTGCCCCTACCTCTACGAACTGGACACGGTGGCCTACTTCGCGCTGCTGCCCCACCGCCACGCCCACGGCACCCTGGCCCGCATCCGTGAGACCACCCAGGTGCTGATCGACGTGCGCCGGGCCGCCAACGAGATGCAGGTCCAGCCGGTCAAGGTCTGGGAGCGCCACTCGCCCACCATGTTTTTGCCCCACCGCCAGCGCGGCGAGGCCTTCCTCCCGGTGGTGGACAGCAGCGATGCCACCCGGCTCCAGGCCCTGCTGGAGCTCAAGCACCAGCAGGAGGACCAGGAGCGGCTGCTGGACTACTGGGACCGGCTGTTCCTGCGCGCCTCGCAGGTGCTGGACGAGCCACACAACACCACCGCCCGGGAGGCGGTGCGCGAGCAGATCCTCAACGTGCTGATCAGCCGCGAGCCGCGCATGCGGGCGCTGGCCAGCCGCTACCTGGGCCTGGAGGAGCTGGTCGGCATCCGCGCCCGGATGATCGGCAGCGGCTACATCGGCGGCAAGGCGGTGGGCATGCTGCTGGCCCGCCGCATCCTGCTGGAGGACGCACCGGACACCTGGCCCCGGCACCTGGAGCCCCACGACTCCTACCACCTGGGCTCCGATGTCTATTACGCCTACATCGTGCACAACGGCTGGTGGCCCCGGCTGATGCGCCAGCGCACCGACGCGGGCTACTTCGAGGAGGGGCGCGCCCTGCACGAGGCCATGCTCCACGGCGAGATGCCCCCGGAAGTGCGCGGGGCGCTGGAGCGCATGCTGGATCACTACGGCCAGTACCCCATCCTGGTCCGCTCCAGCAGCCTGATGGAGGACGGCTTCGGCAACGCCTTCGCGGGCAAGTACGACAGCATCTTCTGCGTCAACCAAGGTGACCCGGAACAGCGCCTGGCGCAGCTGGAGGACGCTATCCGCCAGGTGTACGCCTCCACCATGAGCGAGGACGCCCTGGTCTACCGTCGGCAACGGGGCCTGGCCCACCAGGAAGAACCCATGGCCCTGCTGCTGCAGCGGGTGAACGGGCGCTACCACGACCACGTCTACCTGCCCGATGCCGCCGGGGTCGGGGTCTCGCGCAACACCTTCGTCTGGGATGCGGACATGGACCCGGCCGCGGGCATGCTGCGCCTGGTCATGGGTCTGGGCACCCGGGCCGTCGATCGCATCGAGGGCGACCATGCCTGCGTCGTCGCCCTGGACCAGCCGCACAAGCGACCCTACCGCAACCGCGACGACGTCTACCGCTTCTCCCAGCACCTGGTGGACGTGCTCAACATCAATGACAACGAGCACCAGTCGCTTCCGCTGCGGGACCTGGCGGAACAGGTCCACGACCTGCCGCTGCCCCGGCTGGGGGAGCAGGACCGGGAGGCCACCCGGCGCGCCCGCAGCCTGGGCCACGCCAGCCCGGTTTGGCGGCTGACCTTCGACCCGCTGCTGCGCGACCCGGCTTTCGTGCCGCTGGCCCAGAGCATGCTCCAGACCCTGGAGGCAGCCTACGACCACCCGGTGGACGTGGAATTCACCGTGCACCTGGAGGATCAGGGCTCCCCCAGTTTCAACATTGTGCAGTGCCGGCCGCTGGCCACCCTGGGCGCCCATCAGAACCAGGTCCACCTGCCCGATAACGTCTCACCGGAGCGGCTGTTCTTCGCCACCCGCGGGCACTTCATGGGCGGCAACATCGACCTGCCCATCGCCCGGATCATCCACGTGGACGGGCCTGCCTACTCGGCCCTGAGCATCAGCCAGAAGTACGCGGTGGCCCGCCTGGTGGGCAGCCTGAACCGCGCCGTGGCCGACCGGGTCGCCTGCCCGGTTCTGCTCATCGGCCCCGGCCGCTGGGGCACCAGCAGTCCGGAGCTGGGCGTACCGGTACGTTTCGCTGACATCAGCCGGGTGTCGGTGCTGGTGGAGGTGGCGGAGCTAGGCTCCGGCATGGTGCCGGACCTCTCCTTTGGCTCGCACTTCTTCCAGGACCTGGTGGAGTCGGAGATCGCCTACGTGGCCCTGTTCCCCAACGAGCGCGGCAGCCGCTATTGCCCGGACTGGCTGACCCGGTTGCCGGGCCACTGCCGCCTGGCGCTGGACGATGGCGACACGGACCTGGAGCCCCTGGAGGACCCGGCGGTGGCCTCGGTCGTCAGCCACTACCAGGTGCATCAGCAGGGACTGCGGGTCGTGGCTGACGTGGTGCAGCAGCGCCTGCTCTGCTTCCAGCCGGAAGGCGCCCCCTGACCCGACTCTCCATGGCCCAACGCTCCCTGGCCCAGCGTCCCAGGGCGCCGGCCCATGAAAAAACCGCCCGGGGCGGACAACCCACGGGCGGTTTCCAGGGCGGGGCGGTATGGCCACCCCACGAGCAGGGCCGGATCAGATCAGGCCCATGGCCTCCATGGCCTGGCTGACCTTCAGGAAGCCGGCGATGTTGGCACCGGTAACGTAGTTGCCGGGCGCCCCGAACTCGTCGGCGGTCTCGTAGCAGTTGCGGTGGATGTTCTTCATGATCTGGTGCAACCGCTGCTCGGTGTGCTCGAAGGTCCAGGAGTCGCGGCTGGCGTTCTGCTGCATCTCCAGCGCGCTGGTGGCCACGCCCCCGGCGTTGGCCGCCTTGCCCGGGCCGTAGGCGATACCGGACTCCAGGAACAGGCGGATCGCCTCCGGGGTGCTGGGCATGTTGGCGCCCTCGGCCACGGCGATGCAGCCGTTGTCCAACAGCTTCTTCGCATCCTTCCCGTTGAGCTCGTTCTGGGTGGCGCAGGGCAGCGCCGCGTCGCAGGGCACGGCCCAGATATCGCCGTCCTCGATGTACTTGGCGTGCTGCAGTTCGTCGGCGTAGGTGGAAATCCGGCGGCGCTCCACCTCCTTGATGCGCTTGACCCGGTCCAGGTCGATGCCCTTCTCGTCCACCACGATGCCGCTGGAGTCGGAGCAGGCGATGACCTTGCCGCCCAGCTCGTAGATCTTCTCCATGGCGTAGACGGCCACGTTGCCGGAGCCGGAGACCACGCAGGTCTTGCCCTCGAGGCTGTCGTTGCGGTACTTCAGCATCTCCTCGAGGAAGTAAACGGTGCCGAAGCCGGTGGCCTCCTTGCGCGCCCGGCTGCCGCCCCAGCTCAGGCCCTTGCCGGTGAACACGCCGGACTCATAGCGGTTGGTGATGCGCTTGTACTGGCCGAACAGGAAGCCCACCTCGCGCTGGCCCACGCCAATATCGCCGGCGGGCACGTCGGTGTACTCGCCCAGGTGGCGGTAGAGCTCGGTCATCAGGCTCTGGCAGAAGCGCATAATCTCGTCTTCGGACCGGCCCTTGGGATCGAAGTCGCTGCCGCCCTTGCCGCCGCCGATGGGCAGGCCGGTCAGGGCGTTCTTGAAGATCTGCTCAAAGCCCAGGAACTTGATAATGCCCAGGTAGACCGAAGGGTGGAAGCGCATGCCGCCCTTATAGGGGCCCAGCGCGCTGTTGAACTCCACGCGGAAGGCGCGGTTGATGTGGGTCTCACCCTTGTCGTCCTGCCACGGCACACGGAAGATGATCTGCCGCTCGGGCTCACAGATACGCTGGATGATCTTGCGCTCGGCCAGCTCCGGGTACTTCACCAGCACCGGCCCCAGGGTTTCCAGCACCTCGTGCACGGCCTGGTGGAATTCGCTCTCGCCCGGGTTGCGGCGCAGTACGTCCTGAAAGATCGGTTCCAGTTTCTCGTCGAGCCTGGCTGCCATACTGTGTACTCCTTGATTTCGCACCAAGACGGTGCATTGTATTCAGCGGGCCACCGGAGACAGGTCGCCCATTTGAAGTCAGGGGCGGGGATTTTGCACCAAAATTGAGCGAATTGACATCTTTTCGGCTGTATCGATTCGTCGCACACGCCAACGCCGGCCCGGAAAAGGCCGGCGTTGAGCGCGCTGTCGCCCCGACTACAGGCGACGGGGAAAGGCTCAGGAAACCGCGCGCTGACGCCAATCCGCCCGGGTCTCCCGCGCCGACTCCGACGGACGCGGGCTGATCACCTCCGGCGGGAAGGCATCGGTGATGACGCAGTCGTAGCGCAGGTCCTCCCAGGCCTGCAGCTGCTCCGCCTCGGCCTCGGTGACCAGCCCCTGCTCGCGGGCATGGGTAAGGCGCTCGGCGAAGCTGAAGCCCTGCACCTCGCCCTTGGCCACCCACTTCTGGAACCGGTTGTACAGCGGCTCCACCGCCACCAGGGTGCGCAGGGCCACCTCCATGCGACCCATGGGGTCGTTCCGGTCCTCCTCCGCCCAGTAACCGATGGCCGTCAACCGCTCCCGCACGCCAGCCGGCTCCATCAGGGCCTCGGCCACCCGCTGGCCGTCCCGGTCAGCGGCCGCATGGTAGGGCCGCCCGAGGGGGAAGATCACCCGGCGCATGAACCCGGCCAGCAGCCGGCTGGGGAAGTTGCGCAGAAAACCGTCGAAGGCCTCGTAGATAGTGTTCAGCGAGTCGTCCAGGGCCCAGCGCACGAAGGGCAGCTCCGCCTCCGGGCTGCCGGCATCCTCGTGAAACTTGAGCACCGCCGAGGCCAGGTAGAGGTGGCTGAGCACATCGCCCAACCGGGCGGAGAGCCGCTCCTTGCGCTTCAGGTCGCCGCCGAGCACGCCCATGGCCACGTCGGCGACGAAGGCCAGGGCCGCGCTCATGCGCGAGAGCTCGCGGTAGTAGCGGGCGGTGGGCCCGCCGGTGGGGCTCCCCCCCAGGCGGGCACCGCTGAGTCCGAGCACGAAGGCGCGCACGCCCCGGTTCACCGAGTAGCCGAGGTGGCTGAACAGCAGCCGGTCGAACCCGGCCAGGTCGTCCTTGCGTGCCGCCTCCATCTCCGGAAAGACGTAGGGGTGGCAACGGATCGCCCCCTGGCCGAAGACCATCAGGTTGCGGGTCAGGATGTTGGCCCCCTCCACGGTGATGCCCACCGGGATGGCCTGGTAGCTGCAGGCCAGGTAGTTGCGGGGCCCGTAAATGATCCCGCGGCCGCCGTGGACGTCCATGGCGTCATTGAGCGAGGTGCGCATCATCTCGGTCATGTGGTACTTGGCGATGGCCGAGACCACGGACGGCTTCACGCCGAGATCACCGGCGCTGGCGGTGAGCCGGCGGGCTGCCTCCAGTCGGTAGGCATAGCCGCCGATGCGGGCCATGGCCTCCTGCACCCCCTCGAACTTGCCGATGGGCAGCTTGAACTGGCGGCGGATGCGCGCGTAGGCGCCGGTCATGCGTGCGCTCATGTGGCCGGCGGCGGCACCCAGCGCGGGCAGGGACAGCGCCCGGCCCACCGACAGGCATTCCATCAGCATGCGCCAGCCGCGCCCGGCCATCTCCGGCCCGCCGATGATCCACTCCAGCGGGATGAAGACATCCTCGCCCTGCACCGGGCCGTTCATGAAGGCCATGGCCATGGGGAAGTGGCGCTCCCCCACCTGCACCCCCGGGTGATCGGTGGGCACCAACGCGCAGGTGATCCCGCGATCCTGCTCGCCACCCAGCAGCCCGTCCGGGTCATGCAGCTTGAAGGCCAGACCGAGCACCGTGGCCACCGGCGCCAGGGTGATGTAGCGCTTGGAGAAGTTCAGGCGGATGCCCAGCACCTCGCGGCCCTCGTGCTCGCCGCGGCAGACCACCCCGTAGTCCGGCATGGACGCCGCATCGGAGCCCACGTCCGGCCCGGTGAGGGCGAAACAGGGGATCTCTGTGCCATCCGCCAGCCGGGGCAACCAGTAGTCCTTCTGCGCCTGGGTGCCGTAGTGCATCAGCAGCTCCCCCGGCCCCAGGGAGTTAGGCACCATCACCGTGACCGCCGCCGAAATGTTGCGGGTGGCGATGCGCGTCACCACGCAGCTCTGGGCATAACTGGAAAACCCGTGGCCACCGTACGCCTTGGGGATGATCATGCTGAAGAAGCGCTCCCGCCGGATGTAGTCCCACACCTCAGCGGGCAGGTCGTGAGCCTCCCGCTCGATCTGGTCGTTGTCCAGCATGCGGCAGAGCGCCACCACCTGGTTGTCGAGGAAGGCCTGCTCCTCTTCCGTGAGCGCGGTCACCGGGGTATCGCGCAGCTGCTGCCAGTCCGGCTGCCCCTGGAACAGCTCCCCCTCCCACCAGGTATCCCCGGCCTCCAGCGCCTCGCGCTCGGTGGCGGTCATGGGCGGCAGCACCCGCTTGAAGGCGCGGAAGACCGGCCGGGTGACCACCCGCCGACGCAGCCCCGGCAGGTTGAGCAACAGCGCCACCGGAGCCAGCACCAGGGCGGTGATGCCCGCGGCGGTGCCGGAAGCCACGCCGGAGAGCCACAGGCCCAGCAGGTAGAGGGCCACGGCCGCCGTCCATACCGGCAAGCGGACACCGCGGTAGGCCAATGCCAGAAAGCCCAGCAGGGCCACCACGATCGCGATAAGGGTGTTCATTTTCATCTCCTCCTGACGGCGCGGGTGCATAGCCCGCGCCTACTACAAACGATTGTTTGATACCCGGCCGAAGTCAAGGCCGGGTCCGGTCGCCCCGTTACACCCGCTCGAACAGGCCGGCGGCACCCATGCCGGTGCCCACGCACATGGTGACCAGGCCGTAACGCCCGCCGGTGCGGCGCAGACCGTGCACCAGCGTGGCCGTGCGGATGGCGCCGGTGGCCCCCAGCGGATGGCCCAGGGCAATGGCCCCGCCCTGCGGGTTGACCCGCTCCGGGTCCAGGTCCAGGTCGCGGATCACCGCCAGGCTCTGGGCGGCGAAGGCCTCGTTGAGCTCCACCCAGTCCACTTCGGGCAGACTGACGCCGGCCCGTTTCAGCACTTGCGGCACCGCCTCCACCGGGCCGATGCCCATCACCTCCGGCGCTACCCCGGCCACCGAGTAGCCGGCAAAGCGCGCCAGCGGTTCCAGCCCCAGGGCCTTGACCTTGCGCTCGCTCATCAGCACCACCGCCCCGGCACCGTCGCTCATCTGCGAGCTGTTGCCGGGCGTGACGCTGCCCCGCGCCGCGAACGCCGGCTTCAGCCCAGCGAGTGCCTCCGCGCTGGCCTCCGGCCGCGGCCCCTCGTCGGTGTCCACCAGCCGCTCCCGCAACGCGATGGCGTTGGCCTGCGGGTCCACCGCCGACTCGCGCACGGTGTAGGGCAGGATCTCGTCCCGGAAATGCCCGGCCTCGGTGGCGGCCACCGCCCGCTGGTGGCTCTGCAAGGCGAAGGCGTCCTGTGCCTCGCGGCTCACCGCCCAGCGCTCGGCCACCTTCTCGGCGGTAATGCCCATGCCGTAGGCGATGGCCAGGTGCTGGTCGTCCTGGAACAGGGCGGGGTTGAACCGCGGCTTGTGACCCATCATCGGTACCTGGCTCATGGACTCGGTGCCGCCGGCGATCACCACGTCGGCCTCACCCAGGCGAATCCGGTCGGCGGCCAGGGCCACCGCCTGCAGCCCCGAGGCGCAGAAGCGGTTGACGGTGTAGCCGGGAACGCACTCCGGCAGTCCGGCCAGCAGCGCGCTGACGCGGGCCACGTTCAGCCCCTGGCTGCCCTCCGGCATGGCGCAACCGACGATCACATCGGCGATCTCGGCCGGGTCCAGCCCTGCGCAGCGGTCCACCGCCCCACGAATCACGTGGGCCAGCAGGTCGTCCGGGCGGGTATGGCGGAAGGCGCCGCGCGGGGCCTTGCCCACCGGGGTGCGCTGCGCGGCGACGATATATACGGCTTCAGTCATGGTTGTTCACTCCTCCATTCGATCACCGGGCCGGCTCAGTTGCGCAGCGGCTTGCCCGTTTTAAGCATGTGGACGATTCGCTCGCGGGTCTTGTCAGTGCGCAGCAGTTCCACGAAGGGCTCCCGCTCCAGCTTCAGCAGCCAGGCCTCGGGTACCGTGCTGCCCGCCTCCACCTCGCCCCCGCAAAGGGCGGCGGCGGCACGCTCGGCCACGGCGTAGTCGTGGTCGGAGATGAACCCGCCGGCGTGCATGTTGACCAGCTGCGCCTTCAGGTTCGCCAGCCCCGCCTTGCCCGCCACCCGCACCGGTGTCTCCAGTGGCGGCCGGTAGCCCGCCTCGGCCAGCGCCCGGGCGTGGGCGTGGGCCACGTGCAGGATCTCGTGCGGGTTGAGCACCACGGTATCGGACGGCCGCAGCAGACCGAGGCGCCGGGCCTCCACCGCGCTGCCGGCGACCTTGCCCATGGCGATGGTCTCGAAGTAGTTGCGGATGAAGGGGAAGACGTCACCGTCCGGGGTGAGCGCCGAGGCGCGGCGGGCCAGCTCCTTGCAGCCACCGCCGGCGGGGATCAGCCCGACCCCGGCCTCCACCAGGCCCATGTAACTCTCCAGGGCCGCCACCACGTGGTCGCAATGCATGACGAACTCGCAGCCCCCGCCCAGGGCCATGCCGCGCACCGCCCCCACCACCGGGATGCGGGCCTGGCGCAGGCACTCGGTGGCCTGCTGGAAGCGCGCCACCATGTCGGCCAGGGCGTCGTAGTCCCCCCACTCCAGGGCACCCACGACCTGCTTGAGGTTGGCGCCCACGCTGAACGGCGCCTTGGACTGCCAGAGGACCAGCGCCCGGTAGCGCCCCTCGGCCTTGGCCACCGCCTCCAGCACGCCCGCCAGCACGTCGTCGCCGATAGCGTGCTGCGGGCTGCGGAAGCTGAGGATGCCCACGTCCGCCTGCAGGTGCCAGAGGCGGACCGCGTCGGTCTCGAAGGTGGTGACTCCGGTCTCCTGTTCGGCCTCGCCCAGCACCCGGTCCGGGAAATACTGGCGCTGGTAGACCGGGAGGTCGGAGCGCGGCTGCCAGTTGTGGCCACGGGCACTCCAGGACGCTTCCGGGCGATGCACCCCATCCACCTGCGCCACCCACTCCGGCAGCGGTGCATCCACCAGCGCCCGGCCGGCGTCGATATCCGCACGGATCCAGTCGGCGACCCGTCGCCAGCCGGCCGCCTGCCAGGTCTCGAACGGCCCCAGCTTCCAGCCGAAGCCCCAGCGCATGGCCAGGTCCAGGTCGCGGGCGTTGTCCGCGATATCGCCCAACCAGTAGGCGGCGTAGTGGAAGACGTCGCGCTGGATGGCCCACAGGAACTGCGCCTGGGGGTGGTCGCTGTCGTGCAGGGCCGCCAGCTTCTTCGCCGGATCGCGCTCGGCCAGGATCGCCTGCAACGCCTCGTCGGCCTGCTGCCGGGCCGGTCGGTAGTCGCCGCGCTCCGGATCGAAGACCTGGATCGCCTTGCCCTCTTTCCGATAGACACCACGGCGGGTCTTCTGCCCCAGCGCACCTTGCGCCACCAGACCGTCCAACCAGTCGGGCAGGCGGATATAGGCCTGCCAGGGATCCGCCTCCAGCAGCTTGGCGGAGCCGGTCACCACGTGCTGCAGGGTGTCCAGGCCTACCACGTCGGCGGTACGGAAGGTGGCCGACTTGGGCCGGCCGATGGCCGGACCGGTGAGCGCGTCCACCACGTCTGCCGGGATGCCCAGCCGCTCGGCGTGGTGCAGGGTGGCGGCGATGGAAAACACGCCGATGCGGTTGGCCACGAAGTTGGGGGTGTCCTCGGCACGGAGCACCCCCTTGCCCAGGGTACCCACCAGGAAGCTTTCCAGATCGTCGAGCACCTCGGACCGGGTGGCCCGACTGGGGATCAGCTCCACCAGCGGCATGTACCGCGGCGGGTTAAAGAAGTGCACGCCGCAGAACCGCTCGCGCACGGCGTCGGGCAGCACCTCGGCCAGGGCGTTGATGGACAAGCCGGAGGTGTTGCTGGCCAGCAGCACGCCCTCGGGCAGGTGGGGCGCGATGCGGGCGAACAGATCGCGCTTCAAGTCCAGCCGTTCGGCGATGGCCTCGATCACGAAGTCGCAATCGGCGAGCTGGTCCAGCCCGGTTTCGTAGTTGGCCGGCACGATGCGTTCGGCCACCGCCGGCTCTGCCAGCGGGGTGGGTTGGGCCTTGCGCAGGCCCTGGATGGCCTTGCGGGCATGGGCATCCGGGTCGCCGCCCTCGGCGGGCAGTTCGAAGAGCACCGCCTCCACGCCGGCGTTGACGAGGTGGGCGGCAATCTGCGCGCCCATCACCCCGGCGCCGAGCACGGCGGCGCGGCGGATCTGGCGGGGCCGCTGGGCGACGCCGGCATCGCCACCGGGCGCCATCCTTGTCTTCAGCACTGAACTCATCTTCTCCTCCATCGGTGTTGTCGTGGGCCGGACGGCGGCATCACTGCCCGGATTGGCCGGAGGCACCGGCCGGGCTGGCGTGCCCGGCATAAAGCGCCTCCAGCTCGTCGTGGAACTGGTGCGTGATCTGGGCGCGCTTGAGCTTGAGGGTGGGGGTCAGCATGGCGTTGTCCACGCTCCACGGCTCCGGCAGCACGCGCAGTCGCCGTACCTGGGCGTAACCGGGAAAGGCGTGCAGCAGGTCCGCCACGCGCGATAGCAGGCAGGCCTCCACCTGCGGGTCCTCGCGGGCCGCCCCGATGGCCTCCGGCAGGCCGTGCGCCCGGGCCACGCCGGGCCAGGCGGCCTCGTTGAGCACCACCAGCGCCCCCAGGTAGGGCCGGCCCTCACCGACCACCATGACCTGCTCGAACACCGGGTCGTTGGCGATGGCCAGCTCCATGTCCGCCGGCGGCACCTTCTCGCCGTTGGCCATGACGATGATCTCCTTGAGGCGGCCGGTGATGGTGATGCGACCGGCCTCGTCCAGGCGGGCCTGGTCACCGGTGTGCAACCAGCCCTCGCGGTCCAGGGCCGCCCGGGTGGCCTCGGGATTGTTCCAGTAGCCGAGCATCACGTTGGGGCCGCGGACCTGCAGCTCGTCCTGTTCGCCGATGCGCACCTCCACGCCGGGGAGCGGTTTACCCACGGTACCGGGCCGGTTGTCCTCCAGCGTATTGACGGCGATCACCGGGCTGGTTTCGGTGAGCCCGTAACCCTCGAGCACCGGCACCCCCAAAGAGAGAAAGAGCTGGGCCACGTCCCGGCTCAGCGGGGCCCCCCCGCTGATGGCCACCCGCAGCCGGCCGCCCAGCCGCGCGGTGACCTTTCCCGCCACCAGCTTGTTCAACAGTGGCCAGCCCAGCTCCTTCGGGTGCCAGCCCCGCAGCCCCTGCCCCCGCTGGTAACGCTGCCAGCCCACGTTGACGGCGCTGTGGAACAGCCGGCGGGCCAGGGGCGATTTCTCGCGCAGCCCCTCCTGGATTCGGCCGTAGACCCGCTCGTAGATGCGCGGCACGCTTACCAGCGCAGTGGGACGATGCGTGGCCAGGTCCTCGGGCAGGTCCGGTACCGACCGGGCGTAGGCCACGGTGGAGCCGGTCATGATCGGCAGGTAATAGCCGATGGTGCGCTCCAGGGTGTGGGACAGGGGCAGAAAGGACAGGAACAGATCGTCCGGGTAGATCGCGATACGCTGCAGCCCGGCGTGGGCGTTCTCCAGCATGTTGTGGTGGCTGAGCATCACCCCCTTGGGCCGGCCGGTGGAGCCGGAGGTGTAGACGATGGAGGCCAGGGCGTGGCCGTCGCGGGGCGGTTCGGGCAGCGCCTCATCTTCCGTCGCCCGCTCCAGCCAGACCTGCAGGGCCGTCACCGCTCCCTGATCATCCGCCGGGGCCATGCCCCGCGTCACCACCACGCGCTGCAGGGCGTTGAGCCGGTGGCCGCCGCGCTGGATGGCGTGCCAGGTCTCTGCCTGTTCCAGGATCAGCAGCCGGGCCCCGCAATCATCCAGAATGTAGGCCACGTTGTCCGGCCGGTCGCTGGTGTACAGCGGCACCACCACCAGGCCGAGCGCCAGGGCGGCCTGGTCAAACAGCACCCACTGCCAGCTGTTCGGCAACATCACCGCCACGGTATCGCCGCGCCCCAGCCCCTCACCGGCCAGGGCTGCCTGCCAGCGGCGCACGGCGTCGGCGGTCTCCTGCCAGGAAAAGGTCTGCCAGGCCTGGCGGGCATAGTCGTACTGGCGGTACGCCGGGGCATCGGGGCTACGGCGCACCCGTTCCAAAAACAGGCGGTGCAGGGTGCCCACCCCCTTGGGTTCGATGTAGTCGGTCTCTGGTTCCACGGTCTCCTCCTGGCGCTTCGTTCTTTTGTTTTGCGGGCTGTCTTGTGCAACCTCTGAGTAAGCGCTATTAAAACGTTTGTTTTACTTCTGTCCGAAAAAAATCCCGCCGCTGCGGGCCGGTCTCAGTCCGACCCGAGCGCCGCCTCAGCTGCGCCCTCCTCCAGGGCCTGCTGTAACTCTGGCGGCAACGGCGCCTGCAAGCCACCCGCCAGGAAGGGCACCATCCTGCGGATGATCTCCTGCGGGTCATCGGGGTTCGCGCCCCGGCTCGCCGCCAGCACCTGCATCATGTCGT
The DNA here is from genome assembly GCF_003664325.1 of Alkalispirillum mobile. Classification (NCBI taxonomy): domain Bacteria; kingdom Pseudomonadati; phylum Pseudomonadota; class Gammaproteobacteria; order Chromatiales; family Ectothiorhodospiraceae; genus Alkalispirillum; species Alkalispirillum mobile. Next base: position 59,047 of record NZ_RCDA01000005.1, read on the forward strand.
TGCCCGCCATTACGTAGGACATGACGCCGACCATGAAGTGCAAGCGCCAGTACAGCTCACCCTTGGGCAGCTCCGGCAACACCTCACGGAACGCCGGCTTGAACCGGCTCACCAACCCCTCGTTGGCCTGCCGCATGTGGTCGTGGAGGAAGTTGGCGTGCTCCGTGTAGGTACGCCCCATCAGGCGCACGAACCGGCCGCCCCCGGCACCGTCGCGGCTCAGCTCCAGCGGGGGGCCGATGAACGCTTCGATCAGCCCCTCCAGCGTCAGGTCGCCGCTGCGCTCCAGCCGGTCCAGCCGACGGATACGCTCGCGGTTCAGCGGCTCCAGCCGCCGGGCCAGCACTGCCTTGATCAGCCCCTCCTTGGAGCCGAAGTGGTAATTGACCGCGGCCAGGTTCACCTCGGCCTGGGAGGTGATCTGGCGCAGCGAGGTCTGCCCCAGGCCGCGCTCTGCGAACAGCCGCTCGGCGGTATCGAGTATGCGCTCCTTGGTGTCGGTGGCTTCGCTCATGGTGGCTTCCGCGTCTTAAACGTACGTTTATTTATAGTCATCCCTGCGAGCAGGTCAAGGGGATTCGTTGTTGCACTGCCACATCCCGTATGCGCCGCTCAGCGCGTCGACATTGAACCCTGCCCGCCCCTGCTCCATATACATCAGTAGGCAAAACGAATACCTCGGACCCGCACAACAAGGATCGGACACGCACATGAAATTCAAGGACTACTACGAGATCATGGGCGTCAGCCGGGACGCCAGCCAGGACGAGATCAAGCGGGCCTACCGCCGTCTGGCCCGGAAGTACCATCCGGATGTCAGCAAAGAGCCGGACGCCGAGCAGAAGTTCAAAGAGCTGGGCGAGGCGTACGAGGTGCTCAAGGACCCGGAGAAACGAGCCGCCTACGATCAGCTGGGGCGCAACTACCAGGCCGGCGAGGATTTCCGCCCGCCACCGGACTGGGGCCAGCAGGGCTTCCAGTTCCACGGTGCGGAGTTCACCGGCGCCGACGCCTCCGGCTTCAGCGACTTCTTCGAGTCCCTGTTCGGCAGCGGCTTCGGACAGCCCGGCGGCTTCGCGCGTGGCGGGACCCAATTCCGGGCCCGCGGCGAGGATGCACGGGCACGCATAACCATCGACCTGGACGACGCCTACCAGGGGGCCAACCGCACGCTCACCCTCACCGCGACCGAGATTGGCGAGGATGGCCGGCCCCGGCACAGGGAGCGCACGCTGAACGTGCACATCCCCAAGGGGGTCCGGCAGGGCCAGCATATCCGCCTGGCCGGTCAGGGCAACCCGGGCCTGGGCGGTGGCCCGCCGGGCGACCTCTTTCTGGAAGTGGCCTTTCGGCCCCACCCCCTGTTCCGCGTCGAGGGGCGCGACGTGTTTCTGGACCTGCCCGTCGCCCCGTGGGAGGCGGCGTTAGGCGCCAAGGTCGCCGCACCCACCCCCACCGGCACCGTGGAACTGCGAATCCCGGCCGGCTCGGTGGGTGGCCACAAGCTGCGGCTAAAGCAGCGAGGCATTCCCGGCAACCCGCCCGGTGACCTCTTCGCCGTATTGCAGATAGCGCTGCCACCCGCCGACACAGAGGCGGCCCGGCAAGCCTACCGCGACATGCAGCAGGCCCTGGACTTCAACCCACGCGCCAGGCTGGGGGTGTGAACGCCATGACACGGAAAATGCAGACGGTGATCCGCGGCGAGATCCTGGAAGAGGAGGTGGTGCTCAGCCTGGGCGAGGTGTGCCGCCTCTGCCGGCTGTCCGCCGACGAACTGCTGGTAATGGTGGACGAGGGCATTATCGAGCCCATGGAGCGGGGCCCCACCAGCCACTGGCGCTTCCATGGGACCAGCGTGCGGCGGGCGCACCGCGCCGTGCAACTACGCCGCGACCTGGGGGTCAACTGGGCCGGCGCGGCGTTGGCGCTGGAGTTGCTGGACGAGGTGGAGACCCTGCGCCAACGCCTGTGGCGCCTGGAGGGGGGCTAGCGCCGTTCAGGCATCGGCGGTGTCCGCCTTCAGGTCATCGGCCAGCACAACCCGGTCGCGGCCCGCCGCCTTCGCCGCGTAGAGCGCCCGGTCGGCGTTTCCGATGGCGCGGGAGTAGTCGGGGTGGCCGTCGTGCAGGGCCAGGCCGATGCTCGCGGTCACCCGGATCGTTGCGTCGCCCGCGTTGATCACCAGCTCGCGTACGCCCCGACGGATCTTGTCCGCCACCGCCTGGGCGTTCTCCGGGCTGATGTCGCTGAGCACCACCAGGAACTCCTCGCCGCCGTACCGGAAGACGAAATCGCCGGCGCGGATCTGGCTACTGAGCGCCTCGGCCACCTGACAGAGCACCCGGTCTCCGGCGTCATGTCCGTGGCGGTCGTTGAGCTGCTTGAAGTGGTCCAGGTCCACCAGCAGCAGCGCAAACCGCCCCCCGTGACGGATGCAGACCTGGGTCTCCCGCTGCAGGATGGTATGCAGGAAGCGGCGGTTGAACAGGCGGGTCAGCGGATCCCGCCCGCCGTCCATCTCCAGGGTGTGGCTGACCAGTTCGGCCAACAGCCAGTTGGCCCGGGTAACCCCCTGGTTCAGCGCCTCCACCTGCTCGAAAAACCCCTGGGTCAGCCCCTGCTTGCGCACCTCGATCGCCCGCTCGGAGGCATGTTCGATTGCGGCCAACTGCTGTTTGAGCTTGGCGATCTCCTGCTCCTGCTGGAACAGCAGGTCGGCCTTGTGGTGCAGCCAGAGGGCGAAATCGGACTGGCGAACGGAATCCGCCGGGGTCAGCGCCGGCTGGTCCTGCTGATACAGGCGGGTCATGAAGCGGCGCAGCCAGTCCAGCAGGTCGGAGCGCAGCCGCTCGCACTCGATGGCCAGGTTCTGGCTGACCGCGTGCATCTTGAGCGCCTGGGACTGGCGCTCCGCCACCATCTGGTCACCCAGGTAGCTCTCGTTGATCAGCGCAATGGAGGCATCGATCAGCTCGCAGACCGCGATCAGCCGGTCCAGGTCCCCGTCATGCTCCCGGTGCACCCGGGTGAGGATGTCCCGCTTCAGGAACCGGCCGCCCAGGTTGACCATGTGCATGGGCACATTGATCCGGGCGTGGACCCGCCCCACTTCCAGCTGACGCTGCACGAAGGCGGGCACCGCGTCCGGCTCGCGGGGGGTGAACAGCTCCCGCACCCATTGCGCCAGGGTATAACGCAGCCGTTGGCGGACAAGGTCATGGGACAGGAAGGCGTCGCTGCCGGGCTCCCGCAGCATCTCGTCGTAAAACTCCGCCACGATGCCGTCCAGATCCCCCTCCACCGCCTGGCGGATGCCGTGCAACGGCTCCTCGCCGATGTCCTGGTAGAGGCGCGTCAGGAGCTGGATGTGGCTGTCGAGGATCTGGCTGGTCTGGATGCCGTGGCTCATGGGAATGAAGCTCTGGGTTGCAAGGAACACATGCCGCCGGCACCGGAGGCCGGAACGCGGGCCATTATGCCAGCTTCGTGCCGCCGGCAGGGAATCGGCCCTTGATACGCAGCAACCCGACGCCACACTTGGTATCCTATGCGGTTCCCTTGCTTAATCAGCTGATACAGCCATCCAGCCATGACCGATTGCCGCAAAACCCTGGAAGACGCCCTCGCCCGCCACATCCTCATCCTGGACTCCGGCATGGGCACCATGATCCAGAACCGTCAGCTGGAGGAGGCCGACTTTCGGGGCGAGCGCTTTGCCGACCACCCCTGCGACCTCAAGGGCAACAACGACCTGCTGGTGCTCACCCGGCCCGAGGTGATCCGCGAGATCCACGCGGAGAACCTGGCGGTGGGTGCGGACATCGTGGAGACCAATACCTTCAGCTCCACCACCATCGCCCAGGCCGACTACCAGATGGAGCATCTGGCCTACGAGATGAACGTGGCCGCCGCCCGGCTGGCCCGCGAGGCCTGTGATGCCGCCGAGCGCGAGACCCCCGACCAGCCGCGCTACGTGGCCGGCGCCCTGGGCCCGACCAACCGTACCGGCTCCATCTCACCGGACGTGAACAACCCCGGCTACCGCAACATCACCTTCGACCAGCTGCGCGCCGCCTACCTGGAAGCGGCGCAGGGGCTGGTGGAGGGCGGCGCCGACCTGCTGCTGATCGAGACCATCTTCGACACCCTGAACGCCAAGGCGGCCATCTACGCCCTGGAGGAGCTGTTCGAAGAGATCGGCCGGCGCCTGCCGGTGATGATCTCCGGCACCATCACCGATGCCTCCGGGCGCACCCTCTCCGGGCAGACCACCGAGGCCTTCTGGAACTCCGTCCGCCACGCCAACCCCTTCACCGTGGGCCTTAACTGCGCCCTTGGCGCCGACCAGATGCGCCCCTTCGTGCAGGAGATCAGCCGGGTGGCGGACACCTACGTCACCATCTACCCCAACGCCGGTCTGCCCAACGAGTTCGGCGAGTACGACCAGTCCCCCGAGGAGATGGCTGCCATCGTGCGCGAGTTCGCCGAGAGCGGGTTCGTGAACGTGATCGGCGGCTGCTGCGGCACCACGCCCGAGCACATCGCCGCCCTGCGCGAGGCGGTGGCCGACTGCGCCCCCCGCGCCATCCCCGAACGCGAGCGGGCCATGCGCCTGTCCGGCCTGGAGCCCTTCAACATCGGCCGGGACAGCCTGTTCGTGAACGTGGGCGAGCGCACCAACGTCACCGGTTCGGCCCGTTTCCGCCGGTTGATCAAGGAAGAGGACTACGACACCGCCCTGGAGGTGGCCCGGGAGCAGGTGGAGAACGGCGCCCAGATCATCGACATCAACATGGACGAGGGCATGCTGGATGCCCGGGCCTGCATGGTGGACTTCCTCAACCTGATCGCCGCCGAGCCGGACATCGCCCGGGTGCCGGTGATGATCGACGCCTCCAAGTGGGAGGTGCTGGAGGCGGGCCTGCAGTGCGTGCAGGGCAAGGCGGTGGTCAACTCCATCTCCCTCAAGGAGGGCGAGGCGCCCTTCCTGGAACAGGCGGAAAAGCTCAAGCGCTACGGTGCCGCCGTGGTGGTCATGGCCTTCGACGAGGACGGCCAGGCGGACACTTACCCGCGTCGCATCGAGATCTGCGAGCGCGCCTACCGGCTGCTGGTGGACCGGGCCGGCTTTCCGCCCGAGGACATCATCTTCGACCCCAACGTCTTCCCGGTGGCCACCGGCATCCCGGAGCACGACAACTACGGCATCGACTTCATCGAGGCCACCCGCTGGATCAAGGCCAACCTGCCCTACGCCCGGGTCTCCGGCGGGCTATCTAACCTCTCCTTCTCGTTCCGCGGCAACAACGCCGTGCGCGAGGCCATGCACTCGGCCTTCCTCTACCACGCCATCAAGGCGGGGCTGGACATGGCCATCGTCAATGCCGGCCAGATCGAGGTCTACGACGACATTCCCAAGGACCTGCTGGAGCGGGTGGAGGATGTGATCCTCAACCGCCGGGAGGACGCCACCGAGCGCCTGCTGGACTTCGCCGAATCGGTGAAAGACAAGGGCGGTGCGCAGAAAAAGGAAGCCGACCTCGCCTGGCGGGAACAACCAGTGAACAAGCGCCTGGCGCATGCGCTGGTCAAGGGCATCGTCGACTACATCGACGAGGACGTGGAAGAGGCGCGCCAGGCTCACGACCGCCCCATCGAGGTGATCGAGGGGCCGCTGATGGACGGCATGAACGTGGTGGGCGACCTGTTCGGCGAGGGCAAGATGTTCCTGCCGCAGGTGGTCAAATCCGCCCGGGTGATGAAAAAGGCGGTGGCCTACCTGCTGCCCTACATCGAGGCAGAGAAGGCCGAGGGCGACGACAAGCCCGCCGCCCACATCCTGATGGCGACGGTGAAGGGCGATGTTCACGACATCGGCAAGAACATCGTCGGCGTGGTGCTCCAGTGCAACAACTTCAAGGTCACCGACATCGGCGTCATGCAGCCAGCCGAGGCCATTCTGGAGACCGCCCAGAAGGAGCAAGTGGACATCATCGGCCTGTCCGGGCTGATCACCCCCTCGCTGGAGGAGATGGTCAACGTGGCCAAGGAGATGCAGCGCCGGGGCATGAATCAGCCGCTGCTGATCGGCGGGGCCACCACCTCCCGGGTGCACACGGCGGTGAAGATCGCTCCCCGGTACGACCACGAAGTGATCTACGTGAAGGACGCCTCGCGGGCGGTGGGCGTGGCCTCCAACCTTATGAGCGAGACCCGGCGCGACGCCTATGTGGCCGGGCTGGCGGAGGAGTACGAGCGCGTGCGCCAGCAGCATGCCAACCGCCAGAAGAAGCAGAAGTGGGTGAAGATCGACGCGGCCCGCGCCAACCGTACCCCCATCGACTGGGACGCCTTCGAGCCGGTCATGCCCAATACCCCCGGGGTGCACGTGCTGGACGACTACCCCCTGGAAAAACTGGTCGATTACATCGACTGGACGCCCTTCTTCAAATCCTGGGAGCTGGCCGGCAGCTACCCCAAGATCCTCGATGATGAAGTGGTCGGCGAGCAGGCGCGCAAGCTTTTCGAGGACGCCAAGGCGATGCTGGCCCAGATCATCGAGGAACGCTGGCTCACCGCCCGGGCGGTATTCGGTCTGTTCCCCGCCAACGGCGTGGGGGACGACACCGAGCTCTACACCGACGAGAATCGCGAGCAGGTGCTACTCACCCTGCACCACCTGCGCCAGCAGACCGAGAAGCCGGAGGGCCGCCCCCACCAGAGCCTGGGTGATTTCATTGCCCCGCGCGAGACCGGCAAGCCCGACCACATCGGCGCCTTCGCCGTCACCGCCGGCATCGGCATCGACGAGCACATCGCTCGCTTCGAGGCCGACCACGACGACTACCACGCCATCCTGCTCAAGGCCCTGGCCGACCGGCTGGCCGAGGCCTTCGCCGAGCACCTGCACGAGCGGGTACGCAGGGAGTTCTGGGGCTATGCCCCGGACGAGCAGCTGGACAACCGCAGCCTGATCAAGGAGCAGTACCAGGGTATCCGCCCGGCGGCGGGCTACCCGGCCTGCCCGGATCACACCGAGAAGGATCTGATCTGGGAGCTGCTGGACGTGGAGAACCGGATCGGCCTGACCTTGACCGAGAGCAAGGCCATGGTGCCCACCGCCGCGGTGAGCGGGCTCTACTTCGCCCACCCGCAGAGCCGCTACTTCGGCCTGGGCAAGATCTACCAGGACCAGGTGGAGGACTACGCCAGGCGCAAGGGCATGAGCCGGCGGGAAGCGGAGCGCTGGCTGGCGCCCAACCTGGGGTATGAACCGGAGGACTGAGCCACGCGTCCTTCTAGCGGAGCGACCCACGCCGGCCACCCGGCACGCCATCCCGGCCCGGGGCCAGCTGACAGCGGATGTCGCCGCGCAGGAAGCGCTCGGAGTCCACGCTGGTGCGCAGCCCGCGTCGGTAGTCCTCGAAGGTACCCAGCACCCGCACGCAGTAGTCCGAATCCGGGCGCGAGGCCCAGCGCTCGGCACAGAGGGTCAAGGTGGTCCCGTCGAACTGCGCGATGCCGTCGTTGCTGCGGTGGCGCCCCCGGTCCTGTTCCCGGTAGTCAAAGGGCACATCCATCCCTTCGACCACGTCCACCGCGAAGGGCTCCACGGCCCGCCAGCGACTGCCGGAGCGGAGCTCGCCCTGCTCCATGACACACTGGAGGCGCTCGCCATACCCCGCCTCGCGGCGGCGCACCTCCAACTCCGCCAGTTGCCGGGCGGCCTCCGCCTCCCGCGCCTGCGCTTCGGCGGTGCGACGTTCTGCCGCGGCCCGGTCCAGTTCGGCCTGCTTTTCCCGTGCGGCAAGGCGCTCTTCGGGGCTCAAGGACTCCCACTCTTCCTCTGAGAAATCAAGCGGATAGGTGGCAAAGCAGCCGGTCAGAAAAAGGGCGCACAGGCCAGCGATCAATGCATGCTTCATGGTTTTCAGGTTCCCTATGCCCCTTCGGAGGTATTGCGGTCTGTCGACCGGCTCGGCAGGCTAAAGCCCATATCAGGGCTCAAGAATACCTTGGCCATCGAATTGTTTCACGAGGCATCATGCACGACTATCGCACCGACAATATCACGCCCCTGAGCCAGCGGAGGGACCGGTGCCAAGGATGTGGCCTGAGGAATATCTGCTTCGGCATTCTCCACCACGCGCCGGAAGCGGACATGCTGGAGCGCCTGATCTGCCGGCGCGGCCCGCTGCCGGCGGGCACCGTGCTGTTCGAGGCGGGCGAACCGCTCGAGCGCCTGTGCGTGATCCGGGTGGGTGCCGCCCGGCGGGAACGCGCTGAACGGTGCGAGGATGACAATCAGCGGGTGATCGGCTTTTCCCTGCCGGGCGAGGTGATGGGGCTGGATGCGCTGTACGAGCAGCGCCACCCTACCAACGCCGTACTGCTGCAGAACAGCTATGTCTGCGAACTGCCGTTCCAGTCGCTGCAGGGATTGGCTGCCCAGGTGCCCCAGCTCTGGCACCAGCTGCTGCGCCTTTCCGGGGATGCGGTGCACCAGAACAAGCGCACCCGCCTGGCCATGAGCCAGCAGTCGGCCGAGGGGCGCCTGGCCCACGGCCTGCTCGACCTGGCTCACCGCATGGCCCGGCGCGGCATGTCCGCCGAAACCATTGATCTGCCGATGCCGCGGCAGGAGCTGGGCAACCAGCTGGGCCTGGCCCCCAACACCACCAGCCGCGCCTTCCGTTACCTGGGGGAACAGGGCTGGATCATGGCCGACGGCCGCCAGATCCGGCTGCTCGATGTACCGGCCCTGGCCGACCTGGCCAACTGGTCGGAGCCTACACCGACCGTGCGCTCGGCCTGAACCGCCGCTCCCCGCTCTCCACCAGCCCCGCGAGGCGCAGCAACGGCCGGCGAAAACGGGCCGGCAGCGCCTCCGGGTCCAGCTGGTCCAGGGCATTCTTGGCCATCAGTCCCAACTCCGTGTCGCCCTGGATACTCAACCGGCGCTGAAAAAACAGGGTGTCCGGGTCCGCCCGCTCCCCCGCCATCAGTACGAAGGCCCCCGGGTCACCCCCGATGCGGGCCTCCGGCGCCATGCCGTGTGCCGCGGCCAGCCGGCCCGCGCGCCAGGTCAGCGGCAGTGCCAGGCCCCAGTCCTGCAATCGGACCTCAAGGCAGCGGCCCTCCAGAAAATCGAATACCCCGTCGGCCAGGGGCTCGGCCAGGGCCTGGTTGATCAGACCGACCGCTACCTGATCCAGCCGCCGTTTCACGAAACGGGCACCGGGGGGCAATGGGAGCGAGCTCATGTCAATTCCTCCTGAAAACGTGCATTGCGCGCCACCCGTGCCATTCCGGCCTCACCAAACCAATAGCCGTCACAGCACGCCTCCGGCGCGAGCCCGGGGATAGGACGATCCGCCCCCGCCTCGCCGGCCAGGGCAGCAGCGTAGGCCCGGACCACACCGGCCATATCCTCACCCCAGGGGCTGAGACGCACGGCGTTGGCCCCGGCGGCACGGATGTCCTCCAGCGCGTCCAGCAGGTGCAGCCAGCGGCCCGATTGCAACTGGGTGCCGTTGATGCGCAGGAAGGCATCCCCGTCGCGGGTACCCATCGGCAATCCGCTCGGGTGCTCCAGGCAACGGAAGCCGCATTGGTCCTTGGGCCGGTCTGCCGCTCGCGCGGTGAAACAGCGGGCGGACCAGGCCAGTGGCAACGGGCCGAAGCCCTGCACCTCCACCTCCAGGTCCGGGTCGCCCAGCCCCTGCAGGTTTTCGCTGATCATGCGGCCCGGCATCTCCACCGATGGCACCCAGCGCACCATGCCGGCCCGGCGGAGCACGGCCAGGGTGCGCGGATTGTAGACGTTGAGGGTGGACCCTCCCACGAAGGGCGCACCGGCGGCGCTGGCCAGTTGCACCGCCCCCATGTCATTGGCCTCCACCCGGAACTCGCCGTTCTCGCACAGGCGGCGGACCACACCCATCTCGGAGCGGGCCTCCACCAGCGCCAGGCTGGAGAGGATCACCTGCTTGCCGGCCTGTGTCAGCTCCCGGCCCAGGCCGATCCAGTCATCCAGACTGAAGGCGCGGCGCTTGCTGCAAACGTTCTCGCCCAGGTAGACGGTGTCCAGCGGCCAATCGGCGGCTGCCCGGTAGAAGGCGTGCAGCCGGTCGGCACTCCAGTAGTAGGGCACGGGGCCCAGTGTCAGTTGCATCGGGTACCTCCGCGGGTCACTGCCAACTGCGATGGTAGGCGCCAAGGGTGGTCTGAGTGCCCTCGGACAGGCCGGCCAGGGCCGCCATCCAGTCCTCGCGCGGCTGGAAGCCGTCGCCATTGTGCCGGCAGGCATCGATGGCCTGACGCCACACCCGGGCCACCTGGGCGACATAAGCGGGGCTGCGCTGGCGCCCCTCAATCTTCACGGCACTGATGCCGGCGGCCATGAGTTCCGGCAGCAGCGACAGGGTGTTCAGGCTGGTGGGCTCCTCCAGCACGTGACCGACCTGGCCCTCGACCTGGAAGCGCCCCTTGCAGACCACCGGATAGCCCGCCTGCTCCTCTTTGCTGAAGCGGTCGATCAGCACACCGCTGAGGCGGGACTCCAGCCCCTGCGCGGTCTCCTCCCAGCGCACGGCGCTGGCCGGCGAACAGGCCCCACTGCGGTTGGGCGAGCACCCGGTAACGTAGGAGGAGAGCAGGCACCGTCCCTCCACCATCACGCACAAGGAACCGAAGGCGAACACCTCCAGTTCCACGTCCGTCGACTCGGAAAGCGCCCGGACCTGCGCCATGGACAGCACCCGGGGCAGCACTGCCCGGCGGATGCCGAAGTGCTCCTCGTAAAAGCGCAACGCCTCGGCACTGGTAGCCGATCCCTGGACGGAGAGGTGCAGGGGCAGGTCCGGGTGGCGCGAGGCGGCGTAGTCCAGCACACCGATATCGGCTGCGATCAGGGCATCCACGCCCAGGTCCGCTGCCTGGTCCACCGCCCGCTGCCAGCGCAGCCAGCCCTGGGGCTGGGCGTAGGTGTTGACCGCCAGCAGCACGCGGGCACCCCGCTCCCGGGCGTAGCGCAGCCCCTGCTGCATCTGCTGATCGGTGAAGTTCAGACCGGGGAAGTGGCGGGCATTGGTATCGTCACGCAGGCCCATGTAGACGGCATCGGCGCCGTTATCGATGGCCTTGCGCAGCCCCACCAGACTGCCGGCCGGACAGAGCAACTCCATGAACTCACCTCCCTTTGCGGCCGCCGCGGGAGGGCGGCAGCACGGAAAACTCGCAAGTCCGTGATCATGCCGCCCGTGCCCTCGGCCGGGGTTGATGCATGGCAAACAGGAGGCTTGACCGGGGCGCTTCGACCACCCTTTATTCCCCCGGGAAAGGGGCGTAGATTGGACTTAGTGGCCTCTTGAACGGCCATATACCCAACGGATCGGGGAGGTTGCCATGAGCACCATGAAAGCAGCGGTTTTCGTAGAACCTGGACGGATCGAAATCCAGGAGAAACCCATCCCGGAGATCGGCCCTACCGATGCCCTGCTCCGGGTCACCACCACCACTATCTGCGGCACCGACGTGCACATCCTCAAGGGGGAGTACCCGGTAGAGCCCGGCCGTATCGTCGGCCACGAGCCGGTAGGCGTCATCGAGAAGCTGGGTGAGGCGGTGACCGACTACGAGGTCGGCCAGCGGGTAATCGCCGGCGCCATCACCCCCTGCGGCCAGTGCAATTCCTGCCAGGACGGGGCCTCCAGCCAGTGCGGCGGAAAAGCCATGGGCGGCTGGCAGTTGGGGAATACCATCGACGGTTGCCAGGCGGAGTACGTCCGCATCCCCAACGCCCAGGGCAACCTGACGCCGGTACCCGAGGGCCTGTCCGACGAGCAGGTACTGATGTGCCCGGACATCATGAGCACCGGCTTCGGCGGGGCCGAGAACGGCCATATCCGCATTGGCGACACCGTCGCGGTCTTCGCGCAGGGGCCCATCGGGCTGTGCGCCACCGCCGGTGCCAAGCTGATGGGCGCCACCCGGATCATCGTGGTGGACGGCGTGCCCGAACGCCTGGAGACGGCCAAGAAGCTGGGTGCGGATGTCTGCATCAACTTCCGCGAGGAGAACCCCATCGAGGCCATCATGGCACTTACCGAAGGCCGCGGGGTCGACGTCTCCATCGAGGCGCTGGGGCAGCAGGAGACCTTCGAGGCCTGCCTGCGCATCCTCAAGCCGGGCGGCACCCTGTCCAGCCTGGGCGTCTATTCCGGCAAGCTGTCCATGCCGCTGGACGCCATTGCGGCGGGCCTGGGTGACCACACCATCATCACCACCCTCTGCCCCGGCGGCAAGGAGCGCATGCGCCGGCTGATGGAGGTGGTGGCCTCGGGCCGGATCGACCTCACGGCGATGGTGACCCACCGCTACAAGCTGGCCGACATCGTCGAGGCCTACGACCTCTTCTCCAACCAGCGCGACGGCGTGCTGAAGGTGGCGGTCACCCCGTGACTGAACAGTACCCGAGAACGGAGCAGACCACCGTCACCGGCGGCCAGACCGATTCCGGCAAACAGCTGGTGATGGTGGTCTACATCCTCTACCTGGTCGGCTTCTTCGTGGTGCTGACCGCCATCGCCGGGCTGATCCTCGCCTACATCAAGCGGGGCGAGGCGGACCCGGTGTCGGCCAGCCATTACCAGTACCAGATCCGGACCTTCTGGATCGGGGTGCTCTACTCGCTGGTGGGGATCATCACCTCACCGATCGGGGTGGGCTTCCTGATCATGGTGCTGGCGGTGCTGTGGTTCCTCACCCGCTGCATCAAGGGGCTGGTGGTCAACTCCGAGAGCCGCCCCATCACGGACCCCACCACCTGGCTCTGGTGAGCCGCATCGGCCACGGGGGCTTAGTGGCCCACGTGGCCGATGAACTCGCGGAACCGCTCTGACGGCGGCTGCGCCAGCATCGCCTGGGCGGCGCCGTCGTGCACGATCCGGCCTTCGTCCATGAACAGCAGCCGACTGGCCGCCTGTTCGGCGAAGCGCATCTCGTGGGTGACGATGATCATGGTGGTGCCCTCCTCGGCCAGGCCCTGCATCACCCGCAACACCTCCCCCCGCAGCTCCGGGTCCAGCGCCGAGGTGGGCTCGTCGAACAGCATCACCTTGGGGTTCACGGCCAGCGCGCGGGCAATGGCCACCCGCTGCTGCTGTCCGCCGGAGAGCTCCGCCGGGTAGTGATCCGCACGGTCGCTGAGGCCGACCCGTTCCAGCAGCCGATCGGCAATGGTGCGGGCCTCGCGCCCAGAGAGCCCCCGCACCTTCCGCGGCCCCAGCATAACGTTGTCGCGGGCACTCATGTGTGGAAAGAGGTTGAACTGCTGAAAGACCATGCCGGTCTGCCGGCGCAGGTCGCGGGGGCGCACGCCGCGGGCCCCGAGGCGCTGGCCGTCCACCTCCAGGACCCCGGCGGTGGGTCGTTCCAGCACGCTGAGGCAGCGCAACAGCGTGCTCTTGCCGGAGCCGGACGGCCCCACCAGTACCACCACCTCGCCGGGGTCCACCACCAGGTCTATATCTTCGAGGACCCGGGTCTCACCGAAGGCCTTGCACAGCTTTTCACAGCGGATCAGGCTCACAGGATACGCATCCTCCGCTCAATGGCGCGCATGACCATGGCCAGGGTAAAGGTCATGATCAGGTAGAACACCGCCACCGCCGTCCAGATCTCCAGCGCCCGCCCGGTCTGGGCGGTGAGTTGCTCACCGCGCTGGGCCAGTTCCGCCACGCCGATCACCAGGAAGAGCGCCGAGTCCTTCAGGCTGATGATGAACTGGTTACCCAGCGGCGGGATGGTGCGCCGGAAGGCCAACGGCCCGACAATGTGGAGCAGCACCTGCGGGTAGGACAACCCCAGCGCCAGCCCGGCATCGGTCTGCCCCTTGTCGATGGAGAGCACGGCGCCGCGCACGATCTCGGTGATGTAAGCCCCGGCGTTCATGGCCAGGCAGATGGAGGCCGCGGCAAAACCGGACAGGGTGATATCCAGGGCCATGGGCAGGGCGAAGTAGATGAACATCGCCTGCACCACGATGGGCGTGCCGCGGATCACCGAGACGTAGGCGAAGGCAATCCAGTTGATGACGGGGAAACGGAAGGCGAGGATCAGCCCGCAGAGCGTGCCGATAACCAGCCCGCCGCCGATGCCCAGCAGGGTGATATAGGCGGTGAGTTGCGCCCCTGCCAGCATCTGCGGCATGGCATCGATGACTACATCCCAGCGGAACTCCATCCACCCTCCATGGGTTCAGGACGTCTGACTGACGGGCACCCGGCCGACTCGCGGCGCCCACCCGGACCTCCGCGCAGACGGCTTCAACGCGGGCTCGGTTCCTCCCCGAACCAGCGCTCGTAGAGCTCCGCGTAACGGCCATCCTCCATCATGCGCAACAGCGCGATGTTGAAGTCGTTGCGCAGTTCGCCGTCGCGCGGGAAGGCCATGGCGTAGGACTGGGCCTCCAGGTTTTCGCCCACCGCCTTCACCTCGCCGTCGCCGGCGGTCTCGATGTAGAACATCACGTTGGGGGTGTCGTGCAGGGCGGCATCCACCCGACCGGCGCGCACCTCCATGTAGGCCTGCTCGGCGCGGGAGAACCGGCGCAGTTCGGTGTCGGGCAGATTGGCCGAGGCATAGTCGTCACTGGTGGTGCCGGTGGTCACCGCCAGGTCCTTGCCGGCCAGGTCGTCGATACCCTGCACCTCGTCGTTGTCGCTGCGCACCATCAGCATCAGCCCGCTGTCGTAGTAGGCGTGGGAGAAGTCCATGGTCTCCTCGCGCTCGGAGGTGATGGTGATCGCGGCGATGGCACCGTCCACCCGCCCGGTCTGCAGCGCGGTGATGATGCCGGAGAAGTTCATGGTGTTGTACTCGTACTCCCAGCCGTTCTCCTCGGCGATGGCCTCCCAGAGTTCAATCTCGAACCCGGTCCACTCGCCGTCCTCCTCGAACATGAAGGGCACGAAGCCGGAGGGGATCGCGATGGTGAGCCGGTCGGCGTGTACCGGCCAGGCGAGGAGCAACAAGCAGAGTGCAGTGAGCAGATGTCGCATGACGATCCTCCGCAGATATCGCCCTAGAAGGGCCTCTACCTGAAGCTAGGCGCGCTCTGCCGGACCGTCAATTCAGCGGGCCGGGTTGTGTGAATCACTCCGGGTCCAGGGGCCGCAGCAGGTCCGCGTCATCCTCGCCGGGTCGGTTCACCCGGCTGGAGACCGGGTAGGCGTGCAGCCGGCCCGGGTCCAGGCGCTGCACCGCGCGGCGGATGGCCATCCGGTCGCGCAGCGTCGGGTCCAGCCAGGCCCAGCGGCAGGCCGGGTCCACCACCACCGGCTGGCGGTGGTGGATCGGCGCGAAGGCCGGTGCGGCCGGCTCGGTGAGGATGGCGCAGGTGCCCGGACCACCGTCCGCCCCCGGCGTCCACAACCCGGCGAAGAAGATCACCGGGTCCGGCGCACCGGGCCGCTGGGTCACGAACCACGGCTGCTTTTCACCCCCCTGCGCCTGCCACTCGAACCAGCCATCCGCCGGGATCAGGCAGCGTCGACCGGCGAAGGCCTCGCGGAAATAGGGGCTGGTCGCGGCCCGCTCCGCCCGGGCATTGATCGGGGTGGGGCCATCCTGCACCCCGGCCGGCCGGTACCCCCAGTGCAAGCCGCTCAACTGCAGCCCGGCCTCGCCCGCATTGAGGAAGGCCGGGATATCAGTGCCCGGCGTTATGTTGAAGCGCGGCCCCTCCGGCCAGTCCACCCCCGCAAGCCGGAAGTAGTCCTGCGCAATGCTGGACAGGGGGGCTGACAGCGCGAAACGTCCGCACATGGGCTTTCCTCCCCGGCGAAAACCGTTAACCTGAAATGAGATAGCCTGCGCGTGACCCGCGGGCTGAAACCCGATTTAACCATGCTCCCCGCGACCATGCAGGAGGGACACCATGAGCAAGCTGATTATCGGTGCCAGCCGGGGCATCGGACTGGAACTGGTCCGCCAGCTGACCCAACGCGGTGACGACGTTATCGCCGCGGTGCGCAGCAGCAACGCAGAGCTGGACGCCACCGGCGCGGACATCCACACCGGCGTGGACGTCACCCGGCACGACAGTCTGCATGAGCTGGCCGACAAGCTGGGTAATCAACCGCTGGAGTGGCTGCTGGTAGTGGCCGGTGTCATGAGCAAGCAACGCCTCGGGCAGCTGGACCAGGACGCCGTCGATGGCATCCGCCAGCAGTTCGAGACCAACGCCCTCGGCCCACTGATGGCCGCCGAGGCCCTCTCCCCCTGGCTGGCCCCCGGCGGCAAGCTGGGCATCCTGACCAGCCGGATGGGCTCGCTGGCCGACAACACCTCCGGTAACAGCTACGGCTATCGCATGTCCAAGGCGGCGGTGAACATGGCCGGCGTCTCCCTGGCCCACGACCTGCAAGAGCGGGAAATCGCCGTGGCGCTGCTCCACCCGGGCTGGGTCCGCACGGACATGACCCGCCACGATGGGCTCATCGACCCGGAAGAGTCGGCTGCCGGCATCATCCAGCGCATGGATGCACTGACCCTGGATCAGACCGGACGGTTCTGGCACGCGCCCAAGGGGGAGCCGCTTCCCTGGTAGTCGGCGTACCAACAGGGTGGTCGCGGCATGCCCGGGGCCCATGTTGTGGCGCCACCCAACGGTTTCAGCAGCGGAGAGCACCATGCCGGACAAAGCAATGGATGAGTGGATTAGCCAGGAGCGGGACAAGCTCTCGCAACTGGCCAACCGGGCACTCCTGCGGGCCAACGTCATCGTCGGAGCGGTCATGCTGGCCCTGCTGGCGGCCTTTTACCTGGCCGCCGAGGCCCGGGAGCTACCCTTCACCGTCGTGGTCGCCGTGCTGCTCTTCCTGATGTTGCTCGGCCCCCCGCTGTTCACCCTGGCAGTCAGCGCGGCGCGCCGGCTGCTCTGGCAGCGGGAGGTGGGGCGCCGCATTCGACGGCTTCGCGCCACGGGCTTTCTGACCAGCTACGTGGACGCCTTGCCCGCCGGAGCCTTGCATGCCCTGCCCCCGGCGGCGCGGGAAGAACTGGAAGCGACCCTGGAGCGTGAACGCGAGGGCCGACTACCCGCCGAGGGCGAATACGCGGAGGCGCTGTTCATTGCCCTCGCGCTGGACGAGGCCACGCGCACCCGCATGCCCCGGCGGCATGGCTCGACGCAATCGCGATCCGCAGGGCCATCGAGACCGAAGGGAAGGAACTGACATTGGCGTCAGAAACGGAACGCCGATCCCCGAATGGCGGACCGGGTTGGAAGCTGGGCGTCGTCGATACCGTGGAGGCCATCGATCCGGTCGCCTGGAACGCACTCACCGGTGGCCACCACCCCTTCCTGCGCCACGAGTTTCTCGTTGCGCTTGAACGCCATGGCGCCGTTGGCCCCGACGTGGGCTGGGTTCCGCAATTCATCCTCCTCCGGGACGACAGCGGTCACCTGCGCGGCGCTGTCCCCGCCTGGCTCAAGGGCCACTCGCGCGGCGAGTTCGTCTTCGACTTCGCCTGGGCCGAAGCCCACGAGCGCCACGGCCTCGCCTACTACCCCAAGCTCGTCGTCAGCATCCCTTGGACGCCGGCCACCGGTCCGCGCCTTCTCGTCGCACCCGGCGATGACGCCGGTACTATTCGCGCTGTCCTCGCCGAGGGCGTGCGCGACCTTACCCGCCAGCTGGGACTCTCCAGCGCTCATTGCCTCTTTGCCTGCGAGCCCGATCTCGAGGCTCTGGGTAACGGGCAGTTCCTGCGCCGGCGCGACTTCCATTATTTCTGGCACAACGACCACTATCAGGACTTCGAGGCATTCCTCACGGCACTGACCAGCCGCAAGCGCAAGAAGATCCGCCAAGAGCGGCGCTACGTCCGCGAACAGGGCATCGACGTGCGCATGCAGACCGGCCACGAGCTCTGTAATACCGAACTCGACCTCATCCATGCCCACTACGCGAATGCCTTTCGGCGCAAGACCAACCTGCCGGTGCTCTCCGCCGGCTTCTTCCGCGAGATCGCGCACACCATGGGCGAGCAACTCTTGATTGCTGTCTGTCGCCACGACCGGGAAATCGTTGCGGCCGCCATCATGTTCCGTGGGAGTGACACCCTCTTTGGCCGGTACTGGGGCAGCAGCGGGAACTACCCCGCCCTCCACTTCGAGGCCTGCTATTACCAGGGCATCGACTATTGCATCCGGCACGGCCTGCAGCGCTTCGAGCCTGGCGTTCAGGGCGAGCACAAGATTGCCCGGGGCTTCCTGCCGACCCGCACCACCTCAGCCCACTGGCTGGTGTCACCGGCGTTCCAGCGGGCAGTCGCCGATTACCTCCAGCGCGAGGGCGACCTCATCGATACGCAATTCGAACATCTGCGCGCGGAATCCCCATTCCGAGTGGATCCGACGCCGACTGCAGGGCCATGATGCGCTCGCGCGCCCACCACCGGCTTTTGCCCTGCGGCGGGGTCAGTCGCGGCCAATCAGTCAGGGCACAGGGGGCCAAACTGATAGAACCGCCGGCAGCGAAACTCCGATTCACAACGCTCCAATTGTGACTGATACCGAGTGGCCCGCTGCGCCACATTGCGCGCCACCTGCCGCACCTGCGGGCGATTGTTGTAGCTCCCCCGCTGATACCCCCCCGGCCCCTCGTGATAGGCCAGGTACAGGTGTTCCGCATTATCCAGCGAGATACCCAGCCGCTCATGGCTCCGCCGGTTGTACCAGCCGATGAAGTCGGTGGCGTGTTTCATGTGCGTCCGCCGCGCCATGAGCGCCCCGGCGTCCTCCCGGTACTCTCCCCAGACCGGGTCCTGCGCCTGGGCATAGCCGTAGGCCGAGGAGGGCCGCCGCCAGGGAATGAAACCGAGCAGCCGCTCCCGGGGTGGCCGGACATGGCTGCGGAAGGAGGACTCCTGCTGGATGAAAGCCATCTGGGTGGCGATCGGGGTCCCCCACTCCTCCTGCGAGGCGCGCGCGTAGTCGTACCAGCGCGGCTGCTCGCGAAAAATCTCGCAGATGTTGCTCTGATCCTGGGGCGGCGACGGCGCCAGAGTGGCGCAGCCGCCGAGAACCGCCGTCACCAGCAACAACAGCACCCACCGCCCCCGTGCCCACACCGACTGCCCCGACAGGCCCTTCCCTTTTCCATCCATCTTATGCGTTATCCTTGCCCGGTCCATTCAATGAATAATGCCAACTCTGGTGAGTGCAGGTCCATGTCGGCGAACCCCTACCCCACCCCGGCGGAAACGCTAGAACGTGAGCTGGAGGTCAAGAAAAGCCGCTTCATTGCCCGTGCCGGACAGGTCGAGAGCCGCGAACAGGCCATGGCCTTCATCGAACAGGCCGTGGCCGACTACCCGGACGCCCGCCACCACTGCTGGGCCTACCTGATCGGCGACCCGGAATCCGCCACCACGGCGGCCATGAGCGATGCCGGTGAGCCCTCCGGTACCGCCGGCAAGCCCATCCTCAACGTCATCCAGCACAAGCGGATCGGCGATGTGATCGTGGTGGTCATCCGTTACTTCGGCGGTATCAAGCTGGGTGCCGGCGGGCTGGTCCGCGCCTACGCTGGGGCCACCCAGAACGTCCTGGCGGCGCTGCCGCTGGCTACCCATCAGCCGCGTACCCGCCTGAAGCTTGCGCTGGGCTTCGCGCAAGAGCAGCCCCTGCGGCACTGGGCGTCACAACACGGGGCGGAGGTGGAGCGGGTGGACTATGGCGAAAGGGTGGCCCTGACACTCGACCTACCGGCGGACGCGGTACCGGCCCTGCGCGATTTCACCCGGGCAAAGGGTATAGACATCTCGGACGACTGACAGCGAACCCATGCCGAAGGCGGCAGCCGCGAAGAGACGGACTATTCTTTCTCAGGACAGTGCCCGAGCCCCCCAGGAGCAGGGCCGCCCAAGCCACTCACCATGTCCAGGGAGGGAATCCCCATGAGTTACGACTTCGTGGTCTGCGTCATCAACACCCGGGGCCGCGGTGACAAGAAGGTTTTCGGCCGCGCACCCGGCCCCACGCGTTTTCTGCTCGTCCCCGAGGACGCAGAGGTCCAGCAGCCCCATCACGGCAGGCCGCGCAGCGAGTGGGTCGAGGCCGTGATGGCGGACGGCACCACCGGAAAGGATCCCATGTCCGACAACCCCACCGGTAATGTGCTGGTCTTCATTCACGGCTACAACAACAGCCAGGAGGCCGTCCTCTGGCGCCACCGCATGCTCAAGGAGACCCTGCGCGCGGCGGGCTACCGGGGTACCGTGGTCAGTTTCGACTGGCCCAGCGCCGAGATGCCCCTCCTGTACATGCGGGACCGGCGCTATGCCAAGGCCACCGCTGAGCGGCTCACCGACGACTGCATCAGCCTGTTCTCGACGCGCCAGGCGCGCGGCTGCGACCTGAACGTGCACCTGCTGGGCCACTCCACCGGCGCCTACGTCATCCGCCACGCCTTCACCGATGCCGACGAGGTTACCGAAATCAAGAACCGCCCCTGGAAGGTCAGCCAGATCGCCCTCATCGGGGCCGATGTCTCCAGTTGCTCCCTGGCCGACGACGACCCGCGCTTCGTCTCCGTCTACCGGCACTGCTCCCGGCTCACCAACTACCAAAGCGGCCACGATGGCGTGCTGCGGGTCTCCAATGCCAAGCGCATCGGGCTAAGGGCCCGGGCAGGGCGGGTCGGCCTGCCCGACAATGCCCCACCCAAGGCGGTGAACGTGGACTGCAGCCCCTACTTCGCCGGCATCGACCCGGACAGCCGTATCCCCAAAGAGAACTATTACGGCAACTTCGCGCACTCCTGGCACATCGGCGACCCGCTGTTCGCCCAGGACCTCTGCCACACCCTGCACGGCGAGTTGGACCGCTATTCCATCCCTACCCGGCGCGAGGAGGACGACCGCCTGTACCTGCACGACCCCGGCTGACACCTCCCCCGGGGCTGCCCGGCACAGCCCAACGGGCTAGCGGTGCAGCCAGCAGGCCGAGTAATGCCCCCGCCGGGGCTCAAAATCGTGCGGCTCCTCCACGTCGCAGAGCCCCGCCATGGCCTGCGGGCAGCGCGGATGAAAGCGACACCCTGGCGGCGGGTTGGCCAGGCTGGGGGCCTCGCCGGCGGGCACCGGGCGCTCTTCATCGGCGTTGGCCGGGTCGGGGTCGGCGATGGCGTTGAGCAGGGCCTGGGTATAGGGGTGCTGGGGGTGGTCCAGCAGTTCATCCACCGGCGCCTGTTCCACCACGCGGCCGCCATACATCACGAAGATGCGCTCGGCGAAGTGGCGCACCGTGGAGAGGTCGTGGGTAATGAAGGCCAGGGTGAGGCCGAGTTCGGTCTGCACCTGTCGCAACAGGCGCAGGATCTCCACCCGCACCGAGGCATCCAGCATGGAGACCGGCTCGTCGGCGATCACGAGGGCCGGCCCCAGCACCAGCGCCCGGGCGATCACCACCCGCTGCTGCTGGCCACCACTGAGCTGGTGGGGAAACTTGTGCAGATAGGTTTCCGGAGGCGATAGACGCACCTCGTCGAGCACCGCCCGCACCCGCCGGCGACGCTCACCCCGGTCGCGCACCCCGTGCACGATCAGCGGCTCCTCCAGGATGCGGCCCACGTCCATGAAGGGGGGCAGCGCCCCATAAGGATCCTGCTGCACGTAGCCCACCCGCGCCCGGTAGGCCTTGAGCGCCCGCTTGTCCAACGACTCCAGGTGCTGCCCCTCGAACACCACCTCGCCCCCGGTGGGCCGGTGCAGGCCCAGCAGGGTGCGCGCCAGCGAGCTCTTGCCACAGCCGCTCTCACCCACGAAGGCCACCGCCTCGCCCCGGCGCAGGGCAAAGCTGACGCCATCCACCGCGCGCACGTGGCCGACACGCAGAAACCCCCACTGGCGAAGCTCGAACCAGGTGTGCAGGTCACGGGCCTCCAACAGGGTGTCGCCGGGGGCGGGTGCTGCCCGCTCGGCCGGTTCCTGCGCGGGGATGGCAACTCGACTCATCGGTGGCCTCCATACAGCCAGCACCGTACGTGGTGACGTTCGCCCACCCGCTGCGGTGGCGGATTCTCGGCACAACGTGCAAAGCGGTGGGGGCAGCGATCCGCGTAGCGACACCCTTGAGGGGGCGAGAGCAGGTCCGGTGGCTGACCGGGGATATGCTGCGGCGCCTCGGCCTGGTAAAGCCGGGGCACGCTGGCCATCAGCATCTGGGAATAGGGGTGGGCCGGCTCGGTGAAGAAGCGGCGGGCGTCGGCGTACTCCGCCACTTGGCCGGCGTACATCAGGGCGACCCGGTCGGCCAGCTCACTGGAGGTGGCCACATCGTGGGTGATCAGGATGAAGCTGGTGGCCTGCTCCCGCTTGATGCGCTTGAGCACGTTCATGATGCTCGCCTGGGTCAGCACGTCCAGCGCCGAGGTGGGCTCGTCCAGGATGATGAGATCCGGCTCGGTGATCAGCGCCATGGCCAGCACCGCCCGCTGGCGCATGCCGCCGGAGAGCTCGAAGGGGTACCGGGCCAGAAAGTCGCTGGAGACCCCCACCCGCTGGAAGACCTCGGCGGCCTTGTCCAGGGCCTTCGCCCGCGACCAGCCCCGGTGCACCACCAGTGGCTCGGCCACCTGCTCCCCCACCCGTACCACCGGGTTGAGGGCATTCATGGCCGCCTGCATCACCATGGAGATGCGCAGCCACTGCACCTCCCGCCGGAAACGCTCCACAGGCAGATCCATCACGTCGGTATCGCCCAGCCACACCCGCCCGGTATGACTGTGCACGTTGCGCGGCAGGATGCGCAGCAGCGCCTTGGCCAGGGAACTCTTGCCGCAGCCGCTCTCCCCCAGCACCACCACCGCCTCGCCCCGGCGCAGGTCGAAACTGACCCCGTCCACCGCCTGCACCACGCCGCGCTCGGTGCGATAGGCCAGCCGGAGGTCTTCCACGCGCAGCAGGGTCTCGGTCATGGACGACGACGGTCCTCTATAGGCCAGACAAGTGGATGGGTCGGCGACCAAGGCCAAAGCCCACGGCTCGCCCTACCCGAGTGACCAGACTATACCAGCGGCAGAACAGGCCAAAGCCATCTAGTCTTAACGGACAAATCCGAGAAGAGGGATGGCGCCCATGACGCCCGAGCTGCGCAGCCTGATCGATGCCCTGGAACCGGACCTCCCCGCCAACCGCCTCATCCACGACCCCCTCAAGACCCTGGCCTACGGCACCGACGCCAGCTTCTACCGCCTGATCCCGCAACTGGTGGTGCAGGTGGAGAGCGAGCGCGAGGTCCGGCGGGTACTCGAGGCCTGCCGCGAACAGCGGATGCCGGTGACCTTCCGCGCCGCGGGGACCTCCCTTTCCGGCCAGGCGGTCACCGACTCGGTGCTGATCCGCCTGGGCAGGGGCTGGCGACGCAGCCAGGTGCTGGAGGAGGGGCGCGCCATCCGGCTCGACCCGGGGGTCATCGGCACCTCCGCTAACCAGGTGCTGGCCCCCTACGGCCGCAAGATCGGCCCCGATCCGGCCTCCATCGGCGCCTGCCAGATCGGCGGCATCGCCGCCAACAACGCCTCGGGCATGTGCTGCGGCACCGCCCAGAACAGCTACCGCACCGTGCGCGATCTGCGGCTCATCCTGGCCGACGGCACCCTATTGGACACTGCCGATACGGAGAGCGTGCAGGCCTTCCGGCGGAGCCACGCCGCCCTGCTCGACGCGTTGGAGCGCCTGGCCCGGGAGACGCGGGCCAACCGGGACCTGGCGGACAAGATCCGCCACAAGTACCGGCTGAAGAACACCGTGGGCTACGCCCTGAACAGCCTGGTGGACTTCGAGGACGGCATCGAGATCCTCAAGCACCTGATGATCGGCTCCGAAGGCACGCTGGGTTTCATCAGCTCCATCACCTACGACACCGTACCCGACGAGGCCCTGAAGGCGGCCGCCCTGGTGCTCTTCCCCGACATGGGCGCCGCCTGCCGGGCCACCGCCGCGCTCAAGGGGCTCACCGACACCCCGGTGGCGGCGGTGGAGCTGATGGACCGGGCGGCCCTGCGCTCGGTGGAAGACACCCCCGGTATGGCCGATACCCTGCAGGGCTTGCCCGACGGCGCGGCCGCCCTGCTGGTGGACGTGCGCGCCGAGGACGAGGCCACGCTCACCACCCGCATGGACGCCGCGAGACAGGCCATCGCCGGCGTGGAGACGCTCCGCCCGGTGGACTTCGCCCGGGACGCCGGCACCTACGCCCTGTACTGGAACATCCGAAAGGGGATGTTCCCGGCGGTGGGCGCGGTGCGCGAGACCGGCACCACGGTGGTGATCGAGGATGTGGCCTTCCCCATGGAGCAACTGGAGGCAGGGGTCAGCGAACTGATCGATATGCTCCACCGCCACGGCTACGAGAACGCCATCCTCTTCGGCCACGCCCTGGAGGGCAATCTGCACTTTGTCTTCCCCCAGGGCTTCGAGGCCCCCGGGGAGGTGGAGCGTTACCAGGGAATGATGGACGAGCTGGCACAGCTGGTGGGGGTGCGCTACGGGGGCTCCCTGAAAGGCGAACACGGCACCGGCCGCAACATGGCCCCCTACGTGGAGCTGGAGTGGGGCAGCGAGGCGTACGCCCTGATGTGGGCCATCAAGGGGCTGTTCGACCCGGAGGGGCTGCTAAACCCGGAAGTCATCCTCAGCCGCAACGCCACCATCCACCTGGAGAACCTCAAGCCCCTGCCGGCGGCCGACCCGCTGGTGGACAAGTGCATCGAGTGCGGCTTCTGCGAGCCGGTCTGCCCCTCCCGCGACCTGACCCTCACGCCCCGCCAGCGCATCGTCATCCGCCGCGAACTGGCGCGGCTGGAGGCCAACGGCGAGGACCCGGCGCGCCAGCGCGCGCTCTGGGAGGCCTACGCCTACGACGGCCTGGAGACCTGCGCCGCCACCGGCCTGTGCGCCCTGCCCTGCCCGGTCAACATCAACACCGGCGACCTGGTCCGCGCCCTGCGCCACGAGCGCACTGCCCACCAGGCCGGGCGCGCCCGGTTCGCCGGGAAATACTTCGCCGGGGTCACGGCCACCGCCCGCCTGGCCCTGCGCACCACCGACGGGGTGCGCCGGCTGGTGGGGCCGCACACCCTGGGCCGGATCAGCGCCATCACCCGCCGTGTAAGCGGCAACCGCACCCCACACTGGCTGCCCTCTACCCCCACCGCGGCAACACCGGGGATGCTCAAGCCCTACCAGAACCCGCCGGGCCGCGCGGACGACCGGCCCACCGTGGTCTACCTGCCCTCCTGCGCCACGCGCATGTTCGGCGCCACGCCGCAGGAGCCGGACCGGCGTTCCACCCTGGAGCTGACCCTGGCCGTGCTGGAGAAGGCCGGCTTCCGGGTGATCGTCCCAGCGGGAGTGAATGATCACTGCTGCGGGATGGCCTTCGAGTCCAAGGGCCAGTTCGAGGAGGCCGAGCGTAAGGCCCGGGCCTTGAACGACCTGCTGCTGACCCGTTCCGACCAGGGACGCCACCCGGTGCTCTGCGACACCAGCCCCTGCACCCTGCGCATGCAAGGGACCCTCAGCAACGCCCTGAGCCTCTACGAACCGGTGCGGTTCCTGCGTGATCATGTGCTGCCCCGCCTGGAGGTCGAGCGCAAACGCGAGCCCATCGCCCTGCATGTCACCTGCTCCAGCCAGCACCAGGGCCTGCAGGAGTGCTTCCGCGAGGTGGCCGAGGCCTGCGCCGAGCAGGTGGTGGTGCCCACTGGCATCCAGTGCTGCGGCTTTGCCGGCGACAAGGGCTTCACCACGCCGGAGTTGAACGCCAGCGCGGTGAACGGCCTGCGGGAACAGGTCGCCCACTGCACCGCGGGCTACTCCAATTCACGCACCTGCGAGATCGGCCTGACCGCCCACGGCGGCATCCCCTACCGCTCCATCTTCGCGCTGGTGGACGAGGTGAGCCGCCCGGCGGCGGTCAGAGGTTCCGCAGCCGCGGGTTGAATACCCGGTCCAGGGCGAAGCCGAGCATGGCGAAACCCAGCCCGGTGAGCATGAGCAGGAAGGCGGGCGACAGCACCCAGTAGTAGAAGCCGTTGTAGAGCGCGCTCTGCTCCTGGGCGTCGTTCAGCACCTTGCCCCAGGTGGGCAGCACCGGGTCGCCCAGCCCCAGCACCGCCAGGGAGGCCTCGAGGAAGACGAAGGTGGGGATCAGGGTGACGAAGGTGGGGATGAGCACCGGCAGCACCCGGGGCACCATGTAGCGCAGGATGATGCGGGCGTTGCTGGCCCCGTAGGCCTTGGCCGCCTCGATGTAGGGCGCCTCGCGGATGGGCAGCAGCATGGCCCGGTACATCTTGATGCCGGCACTGAAGATACCCAATGCCACCACCACCCCCAGCATCAACCAGATGCTGGTGGAATAGAGGGTGCCCACCATCACCAGGATGGGCAGCATGGGCAGGATCATGTTCACCTCGGTGAGCCGCTGGATCACCGCGTCCACCCAGCCCCGGTACCAGACCCCCATGGCGGCGATCACCAGGGTGGTGACGGTGGTGCCCACCGCCGCCAGCAACCCGAAGGCCAGCGCTACCGGGGTGCCCCACATCAGCGCCACCATCAGGTCGCGGCGCTGGTGGTCGGTGCCGGCCACGCCGTGCACCCGGCCGTAGACCACCAGGTCGGCGTCGAGGCCCGCGTTCTCGTCGAACAGCACCACGTCCAGCAGCAGGGTATGGGTGCCCTGGAGGACCGCCGGATCGGGGCGATCGGCGGTCTCCGGGTCCAGCATCAGCCCCACGTGGGGGATATGCCCCAGGCGCCGTTCCAGCGCCCAGTCCTGGGAGATGGAGATCCGCTCCTCCCGCGCCATTCGCCGGCCCCCCAGCACCTCCTCGCGGCCGTCCGGCGCCTGCCATATCAGGCGCACGAAGGGGGCCCGGGCCTGCTCCTCCGCGGCCAGGAAGAGGTTGATCTCGCTGGGGAAGGCGCTGCTGTCGTAGTCGAAGCTGAGGGGAATCCGCAGCCGCCGGCCGCCGGGAAAGGGCTGCTCCTCCGGGGTGACATCGGCGCTGGAGATGATCTGGGTTTCCGGCAGATCGCCCCCCCGCAGCCGGTCCGTCCAGACCGGCGAGGCGTTCACCGGGTGCATCCGCCACTGCTCACCGCCCCGCCACAGGTCCAGCGCCTGGCTGTAGGGGATCGCCACCACGGTGTAGACCGCCAGCCCGATCAAAAAGAGGATCAGCCCCGTGCCCAGCACCGCCGAGGGGTAGCGGCGCAGTTGCTTCAGCCCCTCCAACCAACGCCTCATCGCCCCCCCTCGATCCGTACCCGCGGGTCCAGGATCCCGTAGAGGAGATCCAGCAGGAATACGGTGGCCGCCAGCAGGTAGGCGAAGATCACCACGGTGCCGATGATCACCGGCGTATCCCGGTGGCCGATGGCCTGGAAGACCAGCGTCCCAAGGCCCGGCCAGTTGAAGACCTGCTCCAGGATGATCGCCCCGCTCCACAGCCCTATCAGCATCAGCAGGAAGCTGGTGACGATGGGCGAGAGGGTGGGCCGCAGGATGTAGCGGCGCTGGATCAGGTGTTCCGGCAGCCCCTTGGCCCGGGCCATCTCCACGTAGTCCTCGCTGGAGTGGATCAGGAAGAAGGTCCGCCAGGAGTAGATGGAGATGAAGATCTGCGACAGGAACATGGCCACCAGGGGCAGCGCCATGTGCCGCACCACGCTGGCCAGGTACTCCAGCCGGTCCTCCGGCGGTGGCGCGGTCACCATGCCACCGGAGGGCAGCGCCGGCAGCACGAAGGCGAAGATGAGGATAAGAAACATGCCGTAGAACCAGGCGGGCGCCGCCGAACTGGGCGCCAACCCCACCACGCTACGATCGAGCATGCTGCCGTAACGGCGCGACAGGTGCAGCGCCACCCAGACCGAGACCAGGAAGATCAGCAGGTTGGCCGTGCCGAACAGCAACAGCGTGGCCGGCAGCCGCTCGACGATGATGTCGAAGACCTGGCGCGAGCCGGCATCGCTGTGCATCTGCTCCGCCCGGCCCAGGTCCAGCAGCATGGCCCGGTAGAGGTAGTCGAAGCTGCGCAGGATGAAGGGCTGGTCCAGGTTCAACCGCTCCACCTCCAGGTCCACCTGGCGCTCGATCAGCTCGTTGCGCTCCTCGCTGCTCATGTCCTGGAAGGCCGGGTCGGCGCGCACCGCCTCGGAGATCTCGCCGCGGATCTGCACCATGCGCAGCTCGTCCACCTGCCCACCCATGTTGGCGATGAGGATGGTCAGGTAGACCCCCGCCAGCACGGTGAGCAGCAGCGCCAGCAGCCGCTTGCCGGAGAAGATCAGCATGCGCCAGACGTCCCGCCAGCGGCCGCGGGTGCGGGCTGTTGGATCGATACCGGGCAACGCGCTCATGGCGCCCCCTCCAGCAGCGGCGGCAACGCCAGCGGCTCCCCGCCGGGGACGGTGGCAAAGGCGTGGGAGGCAAAGGCCGGCAGGGCCACTCGGTCCGTGGTGACGGCGATCTCCAGGCTATTGGCCCCCTGCCCCAGGAGCCGCAACACCTCCGCGGTCACCGGCACCTGCCAGCGCGCCTCCCCCAGGTACTGCGCCTCGCCCCGGTGGGCCAACCGGTTATCGCCGTCGAAGAGCAGGAACTGCACCTGCTGGATAGCCTCGCGGGGGTAGGGCTCGCCCTCGAAAGTGACGGCCAGCTCGAAGGCCACCGACTCCCCCTGGGCCACCACCACCGGCCCGTCCAGGGTCAACTCGGGGATCTGCGGGTCGGCGAACTGCAGCCACTTGTTGGCCGGATCGGCGAAATCGGTAAAGCGGCGCAGTACCACGCTGCCCTCCACCGGATGCACCCCGTGCAGGTAGAAGGGCCCGTCGCCCACGTAGAAATGGCCCCGCTCTGCGTACCAGTCCGCCAGCGCCTGATAGCGGTCGGCGGCCTCATCGGGGGTCAGGTACTCGCCCAGCACCGGCGCGTAGGGCAGGTGGTTGGTCTGCTGCAGGCGCTCCAGCTGGCGGCGCAGCACCGGCAGGCTGGGGCCGGAGACCAGGTTGAGCCAGTCGACCCGCAGCCGGTCGGCCTTGTTGGAGGAGAAGGCCAGGCTCCCCTCCCGCTCGGCCATGATCCCCAGGGCCAGCATGTGCCAGGGGGTGGTGCCCGGCGCACGGGCCGCGACGATGGCCTCCGCGTCCGGGAAGATCTGGTCGCTGTAGACATCGATGACCAGCGGGTCCTCCGAGACGATGTGCCAGCCGCGGAAGTGGCGGCGGAAGGCCTCGTAGCTGGGGACGTGGGCCACGTCGTAGAGGGGGCTGTCCTCGTCGGCGCGCTCGAAGGTGAGGATCCAGGGCAGCACCACGTCGGCCAGCGAGGCCCGGGTGCCGTCGTGGAAGCGGCGCTGCAGGTAATCGTCCTCGTAGACCAGGCGCACCCGGGTGCGGGCCGTGACGCCGTCCGGCTCCGCCTCGGCGGCGGTGAGGAACCGCTGCTCGGCGCTGTCCCAGTCCACCCAGGCGGCCTCCGGCACGCGGACCGTCTCGACGGTGTCCACCTGCACCCAGTCCAGGGTGCTGTTCACCGGGGTGTCGGCCTCCACGGTGACCTCGGCGCGCGCCAGGCGCTGGGGGTGGTGCAACCCGGTAAACGGGTCGGGCAGCACCGGCGGGTCACTGAGCGCCCGGGTGATCATCCGGTCGAAGATCCAGTTGCTGCCGGCAATGGGGTTCCAGGGCTCGGTGATAATCTCCGGGGTGCCGATGACCACCCGACCACCCAGCCGGCCCTCATAGCCCAGAGTGTAGGGCCAGAGGGCGGAACCGGACGTACCGCCGGCCAGGTCCCCGGCCAGGTTCACGTCCCGCGCCCGGGGCCAGACGTTGAGCTGATCCACCAACCAGACCCGGGCCGAATCCAGCATGGCCAGGTCCAGGGCCTGGCGCATCAGGTCCTGGCGCTCGTCCCAGTTCTGGTAGTCGCGGCGTTGCAGCCGGTCGGATATCTCGTCGAAGGTCGGGTCCGGCTCGTAGGCCTGCCACAGCGGCTCGGCACGCCCCCGGGGCGTGTAGTAGTAGCTGAAGTTCTCCGCCTGATCGCGCTGGATCAGGGTCGAGACCCAGGCCCCGGTATAGATGTGCCAGCGCCCGCCCGCGGGGTCTCCGGCGATCCAGATCCGCGAGGCCTCCTCGGCGGTGCGGTAGAGCCGTTCCACCTGGAAGCCCTCCGCCTCCAGCAGATTGCCCAGGTAGTCGCCGATGCGGCGGCGCTCATCGTCGTTGCGGATGAGCAGGGTAAGCCGGACCGGCTCGCCCTCGTAGTACCACTGATCCTCCCGCCATTCCGCGCCCAGCCGCCCCATCTCGTGGCGGATCACCTCCCGGGCGCGGGCCGGGTCGTGGCCGTAGCGCAGTTCCAGCTCGCGGGCGGTCTCCGCCAGGCGGGCGTAGTCGGGGAAGGCGGTGCTCAGCGGCAGGTACCGGGGCACTGCCAGCCCGCCGTAGATCTCCTCGGCGATGTGGCGGCGGTTGACCAGCCAGTTCAGCGCCTCGCGCATGGCGGGCACGGCGAAGGGGTTCAGCCGGCCATCGCTGAACTCCGGGCCATAGGGGTTCAGGGTCAGCTCCACGGCGGTGCCGTAGGAGAGGTCGTGGGCGGTGGCGGCGGAGTCGCGCAGGCGGTGGAAGAGCGCCGGGCGGGTGATGCCCTGGGCGAAGACCTGGTGGCTACCGCGCTCAATCAGCCCGGTGACCTGCCCCACGTCCCGCTGTTCCGTGAAGACCACCTCGTCCACCAGGGCGCCGGTGCGCGCCTCCAGGGCGGCATCGTCCGCGGGCTGGCCCCGGTCCACGCCGCCCCCCTGCTCCCCGGCCCCACCGGCAAGCCACAGCACCAGTGCCAGCAGCGCCAGCAGCGCTAACAGGGGAAGCAGGCCTCGTCTGAATGGGGGCAAACGCCGTCACCTCCGAATGCAAACCCGGTCAATGGGCCCGCCCGGTAACGACCAAACGGGCGGCCGCTGCCGATGCGGCCACCCGCTCATGTTACAAGAGACTCGGGCGTTGTATAGCCCCAGGGTGGGCGGTGCCGCACCCACCCGGGCTCAGCAGCTCGGCGCCTGGCGCGGCTCCGCCCGCTCGCCGAAGAAGAAGGGCCGCAGCTTGACCCCTGCCATGTTGCCCAGGAAGGCGAACACCAGCCAGACCCAGCCATGCAGGCTGCCCGAGGCGATGCCGCCGAAGTAGGCCCCGATGTTGCAGCCGAAGGCCAGGCGGGCCCCGTAACCCAGCAGCAGGCCACCGATGACCGCCGCCATCAACGGCCGGAACGGGATCCGCAGGCTCGGGGCGAAACGCCCGGCCAGCGCCGCGGCCAGCAGTGCCCCCAGCACGATGCCGAAGTTCATCACGGAGGTGATGTCGGCGAACACGCTGGTCTGCAGGGCGGCGGCATTGGCCTCGCTCTGCCAGTAGGCCCACTGGGTCACGTCGATGTTGATCAGCTCGAAGAACTTGGCCCCCCAGAGGGCAAAGGCGGCGGTCACGCCCCAGGGCCGGCCGGCCAGCACCAGGGTGATGAAGTTCAGCACCGCCAGGGCCACCGCTCCCCAGATCAGCGGCCAGGGCCCGCGCAGGAACCGACGCCAGCCCTGGTTGGCGCTGGTCTTGGGTGCCTCCAGGCTGCCGTGCCGACGCCGCTCCAGCAGCACGGTCAGGCCGTAAATGGTGGCGAACAGCGCGAAACTGAGCGCGATACCGCCAGCCACCCCCAGGCCCTCGACCACGGACACGGCTTCAAACGCCGGCTGTTGAAACCACCAGTCCACGTGGTGCGTGGCGATGACCGACCCGAGGATGAAGCCGATCAGGGTGACCACCATGCGCACGTTGCCGCCCCCGGCGGTGAACAGCGTGCCGGAGGCGCACCCGCCGCCGAGCTGCATACCGATACCGAACAGGAAGGAGCCCACCACCACCGATACACCAATGGGGAAGACAAAGCCGCTCACCTCATTTCCGAAGGCGCTCCCCGTGTGCAGTACCGGGAAAAACAGCACCACCGCCAGGGCCAGCATGACCATCTGCGCCCGCAGGCCCTGCCCGCGCCGCTCCGTGATGAACACTCGCCATGCGCCGGTGAAGCCGAAGGCCGCGTGATAGAGCACAACACCCAGTGCGCCACCCACCAGGAAGAGCGTCGCCTGGGTCAGGTCAATGGCCTGCCCCAGGTAGAGGGTCCCGACCACCAGCAGGGCGAGGGCGAGCCAGCCCGCCGGGTTCATCGGGCCGACCGTTTTCGGGATTGCGGAGGAGACGGCAGACATGTGGGGCTCCAGAAGTGTTGGGATCACGTGCGATCGTTGATGGCCGGCATACTAATCGGAGCGCACCACTCATGTGAAAGGATTCTAATTTTTATATTAATAGCCTCGAAGAATATAAAATGTCACTGACATGACCTTGGACGGCATACTGGCATCGCCCAGACTGGGGAGAGAGCAGCGGAACTGCCTCGACGCCCCGTGATCCAACACCCAGACACCCGATAACAGGATGGCCCGATGGCAAAACGTTTTTCGATCCTCGCCTTAGCGCTCTCGTTGCCACTGCTGGCGTGGCCACTCGCCGGCCACGCCGGGCCGCCGGACCATGCTGGCGGTCCACCCGGACACGCAGGCCAAGGCGCCGGTCCGTCGGGCCCGCCGGGTCAGAGCGGCACCCAGCGGGGTGAGCGTGACGAGCGGCACGGCCGGAGCGAGGAGCGGCGGGAATCCGGCCGGTTCTCCGACCGTGAGCGCGACATCATCCGCGAGTGGCTGGGCGAGCGGCGCGAGGGGGAACAGGCCCGGGGCGATCAGGAACGGCCCCAGACCCCGGGCCGGTCCGGCGGGCAGCGCAGCCTGCCGCCCGGCCTGCAGATGCGGCTGGAGCGAGGCGGCGACCTACCCCCGGGCTGGCAGCGGAAGGTCGAGCGCGGGGAGGTGATCGACAGCGAACTCATCCGCCAGGCGCGGGTCTCGCAGGATCTCCGCCGACGCTTGCCCCGTCAGGCGGAGGACACGCAGATCGTGGAACTGGAGGACCAGGTGGTCCTCGTTGAGGAGACCACCGGCCTGGTACTGGACGTGCTGGACATCCTGTTGGAGTGAGCCTGAATGGCCGGACCGGGGCCGGTCCGGCCAGGCGACAACCTCAGCCGTGGCAGTCGTACCCCAGGGCCTCCAGCCCCTCCTCCATGTAGTCGGGGGCCAGCGGCGTGGACAGCAGATACTCGCCAGTGCGCGGCGTCCACCCCTGCTGGGCGGCGGCCCGGGCACCGGACCAGTCGTCCGCCTCGAAATCGCCGCGCCCCAGCCACATGAGCGCCACCAGTTCCATCTGCTGGTCCGGCTCCAGGTCGGCCACGGTCTCCACGCACTCCTGGTAGGTCATGTCATCGGCGTGGCCGGCCAGCACCTGCATGGCCCAGTCCTCGCTGTAGCTGGCAGGCCCATCGTCGGGGATAACCACATCCTCTTGGGCCTGGAACTCCCGGATCTTCTGGACGAGTTCGCAGACCAGATCGGGGTTGACGTTCAGCATGGCGCCCTCCTCGGCGGCCCTCGGCCTGCCCTGTTGTCCAAGCGGTAATACCAGCCTACCGCAGCACACGCCCCTTGCAAGCAGGTTACACTGGGCGTTTGGTGGGCGCGTGCTGGCATCCGGCGCGATCTCAAAACCGGCGGGCGAGGGTACAGGGTTGCAAGAGGATATTTTGGTGATCGGCGCAGGCATTGCCGGTCTGGCCTGCGCGCAGGCGCTGAAAGCGGGCGGCATGAACCCCCTCGTCGTGGACAAGGCGCGGGGCCCGGGCGGCAGGATGACCACCCGCCGGCGCGACGGCTGGCAGGCCGACCTGGGAGCGCAGTACTTCACCGCCCGCGAGCCCGCCTTCCGGGCACAGGTGGCGGCGTGGGCACACGCCGGGCACTGCGACCGCTGGCCCGACCAGCCGGTCTATCTCGAAGGGCGTCGCGGCACGCCGGTGGCCGACGGCCAGGAACGCTGGGTGGGCCGGCCGCGGATGAGCGCCATCACCCGCGCCCTGAGCGCAGAACTGCCCCTGCGCACCGAGCGCCGGGTCACCGGGCTGGTCCCGACCGACCGGGGTTGGGTGGCGGAGTTTGCCGACGGCGACCGGTCAGGCGACATGCCCCGCGTGGTCGTCGCGGTCCCCGCCCCACAGGCGGCCGCGCTGTTGCCAGAAGGCGCGAACACGCTGCACGCGGCCCTGGAGCCGGTCCGGATGACACCCTGCTGGACGGTGATCGCGCACTTCCCGCAGCCCCTGGCGTTGGGATACCACGCCGCCTTCGTCCGGGACGATGGCCCACTGCGCTGGATTGCCCGGGACAGTGACAAACCGGGCCGGCCGCCGGGAGAGACCTGGGTGCTGCATGCCTGGGCGGACTGGAGTCAGGACCACCTGGAGCTGCCCGGGGAACGGGTCGCCTGGACACTGCTCGATGCATTCGCGCAGGTCACCGGGGCAGCACACCGCCCTGCCGGGTACCAGGCACACCGCTGGCGCTACGCCGCCAGCGCACGGCCGCTGGACGCTGGTTACCTGCTGGACCGCGAGGCGGGCCTGGGGCTTTGCGGCGACTGGTGCGCCGGAGACCGGGTGGAGGGCGCCTGGCTCAGCGGGCACCGTCTGGGCCAGGCCATCACGGGATAGGCCGCCCGCCGCCGATCAGGCGACGGCGGCATCTCCCACGAAGGGGTTGGTCCGGCGCTCTTCGCCAAAGGTGCTGGCAGGGCCGTGCCCCGGCACGAAGGTCACGTCGTCCCCCAGCGGGAAGAGCTTCTCGCGGATGGAACGGACGAGGGTGTCGTGATCCCCGCCCGGGAAGTCCGAACGGCCGATGGCACCCTGGAACAGCAGGTCGCCGGTGAGCGCGTAGCGGCTCTCCGGGTCGAAGAAGGCAACATGGCCCGGAGTATGCCCCGGCACCAGCACCACCTGCAGGCGCACATCCCCCACGTCGATCGATTCACCGTCTTCCACCCAGCGGTCGGGCTCGAACCCCGGTGCCGGCGGGTAGCCGAACAGCTTGGCCTGCTTGTCCAGTTGCGCCAGGACCGGGCGGTCGTCCTCGTGGGGCCCGATCACCGGCACCTGCAGCCGATCCGACATC
Source organism: Alkalispirillum mobile (assembly GCF_003664325.1). Classification (NCBI taxonomy): domain Bacteria; kingdom Pseudomonadati; phylum Pseudomonadota; class Gammaproteobacteria; order Chromatiales; family Ectothiorhodospiraceae; genus Alkalispirillum; species Alkalispirillum mobile. Next base: position 94,263 of record NZ_RCDA01000005.1, read on the forward strand.
TCCTTCACGCCGGCCACGTGATCAATGTGACCGTGGGTGACCAGGATGGACTCCACGGTCAGGCCCAGGTCATCCACCTCGGCCAACACCTTGTCCACGTCGCTGCCGGAACCACCCGGGTCCACCACCGCGGCACGCTGCGTCCGCTCACAGGCCACCACCACGCAGTTTTCCTGATAGGACGCCACCGGAATTACATAGAGTTTCATGAGACCGCCCCGTTTCTCGGCTCTTTCTATCTGGATTAATTCTAAACTATAGCACAGCTGCCCCAGCGCTGGCAGTATACTGCCCTGTCCATTGGCGCTGGAGGTACGAAATGTCGCGCGACCGCATCCGGGTACGGGGTGCCCGCCAGAACAACCTGCGCGGGTTCGACCTGGACATCCCCCTGGGCGAGTTGGTGGTGGTCACCGGGGTCTCCGGCTCCGGCAAGTCCTCGCTGGCCTTCGATACCGTCTACGCCGAAGGCCAGCGGCGCTACGTGGAGACCTTCTCCCCCTACGCGCGGCAGTTCCTGGACCGCATGGACCGCCCGGCGGTGGACCGCATCGACGGCGTGCTGCCCGCCATCGCCATCGACCAGACCAACCCGGTGCGCACCTCCCGCTCCACCGTGGGCACCATGACGGAGCTGAACGACCACCTGAAACTGCTCTTCGCCCGCACCGCGCAACTCTACTGCGGCGGCTGCGGCAAGCGGGTCCAGCGGGACACGCCCGAAGGCGTGGCCGCCCGCCTGCTGGCCAGCCACGGCGGAGAGCGGGCCATGGTCACCGCCCGGGTGGCCATCCCGAAGAAATCCAGCGCCGCGACCCTGCGTGAGCTGCTGACCGGCCAGGGCTTCACCCGCATCCACGCCGAGACCAGGACCCACCTGGAGGTGGTCACCGACCGCATCCGCCTGGTCGACGACCGCCGCGACCGGCTGGTGGAGGCGCTGGAGTCGGGCCTGAAACTGGGTCAGGGCCACGTCCAGGTGCGCCTGCTCGACGAGCAGCGCGAGCCCGGCGAGCCCCTGCGCTACTCCGCCGACCTCCACTGCGCCGACTGCGACATCCACTACGAGGAACCCACCCCCGGCCTCTTCTCCTTCAACTCCCCCGTGGGCGCCTGCGAGACCTGCCGGGGCTTTGGCCGGGTCATGGGCATCGACTACCGGCTGGTGATCCCGGACGAATCCCTCAGCCTGGAACAGGGCGCCATCAAGCCCTTCCAGTCCGGCCGCTCCGCCGAGTGCCAGGACGACCTGCTCTTCCACGCCCGTCGCCGGGGCGTGGCCACCGACATCCCCTTCCGGGACCTGCCCGAGGACGACCGGCGGTGGATCATCGAGGGGGAAGGCAAGTTCAACGGTCGCAAGTGGTACGGCATCGACGGCTACTTCAACTACCTGGAGCGCAAGAGCTACAAGATGCACGTGCGGGTGCTGCTGAGCCGCTACCGCAGCTACGACCCCTGCCCGGATTGCCACGGCGCCCGCCTCAAGCCCGCCGCCCTGCTCTGGCGCATCGGCAGCCACGAGGACAGCGACGCCGTCATCGACCGCGCCGCCCGGCAGCGGCCCCACGGCGCCACCCTGCCCGAGCACGCCTTCCACGGCCTGCCCGGGCTGCACCTGCACGACCTGCTGACCCTGCCGTTGGACCGCTGCGCCCGATTCTTCGAGCAAATCCATTTGCCCGCTCCCCTGGACGAGGCGGCGGAGATCCTGCTGGAGGGCATCCACAACCGGCTCGCCTACCTCAACACCGTCGGCCTGGGTTATCTCACCCTGGACCGCCAGTCCCGCACCCTCTCCGGCGGCGAAGTCCAGCGCATCAACCTCACCACCGCCCTGGGCACCGCCCTGGTCAATACCCTTTTCGTGCTGGACGAGCCCTCCATCGGCCTCCACCCCCGGGACATCGACCGCATCGTTACGGTGATGCACCGGCTGCGTGACGCCGGCAACTCCCTGCTCGTCGTGGAGCACGACCCGGCCGTCATGCAGGCCGCCGACCGCATCATCGACATCGGCCCCGGCCCGGGCGAGCGCGGCGGCCAGGTCATCTTCAACGGCACCCCGGCCGAACTGCTGCGCACTGAAGACTCCCTCACCGCGGACTACCTCACCGGAAGGAAACGGGTGGTCGAGGGCGTGCTTACAGGCGGAGCCGAGCACGCGGACGCCGACGGGTCTGGTGCGTGTTCCGGGCGGAACCGTAGCGGAGCGCGGGTGGAGGGCAGCACCTCGGACCATGAAGGGTCTGGAGGTGTTGGCGGCCGGGTTCGTAGTGGAGCGCGGACGCAGGACGGAGAAGGCCCGCAGGGTGGCCGCATGGATCCGGAAACCCCAAGAATCACCATCCAGGGCGCCACCGAACACAACCTGAAAGCCCTGACCGTGGACATCCCCGTCCATCCGGGCCTGGTCTGCCTCACCGGCGTCTCCGGCTCCGGCAAATCCACCCTCATGCGCGACATACTCTACAACGAGCTGTCCCGCTGCAAAGGCCACCCCGGCGACCCGTCCGGCGCCTTCGAGGCCCTCACCGGCGACGAACACATCGACGACGTGGTGCTGGTGGACCAGTCCCCCATCGGCAAGACCACCCGCTCCAACCCCGCCAGCTACACCGGCGCCTTCGAGCCGATCCGCAAGGCCTACGCCGCCGAACCGCTGGCCAAGGAGCGCAAATACACCCCCGGTGTGTTCAGCTTCAACTCCGGCAAGGGCCGCTGCCCCACCTGCGGCGGCAACGGCTTCGAGCACGTGGAGATGCAATTCCTCTCCGACGTGTACCTGCGCTGTGCCGACTGCGACGGCCGCCGCTACCGCCCGGAGATCCTGGAGATCCAGCGCCTGCCCGACCCCGGCGCCGACCTGGGTACCACCGCCGATGGCCCCAAGAACATCGCGGAGGTCCTCGACCTGACCGTGGACCAGGCCGCCGAATTCTTCCGCGAAACCCCGGCGGTACTGAAGAGCCTCGAACCCCTGCAGGCGGTGGGGCTCGGCTACCTCAAACTGGGCCAACCGGTACCCACCCTCTCCGGCGGCGAGGCCCAGCGCCTGAAGCTGGCCGGCCACCTGGCCAAGACCAGCGGCCGGCGCAAGCAGCGCCAGCGCCTCCTGTTCCTCTTCGATGAACCCACCACCGGGCTGCACTTTCAGGACGTGGCGGTGCTCCTGAGTGCCTTCCGCCGGCTACAGGACGAGGGCCACGCCCTGCTGGTCATCGAACATAACCTGGACGTGATGCTGGCGGCGGACTGGCTCATCGACCTGGGGCCGGAAGGGGGCGACCAGGGGGGCCGACTGCTCTGCACCGGCACGCCGCGGCAGGTCATGGAGCGGGCGGAGGTGTCCCATACCGGGCGGGCACTGGCCGACTACGTCCGGGAACTGGCGCGGCTGCGGACCGGTGCGGGCGCCTCCCCTGGCGCAGCGACAGAAGCCATCGGGGCTTCGACCGGGCAGACCGGGGACACACCCGGATCGGGGGCACAGCAGTACATCGATATCCACCATGCGCGGGAACACAACCTGAAGGGCGTGGACATCCGTATCCCCCGCAACCGGCTCACCGTCATCACCGGCCTGTCCGGCTCCGGGAAGTCCACCGTGGCCTTCGACATCCTCTTCAACGAGGGCCAACGCCGCTACCTGGAATCGCTCAACGCCTACGCCCGCCAGTTCGTGCAACCGGCGGCACGCCCCGACGTGGACAGCGTCGAGGGCATCCCGCCCACGGTGGCCATCGAACAGCGCACCAGCCGGGGCGGGCGCAAGAGCACCGTCGCCACGCTGACCGAAGTACACCACTTCCTGCGCCTGCTCTACGTCCGCCTGGGCACCTGGCACTGCCCCGCCTGCCGGGTACCGATCCAGGCCCAGACCGCCGAGGCCATCCACGCCCAACTGCTGCGCGAGCACCGGGGCGAAACCCTGCACCTGCTGGCCCCCATGGTCAGCGGGCGCAAGGGTATCTACAAAGAGCTGGCCCGCTGGGCCGCGGGCAAGGGCTACGCCAGCCTGCACGTGGACGGCGCCTTTTTGCCCACCGCGGACTGGCCCAAACTGGATCGCTACCGGGAACACGACATCGACCTGCCCGTGGCGGACCTGCGCATTGAACCGGAAAATGCCCAGCCCCTGCGCCGGGCCATCGAGCTGGCCCTGGAACACGGCAAGGGCGTACTGCGCATCCGCACCCCCGACGGCGCCCTGACCACCCTCTCCACCGAGCGCGCCTGTCCGAGCTGCCAGCGCAGCTTCGACGAACCGGACCCGCGCCTTTTCTCCTACAACAGCCCCCACGGCTGGTGCCACACCTGTTACGGCACCGGCGAAGTGCTGGAGGGCTTCAGTGACGAGGATACCGGCAAGGAACACCACTGGCGGGAGACAGAGAGCGACGAAGACGCCCTCCCCGTCCCCTGCCCCACCTGCGACGGCGCCCGCCTCAACGCCGAGGCCCGCGCCGTCACCTTCCAGGACCGCACCCTGCCCGGGCTCTCCGCCCTCACCGTTCACGAGGCCCGGGCCTGGTTCGCAGACCTGATGGCCAGCCGGCAACTCACCGATAACCCACTGGAAGCCGACCCACCGAAACCCGAAGCACCGGATCATGGCGCTCAAGGGCTTATGGCCCTCACCCACCGCGAGGCCACCATCGCCCGCGACGTCCTCCCGGAGATCCACAACCGGCTGCGCTTTCTGGAAGACGTGGGCCTCGGCTACCTGAGCCTCGACCGCGCCGCCCCCACCCTCTCTGGCGGCGAAGCCCAGCGCATCCGCCTGGCCGCCCAACTGGGCTCCAACCTGCAGGGCGTCTGCTACGTCATGGACGAACCCACCATCGGCCTCCACCCCCGGGACAACCGCCTGCTGCTGGACGTCCTCGGCCGCCTCGAAGGCAAGGGCAACACCATCGTCGTCGTCGAACACGACGAAGACACCATCCGCCGCGCCGAACACGTCATCGACCTGGGCCCCGGCGCCGGCATCAACGGCGGGCGCGTCGTTGCCGCCGGCACCGTCGACGAATTGCTGGACCATCCCAGCTCCATTACCGGCCGTTACCTGCGCCAGCCCCTGCCCCACCCGCTCCTGGGCGAACGGCGCCCCGTGCAGTTGCCGGACGCCCCCGGCGCAGCCGTGCCGCCACCACCCGGGAACGCCCCGGAGGCCCCACACGCCACCCTCGCCCTGCGCTCACCCACCCTGCACAACCTCAAGGGCGAGGACCTGCACCTGCCCCTGGGCCGCCTGGTGGTGGTCACCGGCGTCTCCGGGTCCGGCAAATCCTCCCTGATCCGCGGCGTGCTCAAGCCCGCGCTGAAACGGCAGTTGGCTCACCGCCGCCAGGACACCGCGCCGGACCTGCCCCACTGCAGCGGGCTGGAGGGTTGGCAGACCATCGACCGGGTGCTGGAGGTAGACCAAACCCCCATCGGCAAAACCCCGCGCTCCTGCCCCGCCACCTATATCGGCTTCTGGGACGACATCCGCAAGCTCTACGCCGGCACCCAGGAGGCGAGTCTGCGCGGCTACGGCCCGGGCCGCTTCTCCTTCAACACCAAGGACGGCCGCTGCCCGGACTGCGACGGTCAGGGCGTGCGCCGGGTGGAGATGAACTTTCTTCCCGACGTGGCCGTCCCCTGCGAGACCTGCCACGGGCTGCGGTTCACCCGCGAGACCCTGGCCGTGGAGTGGAAGGGCCGGCACATCGGCGATGTGCTGAACATGAGCGTCGAGGAGGCGGAGGCGTTCTTCGCCGCCCAGCCCCGCATCCACCACCCCCTGACCCTGCTCAACGCCGTGGGGCTTGGCTACCTCACCCTCGGCCAGCCCAGTCCCACGCTATCCGGCGGCGAGGCCCAGCGCATCAAGCTGGTCACCGAACTGGCCAAGGCGCGCCCCGACCTGCGCGCCCAGCGCACCCCACACACCCTCTACGTGCTGGACGAACCCACCGTGGGCCTGCACATGGCCGACGTGGAACGGCTCATCGAGGCCCTGCAACGGCTGGTGGACGCCGGCCACACCGTGGTAGTCATCGAACACAACCTGGACCTGATCGCCGAGGCGGACTGGGTGGTGGACATCGGCCCCGAGGGGGGCGATGCCGGAGGCCGAATCGTTGCCTGCGGGGCGCCGGAGCAGGTGGCGGCGAGCGCGACCGAGACGGGCCGGTACTTGGGGGAGTTGCTGGGGCGGGGCTGAACGAACAGCGCCCGGCGATGCCGGGCGCTGGATCGGGACCGGAGGGTGGCCGGCGCGATGCCGGACCACCGGGGATCAGCTGGCGATGGCCAGCCCGGGCCGGTCGTAGGCGATGGGCGAGTCGGAGGACTGGTCGAAGGTTACCTCCTCCCAGGCGTCCTCCTGGGCGATCAGCGCCCGCAGCAGCTTGTTGTTGAGCGAGTGCCCGGACTTGTGCCCCTTGAAACTGCCGATCAGGCTGTGGCCCAACAGGTACAGGTCGCCGATGGCATCGAGAATCTTGTGCTTGATGAACTCGTCCTGGTAGCGCAGCCCGTCCTCGTTGAGGATGCGGTAGTCATCCACCAGGATGGCGTTGTCCAGGCTGCCGCCCAGCGCCAACCGGTTCGCCCGCAGCATCTCGATGTCGCGCATGAAGCCGAAGGTCCGCGCCCGGCTGACCTCCTTGACGAAAGAGGTGCTGGAAAAGTCCAGCTCGGAGAAGCCGTTCTGCTCGGAGAACACCGGGTGATCGAAGTGCATGGTGTAACCGACCTTGAAGCCGTTGAACGGCTCAAAGGCGGCCCACTTGTCATCCTCCTCCACCCGGATGGGCTTGCGGATACGGATGAACTTCTTGAGGGCGTTCTGCTCCTCCATGCCCGCGGATCGGATCAGGAACACGAAGGGCCCGGAACTGCCGTCCATGATCGGCACCTCGGGGGCGCTGACCTCGACGACCGCGTTGTCGATGCCCAGCCCCGCCATGGCGGACAGCAGGTGCTCGACGGTGTAGACCCGTACGTCGTCCTTGCACAGACAGGTGGAGAGACGGGTATCACCCACGTTCAGGGCGTGCCCGGGGATATCCACCACCGGATCCAGGTCCACCCGCCGGAAGACGATACCCGTGTTGGCCGGCGCCGGACGGAGCGTGAGGTACACCTTCTCGCCGGTGTGCAGGCCCACGCCGGTGGCGCGGATGCTGTTCTTTAATGTGCGCTGACGGATCATTTTACGGCCAACTCCAGGTTCTTGTTTCGGTCGCTGCCGGTTCCGGGCACAACACCGCCCCGGTGACGACAACGAGCGACGTCATTCTACTGTAATCCGCCGCACCTTGTATAGTGCAGCGCAACATAGCGGCTTCGGAGTCCCTGGTCAGGCCGGTTCCCCGGCGTCAGGCGGTCAATCCGCCTGACGCCGCAGGAAGGCCGGGATGTCCAGGTACTCCATGTCACCCTCGCTCTCAGCGCCGGGCCGGTCATTGGCCGCCTTCTTCCGGATCACGGTGGGGCGGTCCAGCTCCCCGTAGTCCACGTCGCCGCTGGCCTTGCGGACCGGCTTCAGGTCCGGTTTGCGCTGCTCCTGAAAAGCCCCCAGGCCGGTAGCCACTACTGTGACATGCAGTTCGTTCTCCAGTTCCGGATCGATGACCGTGCCCACAACCACGGTGGCGTCATCGGAGGCGAACTCACGGACGGCATTACCCACCTCGTTGAACTCGTTGATGCCCAGGTCCAGCCCGGCGGTGACGTTGACCAGGATGCCGTTGGCGCCGGCCAGGTTGACGTCCTCCAGCAGCGGGCAGGCGATGGCACGCTCGGAGGCTTCGCGGGCACGCCCCTCGCCGGAGGCGGAACCGGTGCCCATCACCGCCATGCCCATCTCGGACATCACGGTGCGCACGTCCGCAAAGTCGACGTTGATCAGGCCCGGGCGGGTGATCAGCTCGGCAATACCCTTCACCGCACCCAGCAGCACGTCGTTGGCCGCCTTGAAGGCGTCCAGCAGGGTCATGTTGTTGCCCAACACGCTGATCAGCTTCTCGTTGGGGATGGTGATCAGCGAGTCCACGTGTCCACCGAGCTCCTTGATGCCCTCCTCGGCCACACGCATGCGCTTGCCGCCCTCGAACGGGAAGGGCTTGGTGACCACCGCCACGGTGAGAATGCCCATCTCCCGGGCGATCTCCGCGACCACCGGGGCGCCCCCGGTGCCGGTGCCCCCGCCCATGCCGGCGGTAATGAAGACCATGTCGGCCCCCTCGAGCGCTTCCATGATGCGTTCGCGGTCCTCAATGGCCGCCTCACGCCCCACGCCCGGGTTGGCGCCGGCACCCAGCCCCTTGGTGATGTCCGAGCCGAGCTGCAGCGTGGTCCGCGCGGCCACGTTCTGCAGTGCCTGGGCGTCCGTGTTGGCGCAGATGAATTCCACGCCCTCGATGTCGGCCGCCACCATGTGCTGGACGGCGTTACCGCCGCCACCACCGACACCGACCACTTTGATCACCGCGTTCTGGTTGACGTTGTCCATCAGTTCAAACATGGCGCTATCCTCCTGAGACCGTTTTGGTCCGAAAACTGAAAATTGCAGAAACCCGTGTCTTGCCCGGACCGCTGCCGGCCCGGTTTCACCCTGAAATCAGAAATTGCCCTGGAACCAGCTCTTCATACGTGCCCACAGTGCGCGCATACCGCCCTCCTCACTCAGATCAGCGAGCACCGGCTTGCCCTCGTGGCGGGCGCCGTAGACCAGCAACCCCACGCCGGTGGAATAAATGGGGTTGCGCACCACGTCCGACAGCCCGGTAACCCGGGTGGGACTGGCCGCGCGAACGGGCAGATGGAAGACCTCCTCGGCCAGGTCCACCACGCCCTCCATCTTGGAACTGCCCCCGGTGAGCACCACGCCCGCAGGGATCAGGTCCTCGAAACCACTGCGCCGCAGTTCCGCCTGCACCAGCCCGAGCAACTCCTCGTAGCGGGGCTCCACCACCGCCGCCAGGGACTGCCGGGAGAGTCGCCGGGGCGGCCGGTCACCCACGGAGGGCACCTCGATGCTCTCCTCCGGGTTGGCCAGCTGCGACAGGGCGCAGGCGTACTTCACCTTGATCTCCTCGGCGTGCTGCGTCGGCGTCCGCAGGGCCACGGCGATGTCGTTGGTCACCTGGTGGCCGGCGATGGGGATTACCGCCGTGTGCCGGATGGCACCGCCGGTGAACACGGCGATGTCGGTGGTACCGCCGCCGATATCCACCAGGCAGACCCCCAGCTCGCGCTCATCCTCGGTAAGCACCGCCTGGGCCGAGGCCAGTTGCTGGAGCACCACGTCGTCCACGTCGAGGTTGCAGCGACGGACGCACTTGGTGATGTTTTCGGCGGCGGAGACCGCGCCGGTGACCATGTGCACCCGCGCCTCCAGCCGCACGCCCGACATGCCCAGCGGGTCGCGGATGCCCTCCTGGTTGTCGATGACGAACTCCTGCGGCAGCACGTGCAGGATGCGCTGGTCCGCCGGGATGGCCACCGCACGGGCGCCGTCCAACACCCGGTCCAGGTCGCTCTGGGTCACCTCCCGGTCCTTGATGGCCACCATGCCGTGGGAGTTCATGCTCTTGATGTGGCTGCCGGAGATGCCCACGTAGACCGAGTGGATCTCGCAGCCGGCCATCAGCTCGGCCTCTTCCACGGCGCGCTGCACCGACTGGACGGTGGACTCGATATTCACCACCACCCCCTTCTTGAGGCCGGTGGAGGGATGGGAGCCGATGCCCACCACCTCGATCTCACCGTCCTCCCCGGCCTCGCCCACGATGGCGACCACCTTGGAGGTCCCGATATCCAGCCCTACCAGCATCTTGCGCTCGGACTTTTTCGTCATGCCGTGTCAGTTCCCTGTCTGTCGCTCTATTCGGTTGCCGTGTCGGCGTCCCGCCAGCCCAGCGCGAAACCGTTCGGGTAACGCAGGTCGGCACTGGCCAATTCGCGCGACTGCTCGCGCGCGATCAGCGGCCAGGCCTCCAGGAAGCGGGCTACCCGCGCCTCCAGCTGGTCCCGGCCCATTTCCAGGTGGACGGATCGCTCGCCCTCGTCATCACCCTCGGGCAGCAGCTCCGCCCGCCACGCACCGCGCGCATCCCGCTCCAGTACGGCCAGCTCGAAACCGACCGAGGCGAATCGGCGGGCCAGTTGCCGGTAGCCGGCCACCAGTTCCTCCTCGTGGCCGGACACGCCCACCAGCCGGGGCAGGTCGCCCGGGAAGCTGTCCGGATGGGGCCGGAACACCTCCGCCTGCCGGTTGATCAGTGCCGAGTCACCCCAGCGGGCGAGCGGCGCCTGCTCGCGGATGCTCAGTTCCACCGTGTCCGGCCACACCCGCCGCACGGAGGCGCTCGCCACCCAAGGCAGTTGCTCGGCGGCGCGGCGCATGCCGGTGACGTCCAGCCCGAACATGCCGCGGTCCAGGAACGGATCCAGCGCCTCCTCCAGGTCGGCCGGGTCCAAGTACTGCACCGCGCTGTCCAGCCGCACCGTCTGCAACGGGAACCAGTCGCCGCTGCGCAGTTGTTCCAGGGCCGCACTGCCACCGGCCAGGGCCAACAGCAGCGCCGCCGCGCCGGCCGCCCACCCCAACACGGCGCTGCCGCGTTGGCGCGGGGCGCCCCCTGTGGCCGGGTAGCGGGGTGCTGTGGCCGGGTGCATCATGGCCGCACCACCTCCCGCCGGCGGCTGTCCAGCAGGATCCGCCAGCAGAGCTCGTCGAAATCGATCCCTACCGCCTTCGCGCCCATGGGCACCAGCGAGTGGTCAGTCATGCCGGGGATAGTGTTGATCTCCAGCAGCCAGAAACGGCCCTGCCGGTCCCGCATCAGGTCCACCCGGCCCCAGCCACTGGCCCCCGCCACCCGGAAGGCGTCCAGCGCCAGCTGCCGGATCTGCTGCTCCTCGGCCTCGTCCAGGCCGGCCGGGCAGTGGTAGCAGGTGTCGCCGCTGCGGTACTTGGCCTCGAAGTCGTAGAAGCCGCGCGGCGTCTCCAACCGGATCGCGGGCAGTGCCTCTTCACCGAGGATCGCCACGGTGTACTCCTGGCCGTCGATCCAGCGCTCTGCCAGCACCAGGTCGTCGAAGCGGGCGGCCTCGGCGCGGGCGGTCTCCAGGTCCTCCAGCCGCTCCACCCGGGCCATACCGATGCTGGAGCCCTCGTGGGCGGGCTTGATCATCAGCGGCAGGCCGACACTGCCCACCAGCGCCTGCTGGTTGGTCTCCGGCCGCAGCAGCGCCCCCGGCGGCACCGGCAGGTCGGCCCCGCGCCAGAGCAGCTTGGTGCGCCACTTGTCCATGCCGATGGCGCAACCGAGCACGCCACTGCCGGTGTAGGGCACGCCCAGCGCCTCCAGCGCCCCCTGGATAACCCCGTCCTCGCCGCCGCGCCCGTGCAGCGCGATGAAGGCGCGGTCGAACCCGGCCAGGTCCGAGAGCGGCACCTCCGCGGTGTCCACGGCGACGGCATCCACGCCGCGCCGCTGCAGCGCCTCGAACACCGCCCGGCCACTGATCAGGGAGATCTCGCGCTCGGCGGAATCGCCCCCCATCAGTACCGCCACCCGGCCCATTGCCGCCGCCTGTTCGCTGCTCATGACTGCCTCTCCCCGACCACGTGCACCTCGGGCACCAGCGTCACCCCGTGCTGGCGGGCGACCTCGGCTTGCACCTGGTCGATCAGTGCCTCGATATCGGCGGGGCGCGCCCCGCCGGTGTTGATGATGAAGTTGGCGTGGCGCTCCGAGACCTGCGCCCCGCCGCAACGCCGCCCCTTGAGCCCGGCGGCCTCGATCAGCCGGGCCGCATGATCGCCGGGCGGGTTGCGGAACACCGACCCGCAGCTGGGTTCGCCGATAGGCTGGGTGCGGTTGCGTTGGCTCAACAGCGCCTTGACCCGCGCTTTCATCGCCACGGCGTCGCCGGGTGCCAGATCCAGCAACGCGGCGATGAACCACTCGCCCTCGGGCCCGATAACGTGCCGGTAGCCCACCTGGTAATCCTCCGGCCCGCGCCGGCGCAGGGTGCCGCGCCGGTCCACCGTCTCCACCCGGCGCACGCGCGACCAGGTCTCGCCGCCGAAGGCGCCGGCATTCATGGCCAGCGCACCGCCCAGCGTTCCGGGGATACCGGCGAAGAACTCCGCCCCGGCCAGACCCTGCCGGATGCAGTAGCGGGAGAGCCGCCCGCAGGCCACGCCCGCCTCTGCATACACCTGCTCGCCATCGACCCGCAGGGTGTCCAACCCGCCCTGGGTGAGGATGACCGTCCCGCGCAGGCCGCCCTCGCGCACCAGCAGATTGCTGCCCAGCCCGCACCAGAAGAGCGGCTCGTCCTCCGGCAGGCGCTGCAGGAAGGCCACCAGGTCGTCGCGACCGGCCGGGCGGTAGAGCCGCTCCGCCGGCCCACCCGCTCGCCACGAGGTGTAGCGCGCCATGGGCTCCCAGTGGCGCAGTTCACCCGGCTGTATGCGGCGTTCGGCGGCCATCATTCGGCATCCTCCACGCCGTGGCGGCGGGCCAGCTCCGCGGCCGCGCCGCCAATACTGCCGGCACCCAGGGTCAGCACCAGGTCCCCGTCCTGCGCCACCCTCGGCAGCAGGGTCTCCAGTTCGTCCAGGGTCTCGACAAACACCGGGTTGACCTGGCCGCGGGCGCGGATTGCCGCGCACAGGCTGCGGCCGGTGGCCCCGGCCACCGGGGCCTCACCGGCGGCGAAGACCTCCGTGACCACCAGAGCGTCGGCCTCGGCCAGCACCCGTGCGAAGTCCTCGAACAGGTCGCGGGTGCGGCTGTAGCGGTGGGGCTGGAAGACCACCAGTACCCGCCGGCCCGGCCAGCCATCGCGCACCGCCTTGAGCGTGGCGGCGATCTCGCGGGGGTGGTGGCCGTAGTCGTCCACCAGGTTCACGCGGGCGTCGCCGAACTGCAGCGTGCCGTGGTCCTGGAAGCGGCGACCGATGCCCTGGAAGCGCTTCAGCGCGCGCTGGATGGCCGGCACGTCCACGTGCAGCTCCCGGGCCACGGCAATGGCGGCCAGGGCGTTCTGCACGTTGTGCCGTCCGGGCAGGTTCACCTCCACCGGGAAGGTCTCGTCGCCGTCCACCACGGTAAAGCTCGTGCGCCGACCCTGCTGCTGGATATCCACGGCGCGCAAGTCGGCGTCTTCGGCAAAGCCGTAGCTGCGCACCTGGCGTGCGATCTCCGGGCCCAGGTCGCGCAGCACCGGGTCGTCGTGGCAGAGCACCGCCAGCCCGTAGAAGGGCAGGTGGTGCAGGAACTCATCAAAGGTGTGGCGCAGCTGGTCGAAATCGCCGCCGTAGGTCTCCAGGTGATCGGCGTCGATGTTGGTGACCACCGCCATCATCGGCTTCAGGTGCAGGAAGGACGCGTCGCTCTCGTCCGCCTCGGCCACCAGGTAGCGACCACTGCCCAGGCGGGCGTGGCTGGCGGAGCTGTTGAGCCGGCCGCCGATCACGTAGGTGGGGTCCAGCTCGCCCTCGGCCAGCACGCTGGCCACCAGGCTGGTGGTCGTGGTCTTGCCGTGGGTGCCGGCCACGGCGATGCCGTAGCGAAAGCGCATCAGCTCCGCGAGCATCTCGGCCCGGCGCACCACCGGGATGCGGTGTTCGCGGGCGGCCTGCACCTCGGGGTTGTCCTCCTTCACCGCGCTGGAGACCACCACCGCGTCGGCACCCGCCACGTGCCCGGCTTCGTGGCCGAAGACCACCTGCACGCCCAGCCCGCTCAACCGCCGGGTGATGGCGTTCTCCTTGAGGTCGGAGCCGGTCACGGTGAAGCCCAGGTTGTGCAATACCTCGGCAATACCGCCCATGCCCGCACCGCCGATACCGACGAAGTGCAGCTGGCGGACACGGCCAAAGGCGTCCGGGCGGGTGTGGGCCGGGCTCATGTCACCGTTGCTCATCGGGCCTCCTCCAGGCAGATCCGCGCCACGGTGGCCGCGGCGTCCGGCCGCCCCAGCTCGCGCGCGCATGCGGCCATGCGCTGCAGGCGTTGCGGGTCGGCCAACAGGGTCTTGAGTTCCAGCGCCAGGCGCTGGGCGCTGAGCGCCTGCTGCGGCAGCAGGACGCCGGCGCCCGCCTCCACGAACTGGCGCGCATTGGCGGTCTGGTGGTCGTCCACCGCCCCGGGGAGCGGGACCAGGATGGCGGGCACCCCCACCGCCTCCAGCTCGGCCACGGTCAGGGCCCCGGCCCGGCAGATCACCAGGTCCGCCCAGGCCCAGGCCGCCGCCATGTCGTCGATGAACGGCAGCAGGTCGACCGTCACCCCGGCCTGGTCATAGGCCTCGCGCGCCTGCTGCAGCGTGCGCTCACCGGCCTGGTGCCGGACCTCGGGCCGCTCCTCCGGTGCCAGCCGTGCCAGCGCGGCCGGTACCGTGCTGTTCAACGCCAACGCCCCCAGGCTGCCCCCCACCACCATCAGGCGCAGGGGCCGGCGCTCACCCAAGCCGCGCTCGGCCGGCCCCGGCACCCGGCTGATCGCCGCGCGCACCGGATTGCCTACGTGCTCGCCGCCCCGCTCCGGGAGAAGCCCCGGGAAACCGGTGAGCACCCGCCGCGCCAAGCGGCCGAGCAGTCGGTTGGTCAGGCCGGCCACGGCATTCTGCTCGTGGATGATCAGCGGCCGACGAGTGAGCCAGGCGGCCACCGCCCCCGGGCCGGCAGCGTAGCCCCCCATGCCGAGTACCGCCCGCGGCTTGTGCCGGCGAAGCACCGACAACGCCTGCCCCAGGGCCCGCAGCAACACGAAAGGGGCCGCCAACCAGCCGCGCAGGCCATTGCCCCGCAGCCCGCGGACCCGGAGCCACTCGATGGGGATGTCCACCTCGGGTACCACGCGGGCCTCCAGGCCTTGTCGGGTGCCCAGCCACACCACCGGCACACCCTGCTCGCGCAGCCGTTCGGCCACCGCCAGCGCGGGGAAGACGTGGCCACCGGTGCCACCGGCCATGATCAGGACGGGT
Organism: Alkalispirillum mobile; assembly: GCF_003664325.1. Taxonomy (NCBI): domain Bacteria; kingdom Pseudomonadati; phylum Pseudomonadota; class Gammaproteobacteria; order Chromatiales; family Ectothiorhodospiraceae; genus Alkalispirillum; species Alkalispirillum mobile. Next base: position 109,263 of record NZ_RCDA01000005.1, read on the forward strand.
GCGGTCATGGGCGGGCCCTCCCTGAGGGACGCTTGCGCGGCCGGGGCGGGTTCAGGGCGGCCAGGCGGCACTCGTAGTCCACCCGCAGGATCAGCGCCAGCGCGATACAGGTCATGATCAGGCTGCTGCCCCCGTAACTCATCAGCGGCAACGTCAGCCCCTTGGTGGGCAGCAGCCCCATGGTCACCGCCATGTTGATAAAGGCCTGCAGGCCGATGCTGATGGTCAGGCCCCAGGCCAGGTAGCCACCGAAAGGCCGGCCCGCGCGGAGGCTGGCCAGGCCGATGTGCAGCCCGCGCCAGACGATGTAGGCGAACAGGGCCACCACGGCGACCACCCCCAGCAGGCCCAGCTCCTCGGCCAGCACCGCGAACAGGAAGTCGGTGTGGGCCTCGGGGAGGTAAAAGAGCTTCTGCACGCTGCTCCCCAGCCCTACGCCAAACCACTCCCCGCGACCGATGGCGATCAGCGACTGGGTGAGCTGGAAGCCGGCGTTGAAGGGATCCGCCCACGGGTCGGTGAAGGTAGTCAACCGTTGCCAACGATAGGGCGAGCCGACGATCAGCAGCCATGCGGCACCGGCCAGCATCAGCCCCAGCACGGCGATCCGCCAGAGGGAGGCGCCCGCCAGGAAGAGCACGGCCAGCGCCGTCACCATGAGCACCAGCGCGGTGCCGAAATCGGGCTGGGCCAGCAGGAGGAAGGCAGCGAACGAGAAGACGGCCAGCGGGATGGCGAAGGCGCCGTTGGTGTTGGGCAGTTCCGCGTAGCGCCGCACGCAGTAGCCGGCCAGGTAGATGATGAAACAGATCCGGGCCACCTCCGCCACCTGCAGGTTGATCACCCCCAGCGGAATCCAGCGGGTAGCGCCGTTCACCTCACGGCCGACACCCGGGATCAGCACCGCCACCAGCAGCAGGAAGCCGAGCACCAGCAACACCGGCCCGGCGCGGTAAAACTGGTCCAGAGAGACATGCAGGACCACCACACCCGCCAGCAACGCCACGGCCATGAAGGCGGCCTGCCGGTTGAGGTAAAAGAACGGGTTGCCGGTGACCCCCTCGGCGATGGACACCGAGGCGGAGCCCACCATCACCAGGCCGAGGCCGGCCACAGCCAGCACCGCGAACAGCAGGTGCCAGTCCAGCAGGGCCCAGCGCAGGCTGCCGGTCTGCCCCCAGTCAAGGCGGACGCGTTGCAGGAGCTCAGCCATGGGCCACCTCCTGCACGGCGGCGCGGAAGACCTCGCCCCGGTGGGCGAACCCCTGGAACATGTCGAAGCTGGCGCAGGCCGGGGAGAGCAACACCGCGTCGCCGGCCTGCGCCAGACGGGCGGCGCGCCTTACCGCATCGGTCATGTCCGCGGCCCGCTCCACCGGGAGTGCGCCTTCCAGCGCCCCCGCCAGCAGCGGGGCATCCCGGCCGATGAGCACGGCTGCGCGCCCCTTGTCGGCCAGGGCATCGGCGAGCGGCTGGAAGTCCGCGCCCTTGCCCTCACCGCCGGCGATCAGCACCACCGGGCCGTCCAGGCCGCGGACCGCGGCGACGGCGGCGCCGACATTGGTGCCCTTGGAGTCGTTGTACCAACGCACCCCGGCGTGCTCGGCCACCCACTCGGTGCGGTGGGGCAGTCCCGGGAAGCGGCGCAGCGCCTCGGCCATGGCGGCCACCGGCAGTCCCAGCCCGTAGCCCAGGCAAAGCGCGGCCAGCGCATTGGCCCGATTGTGCTGCCCCGGTAGGCGCAAAGCCGCCGCAGGCATCACCGGCTCGCCGTTCAGCACCAGCCACTGGGTGCCGTCGTGCTCGGCCACCCCGGCGCCCTGCTCCGGGCACTGCGCCAGGCTGAAGCCCAACACCGGCCGCCCCGGGCGCGCCATCGCCGCCACCACCGGGTCGTCCAGGTTGAGTACCTGCACCCCATCGCCATGGAACACCCGCGCCTTGGCCTCGGCGTAGGCAGCCAGGCTGCCGTGGCGGTCCATGTGATCGGCGCTGATATTGAGCACCGTGGCCACCTGCGGGGCCAGACTGTGGGTCGTCTCCAGCTGGAAGGAGGACAACTCCAGGATGTAGGCGTCCGGCGTAGTATCCGCGTCCAGCAGGGCCAGCGCCGGGGTGCCCAGGTTGCCGCCCACCGCGACGTTCCGGCCCGCGGCCTCGGCCATTAGACCGACCAGCGTGGTCACGGTGCTCTTGCCGTTGGAGCCGGTGATCGCCACCACCGGGGCCGCGGCGTGGCGGGCAAAGAGTTCGATCTCGCTGATTAGCGGCACTCCCGCGTCGGCAGCCTCTGCCAACGCCGGGGTCCGCAGGCTCACACCCGGGCTGACCACCACCTCGCGCGCGCCCCGGAGCAGCCCGGCATCGAAGCCGCCGGTGTGCACCGGCACGTCGGGGCATTCGCGCTGCAGCGCGGCGTACTCCGGCGGCTCGGCCCGGCTGTCGATGACCTGCACGGACACACCACGCCGGGCCAGGAAACGGGCACAGGCCAGCCCGGTGAGGCCGAGCCCCACCACCACGCTGTAGCCCGTTTGCCGTTCCGCCGTCTGCATGATCAGCGCACCTTCAACATCGCCAGACCGACCAGCACCAGCACCACGGTGATGATCCAGAAACGCACGATGACCCGGGGTTCGGGCCAGCCCTTGAGTTCGAAGTGGTGGTGCAGCGGCGCCATGCGGAAGATGCGCCGCCCGGTGAGCTTGTAGGAGGCCACCTGCAGCATCACCGACAGGGTCTCGATGACGAACACCCCGCCCATGATCAGCAGCACCAGCTCCTGCCGCACCACCACCGCCAGGATGCCCAGCGCCGCGCCCAGGGCCAGGGCGCCCACGTCGCCCATAAACACCTGCGCCGGGTAGGTGTTGAACCAGAGAAAGCCGAGGCCGGCGCCGATCAGCGCCCCGCAGAAGACCACCACCTCGCCGGCCCCCGCCACGAAGGGGATACCCAGGTAGTCGGCGAACACCGCGTGCCCGGTGGCGTAGGCGAAGACCGCCAGCCCGCCGGCCACCAGCACCGAGGGCAGGATGGCCAGGCCGTCGAGGCCGTCGGTGAGGTTCACCGCGTTGGACGAGCCCACCACCACCAGCCACACCAGCGGGATGAAGAGCAGCCCGAGCGGCAGCACCACGTCCTTGAACAGGGGCAGGATCAGACTGGTCTCCACCGGCGATTGGGCGGTGGTAAACAGGAAGACCGCGGCGATCAGCGCCACCACCGTCTGCCAGAAGAACTTCGCCCGGGCCGACAACCCCTTGCTGTTGCCCAGGGCCAGCTTGCGGTAGTCGTCCACGCCACCGATGAGACCGAAGGCCAGGGTGGTGAGCAGCACCACCCAGACGTACCGGTTGGTCAGGTCCGACCACAGCAGGGTGGCCACGGCGATGGCCACCAGGATCAGCGCGCCGCCCATGGTGGGAGTGCCCGCCTTGGAGAGGTGGCTCTGGGGCCCGTCGTCGCGCACCTGCTGGCCGATCTGGTGCTCGACCAGGCGCTGGATGACGGCCGGCCCCACCAGCAGCGCAATCCCGAGCGCGGTCAGCACGCCCAGGATGGTGCGGAATGTCAGATACTGGAAGACGTTGAAACCGGAATAAACGCCTTCCAGCGCCATGGCCAGGTGATACAGCACTCAGCTTTCCCCCGCTTGCTCATCGTCGCCGGCCAGTGCGGCGACAATGCGATCCATATCCATGAAACGCGAGCCCTTCACGAGCACGCGCACCTCGGCGGACAGGTCGGCGCACAGGGCGGCCTGCAGACTGTCCGCATCCTCGAAATGCCGGCCCCCGTCACCGAAGCTGCGGGTGGCCTCCTCCGCCAGGCTGCCCAGGGTAAACACCCGGTGCACCCCGGCGGCCCGGGCGGCCTCGCCGGCGCGGGCGTGCATCTCGGCCGCGCCAGCGCCCAGCTCGCCCATATCGCCCAGCACCAGCCAGCGCTCGCCGTGTTCGGCAGCGAGAACGTCCAGCGCCGCCTGCAGCGAGGCAGGGTTGGCGTTGTACGTGTCGTCCAGCACCCGGCAATCCTCCCGCCCGGTGCGCCACTGCAGCCGCCCGGCGACACCGGTGCAGGCCTCCAGCCCGGCCACGATGTCGCCCAACGGAACCTCCAAGGCCACCGCCACGGCAGCGGCGGCCAGCGCATTCATCACGTTGTGGCCGCCGGGCAGCGGCAGGCGCACGGGATGGCGGCCCCCGGGCACCTGCAGTTCGAAGTGGCCGCGACCGGTCTCACCCAGGGCAAGCACATCGGCATCGGCGCCGCGCCCGAACTTCAGGCAGCGGCGCTCACCCACCAGGTCGCGCCATATCCCCGCCCTGGGGTCGTCCGCGTTGACCACCGCAATGCCGTCGGCCGGTAGCCCGGCAAACAATTCGCCTTTGCTGCGCGCCACCCCGTCCAGGTCACCGAAACCCTCCAGGTGGGCGGGACCGGCATTGGTCACGACCCCGATCTCCGGCTCGGCCAACGCGGCCAGTTCGGCGATCTCGCCCGGCGCACTCGCCCCCATCTCCACCACGGCGAAGCGGTGGCCGCGATCGAGACGCAGCAACGTCAGAGGGACCCCGAGTTCGTTGTTCAGGTTCCCCCGGGTGGCCAGGGTGGCGCCCCGCCGGGCCAGGATGGCTGCGACCATCTCCTTGACCGTGGTCTTGCCGTTGCTGCCGGTGATACCCACCACCCGCGCCGGCATCCGGCGGCGCCAGGCCCGGCCCAAGCGCTGCAGCGCGGCCCGGCTGTCGGCCACCTGGACCACGGGGAGGGGCCAGTCACCGGCCCGCTCCACCAGCGCGGCCGCCGCCCCGCGGGCCGCGGCGTCCGCCACGAATTCGTGGCCATCCACCCGCGTCCCGATCATGGCCACGAACAGGCCACCGGCTGACAGGCTGCGGCTGTCCAGCCCGACTTCGCCCACCGTGACGGCGTCGCCGTGGCGGGTGCCTCCGGTCCATTCGGCCACGTCCTGCAGGGTGAATCGGCTCATGCCCCCTCCTCGTCCATCGCCAGGCGGACGGCCACGCGGTCACTGAACGGCAGCGTGCGCCCGGCAATCTGTTGCACCGTCTCGTGCCCCTTGCCGGCCACCAGGACCACGTCGCCTTCGGCGGCCCGGCCGATGGCATGCCGGATCGCCTGCTCCCGGTCCCGCTGAACCTTCCAGCCCCGCCCGACGCCGCCCTGGCGGATATCCGCGATGATCTGCGCCGGGTCCTCGAGGCGCGGGTTGTCGTCGGTCAGGACCACGTGGTCGGCCAGCTCCGCCGCCGCCTCGCCCATCAGCGGCCGCTTGCCCCGGTCCCGGTCGCCGCCGCAGCCGAACACCAGCCAGACCGCGCCCGGGAAGTGGGCGCGCACGGCCTCCAGCGCCCCGCGCAGGGCGGCCGGGGTGTGGGCGTAGTCAACGATCACCGTGGCCCGGCCCTTGCGGGCGAAACGCTCCATCCGGCCCGGCACCGGGTGCAGGTGACGCAACCGTTGGGCGATCTCCGGCATCTTCATGCCCATGGTCAGGGCCGCCCCGATGACCGCCAGCACGTTGGCCGCGTTGAAGGCACCCAGCAGCGGTACCCGCACGGCCTCGTCGCCCCAGTCGGTGCGCACGGTCATGTGGATGCCATCGGGCTGGAGATCCAGCTGGCTGCCCAGCACCTGCGCCTGCTCGTGGCCGGCCAGACTGTAGCCCAGCGGCCGTACGTGCGCCGGCAGGGCCCGGTAGACCCGCTGACCGAAGGCGTCGTCCAGGTTGAGCACCGCGTAGCGCAGGTCCGGCACCCCGAACAGCCGCGACTTGGCCCGCGCGTAACTGCGCAAGTCGCCGTGGTAGTCCAGGTGATCGCGACCCAGGTTGGTAAGCACCGCCGTGTGGAAGGGGATGCCCGCGACCCGGTACTGGTCCAGGGCGTGCGAGGAGACCTCCATGGCCACCTGGCCCGCGCCCTCGTCCCGCAAGCGGGCCAGGGTGCGCTGCAGGCTGACCGCGTCGGGGGTGGTGTGACTGCCGGGGTGCAGGTCATCGGGGTAACCGCTGCCTAGGGTGCCGATCACCGCGCAGCGGTTGCTCTTACCGTCCAGCACCTGGGCCAGGAACTGGCTCACCGAGGTCTTCCCGTCCGTGCCGGTGACACCTACCATGCGCAGCCGGGTAGCGGGCTCGTCGTAGAACCGGGCGGCGATATGTCCCAGGCGGCGGGCAAGGTCCGGCACCTGCACCAGGGGTGCGCCGGCCTGCTCCGCCAGGGCCTTGTCGGCCTCGGTGGGGGCGGCGTCGTCGGCCGGCTCCCAGAGCACGGCCCGCGCGCCGGCCTCCAGCGCACCCCGGAGGTAGTCCAGCCCGTGGTGGCGGGTACCCCGGAGTGCCACAAAGACGAAGCCGGGCTCGATGTCCCGGCTGTCCACTGCCAGCCCGCTGACCGGGCGGTCATCGCCGTCGGACAGGGGCAGCCAGGGTTGCAGCAGCGCCTTGAGCCGGGTCATGGCCGCGCCTCCCCGCCGGCGACGATCATGCCCTCGGGCGTGGCCTCGCCGTCGGGCGCGATGTTAAGCAGTCGCAGGGCCCCGGCCATGACCTGGCCGAAGACGGGAGCAGCGACCTGGCCGCCGTAGTAGCCGCCCCGGCTGGGCTCGTCCACCAGCACCACCATCGCCAGACGCGGCGCACTCACCGGTGCCACTCCGGCGAACATCGCGATATAGCCGTCATCCTCCCCGTAGCCGGTGGCGCCGGCCTTTCGCACGGTACCGGTCTTGCCGGCGATCCGGTAACCGGGCACGGCGGCGCGGGTCCCGGTGCCACCGGGCAGGGTCACGGTCTCGAGCATCTCGAGCACCTGGCGCGCGAACCGCGGTTCCAGGACCTGCTCCTCTTCGTCCGGCGCCTGGCCGTTGCGGTTCAGCAGCGTGACCGGGCGCTGGACACCGTCGGCGGCCAGTGTCGCGTAGGCCCGGGCGATCTGCAGCGGGGTAGCGCTCAGCCCGTAGCCGAAGGAGAGGGTGGCCTGCTGAACCTCGTCGCGCGGGGGGATGCTGCTGACGCTGCCAGTAGCCTCGCCCTGGAAGCCCACGAAGGTGCTGCTGCCGAAGCCCATCTGCAGCAGCAGCCCCCAGAGCGCTTCCTCGTCCATGTCCAGCGCCAGGCGCACGGCGCCCACGTTGCTGGACTTCTGCAACATGGTGGTGACGTCGATCTCGCCGTAATCGCGGATGTCCCGGATGGTATGCCGGCCCACGCGCAGGGTACCGGGGCTGGTAGCCAACGAGGTGTCGGGCTGCGCGACCCCGGCCTGCATGGCGGCCATGGCGGTGAACGGTTTGATCAGCGAACCGGGCTCGTAGGTGTCGATGATGGCGCGGTTGCGCTGGATCCCGTTGCCGATCTCGTGCCGGCGGTGCGGGTTGAAGCCCGGCTGGTTGACCATCGCCAGCACCTCACCCGACTGGATGTCCAGCAGCACGAGCGAGCCGCTCACCGCCTCGTGCTCCCGGACCGCGCGCTTGAGCTCGCGGTAGGCCAGGTACTGGAGGCGACGGTCAACGCTGAGCGCCAGGTCACGGCCGGCCCGGGGCTCGCGCAGCAGTTCCACATCCTCCACCACCCGGCCCAGCCGGTCCTGGATGACGCGCTTGCGGCCCGGCTCACCCCGCAACCAGGCGTCGTAGGTGAGCTCCAGCCCCTCCTGCCCCTGATCGTCGATGTTGGTGAAGCCCAGCAGGTGGGCGCTGACCTCGCCCGAGGGGTAGAAGCGCCGGTACTCCTGCTGCAGGGCGACGCCGGGCAGGCCCGCCTGACGCACCCCCTCGGCCAGGTCCGGCGTCACGTGGCGACGAATCCAGGCAAACTCACTGCCGGGGCGCGCCTCCAGGCGCTGCCTGAGTGCGACCGGGGACAGCCCCAGGATGTCGGCCAGTTGCCCGATCGCCTCCGGGTGTTCCCGCAACTGGCCCGGATCCGCCCAGACCGAGTCCACCGGGGAGCTGATGGCCAGCGGCTCGCCGTGGCGGTCCGTGATAACCCCGCGGTGGGCAGGCATGCTGCGGGTGCGCATCTGCCGCGCCTCCCCCTGGGTCTGCAGGAACTGCCGGTCGAGCACCTGGAGCTCCACGGTGCGCCAGGCGAGGGCCGCCACCAGCACCACGAAGGCGAGCGCCACCACGCCCAGGCGCCAGACGGCAACCTCGGGCTGGGCGTGTTCTTGCGCTCGCCGGTTCACGATGGTGCTACTCCCTGCCCCTCAGGGGCGAATGATGATGGTGTCTTCCCGACCGGGCATGACCATGTCCAGGCGCTCCTGTCCCACCCGTTCCACCCGGCCATGGCCGGCCCAGGTGCCTTGTTCCAGTTGCAACATGCCCCATTCGACGTTGAGGTGATCGGCCTCTGCCGACAGCCCCTGCAGTTCCATGAACAAGCTGCGGTGCTGGTGCTTGCTCCAGGCCACCCCCAACGCCGAGGCCATAACGGCCGCCAGCAACAGGGCGCACAGCAGCAGTTCGACCCCGCGGGTCATGCCCGTCGCTCCGCTACCCGCATTACCGCGCTGCGCGCCCGGGGGTTTTCGGACCGCTCCGCTTCGCTGGCCCGCACCGCCTTGCCGACACTGCGCAACCGGGGCTGCAGTGCCTCGGGCACCACCGGGACACTGGGTGGCAGATCGCCCACGGTGGCGTGCTTGCGGATGTAGCGTTTCACCCGGCGGTCCTCCAGCGAATGGAAGCTGATCGCCACGAACCGCCCCGCGGGCGCCAGCAGGTCGCAAACCCGGTCCAGCAGACCGTCCAACGCCTCCAGTTCGCCGTTAATGGCTATGCGCAGCGCCTGAAAGCTGCGGGTGGCCGGGTGCTTACCCGGCTCCGGCCGCCCCGGCACGGCCTCGGCGATCAGCGCCGCCAGCTCGCCGGTGGTCTCCGGCAGCGCCTCCTCGTCACGGGCCCGGATCACGGCCCGGGCGATGCGCCGGCTGTAGCGCTCCTCGCCGTATGTCTTGAGCACGCCGGCCAGGGTCTTTTCGTCCACCCGGGCCAGCCACTCCCGCGCGGTTTCACCCGCGCTGGTATCCATCCGCATGTCCAGCGGGCCCTCGCGCATGAAACTGAAGCCCCGCCCGGCCTCGTCCAGCTGCGGCGATGAGACGCCCAGGTCCAGCAGCAGGCCGTTGATCTGTCCCATGAGCCCCGCCTGCTCCAGCCGCACCGGCAACTCGTCGAAACGGCAATGGCAGATGGTGCACCGGGGGTCACCGCCGAATTGCGCCCTGGCGACGGCGATGGCATCCGGATCCCGGTCCACCAACCAGAGCCGCCCTTCCGCTCCCAGCCGATCCAGGATGCGGGCGGCATGGCCGCCGCGACCGAACGTGCCATCCACGTAGAGGCCATCCGGGCGGATTGCCAGGGCCTCCAGGGCCTCGTCCAGCAGGACCGGGCGGTGCGCATCAGCTGCCGGCCCGCCACTCACAGCGTCAACCCCCCCAGTTCCTCGGGGGTGCCTTCCTCGCGGGCCTCCTGCAGCCAGTCGGTGCGCGCCTGCTCCCAGGCGTCGGCGTCCCAGAGTTCGAACCGGTGGACCTGGCCCACCAGCACGATCTTCTTGTTCAGATCGGCGTAGTCCCGCAGCGGCTGTGGCAGCAGCACCCGGCCGCTGCCGTCCAGCTGCAGATCGTGGGCGTGCCCGATCAGCAGGCGCTGCAGGCGCCGGGCCTGGGGATTGAGCGTGGGCAGCTTGACCAGTTGCTGCTCCAGAACCTCCCACTCAGGAAGCGGATACAGCATGAGGCAGGGGGACTCGTAGTCGATGGTAGCCACCACCTCGCCTTCGCAAAGGCCCATCAGGCGGTCCCGATAACGGCTCGGGAACGCCATGCGCCCTTTGGCGTCGAGATTGAGATGTGTGACCCCCCTGAACACGGCTTTCTTTACGCCCCCTGGATCCCTTTTTCTGCCACTTTCTGCCACCCCGGCCCACAATTCGACACTATAGGTACCGCCATCAACCGGTGTCAAGGCAAAAGGATGCGAAATATCCCTTTTGCAACAGACAGTTACGAACGAACAGCAAAGTGGGATAACAGGGTCAGGAAGGGGGTAATCGTTTTCCGGAAACTAATCAGCCGGTTGCAAGGAAGGCATTAGAAAACACACCAACTATCACCGCCTAACCAGCTGATAAGCGGGAATCTTTCCAAAATGAAAGGGGAGTTTCCCGGAAAAAAGAAGGGTGGAGTCGGCCTGTAAGCCGGGTTCTGTCGAGGACAGCCATTCCTCTGGGACAGGTGTCACCACCTGCCTCTAGCAACCTACCCGGGAGCAGCGCGGGCCACGCCATTGCTCCCCTATTTGGTCTTGCTCCGGGTGGGGTTTACCGTGCCGCGAACTGTTGCCAGCCGCGCGGTGCGCTCTTACCGCACCTTTTCACCCTTACCTGTGCCCCGAAGGGCCATCGGCGGTTTGTTTTCTGTGGCACTTTCCGTGGGCTCACGCCCCCCAGGCGTTACCTGGCACCCTGCCCTGTGGAGCCCGGACTTTCCTCCGCCGATCAGGCGTTGAAACCCAAAAGGCAGCGACTGTCCGGCCGACTCCGGCCGCTATTGTACCGCGTTCCCGGCGGCACCGGAACGCCCGCAGACAAGATCAGGCGCCGTCGTCGGCGGCTTTCTGGTCCAGCGCCAACTGGTAGAGCCGGTTCCGTGGGGCACCGGTGATCCTGGCCGCCACCCTGGCCGCCCGCTTGACCGGCAGCTCGTCCAACAGAGGGCCCAGCACCGCCAGCAGGGCGGCGTCGTCACTGACCGCAGGGGGGGCACCGGCCAGCATGACCACGAACTCCCCGCGCCGCTGATCCGGGTCCGCCTCCACCTGCCGGACCAGGGCTGCCAGCGGGCCGCGCAACACCGTCTCCCAGGTCTTGGTCAATTCCCGGGCGACCACCGCCTGGCGCTCACCGCCGAAGACCTCTGCCATATCCCCGAGGCTGGCCAGGATCCTGTGACTGGCCTCCAACAGCACCAGCGTACGCGGCTCCGAGGCTAGTGCCGCCAGGGCCTTGCGCCGCGGCCCCGGCCGGGCGGGCAGGAACCCCTCGAAGCAGAAACGATCGGTGGGCAGCCCGGCCACCGACAACGCTGCCATCACGGCACTGGGGCCGGGTACGGGGCTGACCCGCACCCCTGCGTCGATACAAGCCGTGACCAGCCGGTAACCGGGGTCACTCACCAGCGGCGTACCGGCGTCGGAGACCAATGCGACGTCCTCGCCCCCCTGGAGCCGCTGGATCAACCCGGGCACCTGGCGGGTCTCGTTATGCTCGTGCACGGCCACCAGGCGGGCCTGGATACCGTAATGACCCAACAACTGACCGGTGTGCCGGGTGTCCTCCGCCGCCACCACGGCCACACCGGCCAGCACCTCGCGGGCGCGCTGGCTGATATCGCCACGATTCCCGATGGGTGTCGCCACCACGAAAAGGGTGCCCTGCAGGTTTGACACGACAAGCTCCCAGTAATGATACTTTTCGGCTCAGGGAACGCTTTGTACCAGCTCCACCCCCAAAGGACCATGCCCGCGCCGGTCCGCGGCACCCGATCCGCCTACCCCGCCGGCCAGAGATGATCACCATGCGCTATCGCCTTCTAGCCGTTCTGCTACTCACCACCCTCCTTTACGCCTGCGCGCCGCCGGAGCCGCCGGCGCCCGAGCCGGAAGTCCCGCCGGCGGAAACGGCCCGGGAGCAGGCCGAACGCGGCGAAAAGGCCGCACGCCGCGGTGACCCCGAAACGGCCGAGGCGCATTTCCGGGCCGCCCTAGAGGCCGCGCCGGAGGACGATGAGGCAGCCACCTGGACCCTGCGCCTGGCGGAGATGCAGGCTGACATGGGCCAGACGGCGCGGGTACGCGACCACCTGGAGGACCTTGCGGACGTCTCCCTGGACGAAACCCAGGAGGCGCGCAAGCAGCTGCTGGAAGCAAGCCTGAAGCTCGCGAGCGGTCAGGTGCTGTCCGCCTGGCGCACCATTCAGCCCATGACCCCACCCGATGCCTTCGCCGAGCGCTACTACCAGGTCAGGGCCGGGGCGCTGGAGCAACTCGACCTGCCGGTGGACGCCGCCCGGGCACTGGTGGAGCGCAGTGAATGGCTGTCGGATGAGCAGGCCCTGAAACACAATCACGAACAGACCTGGTCGCTGCTGGACAACGCTCCGCTGGGCAGTCTGCAGGACCGGCGCCCGGTCTCCGCCGACCGGCTGGGCGGCTGGATCGAACTGGCCTGGCTGGTGCGCAACTACCGCCTGGAGCCGCGCCAGCTGGACGATGCCCTGGCCCGCTGGGAACGCCAGTTCCCCGACCACCCGGGCGGCCCCCACGTGCTGGCTCATACCGTCGGCGAGTACCGGGAACGGGTGATCGAGCCGGAGGAAATCGCCGTGCTCCTGCCGCTGAGCGGCCCGCTGGCGGACGCCGGCCAGGCCATCCGCGACGGGATCATGGCCGCCCACCTGGCCGGCGACGGTGGCGGCCCCGACATCCGCATCCTGGACAGCGCCGGCCAGGAGATCATCCCCCTGTACCGGCAGGCGGTGGAGGACGGCGCCGACCTGGTGATCGGCCCATTGGAAAAAGACCAGGTGGACGCCCTGGCCCGCGCCGATGACCTTCCGGTCCCGGTGCTGGCACTGAACACGGTCTCCCGCGGCATCGAGAGCATACCCGGGCTCTACCAGTTTGGCCTGGCCCCGGAGGACGACGCCGCCGAGGCCGCGCGCCACGCCCGCGACAGGGGCTGGCAGCGCGCGCTGGTGCTGGTCCCCGACGGCAACTGGGGTGAACGGCTCGCCGAAGCCTTCACCGAGGCCTTCGAGGCCGAGGGCGGCGAGGTGCTGGAGCGGCAGCGGTTCCAATCCGACCGTTCAGACCACAGCCAGCCATTGCGCGCGCTGCTGAACCTGGACATTGGAGAGCGTCGCGCCCGCCAGCTGCGCTCCACCCTGCAGCGCAGCGTGGAGCACGTGGACCGCCGGCGCCAGGACGCGGAGTTCCTCTTCCTGGGTGCAACCGCACCGCAGGCACGGCTGGTGGTGACGCAGCTGCATTACCACCAGGGCGTTGGCCTCCCGGTGCTCGGCACCTCGCACATGCACGCCAGCCAGCCGGACCAGGAACTCTGGAGCGACCTGGAGGGCGTGCTGTTCATGGAAACACCGTGGATGCTGAACGCCGGTGTGCGGACCGACGACGGCCTGGACCGTGCCACCCTGGAGGAGCTCTGGCCCGAACCCATGGCCAGCCATGGCCGTCTGTTCGCCCTGGGCGTGGACGCTTACCGGCTTGTCCCCTACGTGGAGCTGCTGCGGGAACGGGGCGGCGAGCGCATCGACGGCTTCAGCGGCCGGCTGGAAATGGACGAGCGGGGGCGCATCCTCCGCGGCCTGCTGCCTGCCCGCTATGGCGGTGAGGGCCCGGAGTTGCTGCGCGAGGAGGCCGCGGAGGAGCTGACCCTGTGAGCACACCCACGCCGCGCGCGCCGCACCTGCGGGTGGGCGCCGACGGGGAGGCGCAAGCCGCCGCCTACCTGCAGGCGCAGGGCCTGGCATTGCTCGAGCGGAACTACCGCTGCCGTGCGGGCGAGCTCGACCTGATCATGCGCGACGATCGCGGCGTCGTGGTCTTCGTGGAGGTCCGGGTGCGCAGCAACCCGGATTACGGCGGTCCGCTGGCGTCCATCACCCCGCGCAAACAGCGTCGGCTGGCCCGGGCGGCCGCCCACTGGCTCCAGGCCCGCCGCCTTACCCATCAGGCCCTCTGCCGGTTCGATGTCGTCGCCTTCTCCGCGGACGGCCAGCCGGAATGGCTGCGCAACGCCTTCAGCGCCGCCCCCTGACCCCGGCCAGCGCCGCGGGCGGCAATTGCCAAGGGAACGGCCTGAACGCTAACCTTGCGCCCATCTGAGTCGTTAGCTTCCGGAGTCTTCATGAACCCGCATGACCGCATCGTCCAACACTTCCACGAGAGCATCCGGACCAAGCAGATGGCCATGGATGCCGTGACCGAGAGCATTGCCGACGCCGGGCACCTGATGGCCCAGGCGCTACAGGCGGAGGGGAAGATCCTTAGCTGCGGCAATGGCGGCTCGGCAGGCGATGCGCAGCACTTCTCCTCCGAACTGCTCAACCGCTTCGAGATGGAGCGCCCCGGCTTGCCGGCGGTAGCCCTGACCACCGACAGCTCCACCCTGACCTCGATTGCCAACGACTACAGCTACGAGGAGATCTTCTCCAAGCAGGTCCGCGCCCTGGGCCACCCGCAGGACGTGCTGCTGGCGATCAGCACCAGCGGCAGCTCAGCTAACGTGAATGCCGCGGTGAACGCTGCCCACGAACGGGGCATGGCCGTAGTGGCATTGAGCGGGAAAGACGGGGGCGCGATGGCTGGTTTGCTGGGGGAGCGGGATGTGGAGATCCGGGTGCCGTCCGATACCACGGCGCGGATCCAGGAGGTGCATCTGCTGGCCATCCACTGTCTGTGCGACCTGATCGACCAGCACCTGTTCGGCGGCGCCTGACCGGCGCCACCAGTTCGGGACCCTGCGGACGGCCCTACTTCACCACCCGCAGGTTCGGGCGGCCGCCGCCGTCCGGGCCGTCGGGCCCATCACCCTCGGGGCCACCACCCTCCGGCGGGGTGCCGTTGCCCCCCTCTTCGTCGCCCTCGCCGAAGAGCATGCCCTGCCCGTTCTCCCGGGCGTAGATGGCCATCACCGCCATCACGGGCACCCGCACTTCCTGCGCCACGCCGCCGAACCGGGCGGAGAACTCCACGGCCTCATTCCCCATGGTCAGGTGCTGCACCGCACGCGGCGCCACGTTGAGCACCAGTTTGCCGGCGTCCACGTATTCCATCGGGGCCAACAGGCCTTCATGCTCGGCGTTGACCAACAGATAGGGGGTGAGCCCGTTATCCACGATCCACTCGTAAAGCGCGCGGATTAGATACGGTCTACTTGATGTCATCAATACTCCGTGTCAGACGCGTCAGTTGCGCATGACCTTCTCGATATCGGACAGTGACTTCTGGAATGAGGGGCGCTCGAACATGCGCTCCATGTACGCCTGCAGGTTCTCCGCCCGCCCGGGCAGGTCCACGCCCAAGGCAGAGAGCCGCCAGAGCACCGGCAGCACCGCGCAGTCCATGACGCTCAACTCCTCGCTGAGCAGATAGGGATAGCCCTGGAACAGCGGGTCACTGGCTACCACGCCCTCACCGAGCTCCTTGCGCGCCGCGGCCTGGCCGCGCCCCTTGCCACCCGCCAACTGCTCCACCAGTGGATACCAGTCCCGCTCCACCCGCGAGACCACCAACCGGGCCTTGGCCCGGGAGACGGGATCCACCGGCATGAGCGGCGGGTGGGGATAGCGTTCGTCCAGGTACTCCACGATCACCCGCGAGTCGTACAACGACAGCTCACGGTCGACGAGCGTCGGCGTGGCGCAGTAGGGATTGAGCTCCTGCAGGTCCTCCGGTGGGTCCGACGGATCCACCGAGACCAGGTTGGCATCAATACCCTTCTCCGCCAACACAAAACGGACCCGATGGCTGTCCAGCGCATCAGGATCGGAATACAGTGTGATTACCGAACGTCGGTTCACTGCCCCCATGGGCAAGACCCCTCGACCAGAAACGAAACCGCCCGGCCGCGGCGGAGCACGCCACGGCCAGGCCGGTGAAAGACCCCCTTAATGGACGTCCTTCCAGTACTCGCGCTTCAGCGCATAGAAGATGACGGTCATGAACAGCAGGAAGAGGATCACCTTGAAACCCAGCTGCATGCGGTAGGCCTTGATGGGCTCCGCTGCATAGGCCAGGAAGTTGGTGATATCCGCCGTGGCCTGCTGATACTCCTCCGGCGACATGATGCCCTGGCGATGCTCGGGCACCTCCAGGTCCACGATGTTGCCGTCGTCGTCACGCACCGCCTCCGGCATGCCCTGCAGGCTGGAGAGCACGTGCGGCATGGAGCTGCCGCCCAGCATCAGGTTATCCACGCCGACATCGGAGGTGTCGTCCCGATAGAAGGTGTTGAGGAACTTGTAGATCCACTCCGCACCCAGGGACCGCCCGGTCAGCGACAGGTCCGGCGGTTCAATGCCGAACCACTCCTCGCCATCCGCCGGGTCCATGGAGGACATCATCGGATCATGGAACTCCTGTTCACCGAAGATCATGTTCTCGATGACGTCTTCCTCCTCCATACCCAGGTCCTGGGCCATCCGGTTCCACCGCAGGAGCTCCACCGAGTGGCAGCCCATGCAGTAGTTGACGAACAGCCCCGCACCACGCCGGATGGAATCGGTGTCGTACGGATCAGCACTGAACTCCAGGCCATCCCTGGGGTCGGCGCTGCTGGCCCCGAGGGGGGCCAGCGCCAGCATTGCGATTAGCAGGAATCTCTTCATCATCAGGACGTCACCCTTTCCGGAACCGGCTTGGTCTTCTCCAGATCGAACGCGGTGTAGACCCAGAGGAAGACGAAGTAACCGAAGTACACCAACGCGCAGATACGACCGATGATCGTGGTCATCGGCGTCACCGGCTGGGTACCGACGTAACCCAGGATGATGAACGCGGCCGCGAAGGCGAACAGCGCGATCTTGAAGCCCAGGCCACGATAGCGGATGGAACGCACCTTGCCGCGGTCGATCCAGGGCAGCAGGAACAGCACGCCGATGGCCGCCCCCATGGTGAGCACGCCCAGCAGCTTGTCCGGGATGGACATCAGGATCGCGTAGTGCGGCGCGAAGTACCACACCGGCGGAATGTGCTCCGGCGTCGTCAGCGGGTCCGCGGGGATGAAGTTGTCGTACTTGATGAAGTAGCCACCCACCTCCGGGATAAAGAACACCACCACGGAGAAGAAGACCAGGAACACGCCCACACCCACCAGGTCCTTGACGGTGTAGTAGGGGTGGAACGGGATGCCGTCCAGCGGCTTGCCGTTCTCGTCCTTGTGCTTCTTGATGTCGATGCCGTCGGGGTTGTTGGACCCCACCTCGTGCAGCGCCAGGATGTGCGCCACCACCAGGGCGATCAGCACCAGCGGCAGGGCGATGACGTGCAGGGCGAAGAACCGGCCCAGGGTGGCCTCGGAGATGAGGAAGTCACCCATGATCCAGACCACCAGCGGCTCACCGATGATCGGAATTGCCCCGAACAGCGAGATGATGACCTGCGCGCCCCAGTAGGACATCTGGCCCCAGGGCAGCACGTAGCCCATGAAGGCCTCGGCCATCAGCACCAGCAGGATCAGGCAGCCGAAAATCCAGATCAGCTCACGCGGCTTCTGGTAGGAGCCATACATCATGCCCCTGAACATGTGGAGGTAGACCACCACGAAGAAGGCCGAGGCGCCGGTGGAGTGGATGTAGCGGATCAGCCACCCCCACTCCGTGTCGCGCATGATGAACTCGACCGAGGTGAAGGCCTCCGCCTCGGTGGGTTTGAAGTTGAAGGTCAACCAGATGCCGGAGATGATCTGGATGACCAGCACCAACAGGGCCAGCGACCCGAAGAAGTACCAAAAGTTGAAGTTTTTCGGAGCATAGTATTCGCTCAGGTGCTCCCGCCACATCTGGGTGAGCGGAAAGCGGGCGTCGACCCACCCCAAGAGCCCACCCTGAGCTTTTTCTGTGTTGTAGCTCATCAGGCCATGCCCTCCTCGTCCTCGCCGATGAGGATGGTGTCTTCATCGGTGAACTTGTACCGCGGGACCACCAGGTTGGTGCCGGCCGGGACGCCGCGGAAAACGCGACCGGCAATGTCGAACCGGGAAGCGTGGCAGCCGCAGAAGAAACCGCCCCGCCAGTTCGGGTCGAACGGCTGGGCCTCCACCTCGGGGAAGTAGCCCGGCGAGCAACCCAGGTGGGTGCAGACCCCGATGACCACGAAGAACTCGGGGTCGCGGGAGCGGTGCTCGTTGCGCGCGTACTCCGGCTGCTGCTCCACAACCTCGGAGTCAGGATCACGCAAGCGGTCACGAACTTCTTCCAGCTGCGCCAGCTGATCCTCAGTGCGGCGCACCACGAAGACCGGCTGCCCACGCCACTCGACGTTGAGCAACTGGCCCTCACTCAGCTTGGTATGGTCCACCTCCACCGGCGCACCTGCGGCCAGCGCGCGGGCGCTGGGCTGCCAGTACTTGATAAAGGGGGTCACGGTAAACGCCAGACCGACGCCACCCACTACTGTGGCAGCACCCGTGAGGATGCGGCGCCTGCCTTTGTCCACGCCATCCTGTTTCATGGAAGACCTCTGAAACTGTCAGATCGTTAGGAAGCCGCTAGGGTCATCCCGGTGTTGGCCCCGGGGCCATTGTCATTTATTTGGAGTTAACCCTGAATAGGGCGCCCAAAACTTCGGCGCATAAGCATCCAATATACGCCCCGGAAGGTCAAGGTAACTCTTTGGAACTCAACGCCGTGTGCAGGGGTCGAAGCAAGCCTCGGGGCGGGGCCAGGCCCCGGTTTTGCCAGCGATCATGCGACACTATGTCACACAAATTGAATGGGTTTCGGCCCGCTCAGGCCGGGTTGTCTACCTCAATGTAAGTATGTCGCACGCCCAGCTCCCCGGCCAGCGCCTCGCCCAGCGCCTGCACGCCGTATCGCTCCGTCGCGTGATGCCCCGCACAAAGATAGTGTACGCCGAGCTCCCGTGCAGCGTGGGTGGTGCGCTCGGAGATCTCACCGCTGATGAACGTGTCGGCACCGCGCGCCACCACCTGGTGGATGAAATCCTGGCCACCGCCGGTGCACCAGGCGACCCGCTGTACCGGGTGTGAGCCACCCGGGACCACGATCGGCTCGCGGGAGAGCGCCTGCCCCACGCGGGCGGCGAAGTCCTGCAGCCGCTCCGGAACGGCCAGCGCGGTCTCCCTGCCCAAGCCCTCCAGGCCAGCCAGGGGAAACCCCGAGGCGGCCGGCAGACGAAGCACTTCGCCCAGGCGGGCGTTGTTGCCCAGTCGCGGGTGGACGTCCAGGGGCAGATGATAGGCCAGCAGACTGACATTGGCGCGCATCAGGCGGGCAACGCGCCTGCCCTTCATGCCGACCAGGGGCGCGGGCTCCCCTTTCCAGAAGTAGCCATGATGGACCAGCACGGCATCGGCCCCGGCCTCGATCGCCTGCTCGAGAAACGCCTGGCTGGCCGTCACGCCGGTGACCAGGTGCGCCACCTCGGACCGGCCCTCCACCTGCAGGCCGTTGGGGGCGTAGTCAGTGACCAGGGTTGGCTGCAACCAGCCATCGATGCATTCGGTCAGTGCCCGGAGCGAAACCATCCCACCTCCTCCTGCGTTTGCGAACCAGTTACCTTACAATATCAGGCCGCCCTTGGCGCCACCCCGTGAGCTTACGACTCCCGGGCACCCCGGAGATACCCATGAAACTGCCGCGCCTGATGCGATTCCTGTTCAGCTACACCGCGATCGGCCTGCTGCTGGCCGCGGTGATCATCGGGCTGCGCCCCGACCTGGTCGGCATGCAGGACGACGGCAATGCCCGCCCGGAAAATGGCGACACGGTCACTCAGCCCGTGGCGCCCCAGATCGCCCAGGTCCGGCCCGCCGCCGGGCCGGCCTCCTACGCCGACGCCGTGGAGCAGGCCCAGCCCGCGGTGGTGAACATTTACACCACGAAGACCGTCCAGCAGGAGCAGCATCCCCTGTTCGACGACCCCTTCTTTCGCCGCTTTTTCGGCGACATCACCCCGCAGCAACCGCGCGAACGCACCCAGACCAGCCTGGGGTCGGGGGTAATCTTCAGCGACCAGGGATACGTGGTCACCAACAACCACGTCATTGATGACGCCGACGAGATCCAGGTGCTGCTGGCGGACGGCCGCGAGGCGCTGGCCAGCGTGGTGGGCCGCGACCCCGATACCGACCTGGCGGTGCTGCGGATCGAGCTGGACCGCCTGCCGGTCATCCAACTCGCCGACGATCGGGCGCTCAGGGTGGGGGACGTCGTCCTCGCCATCGGCAACCCGTTTGGCGTCGGTCAGACGGTGACCATGGGCATTGTCAGCGCCACCGGCCGCGATCAGCTGGGCCTGACCACCTTCGAGAACTTCATCCAGACCGATGCGGCCATCAACCCGGGCAACTCCGGTGGCGCGCTGATCAACGCCGAGGGTCGGCTGGTGGGCATCAACACCGCCATCTTCAGCCGCACCGGCGGCCACCAGGGCATCGGTTTCGCCATCCCGGCGCACCTGGCGGTGTCGGTGCTGGACAGCATCGTGGAGGAAGGCCGCGTGGTCCGCGGCTGGATCGGCGTGCAGGCGCAGACACTCAGCCCCATGCTGGCCGAGTCCTTCGGGCTGGACCAGGAGTCGGGGATCGTCATCTCCGGCGTCCTGCGCGGCGGTCCGGCCTCGGAGGCCGGCCTGCGGCCGGGAGACGTGGTCACGCACGTCGAAGATGAGCGGGCGGTGGACGCCCAGACCCTGCTCCAACGGGTGACCGGCAAGCTGCCCGGAGACGAACTGACCATGCGTATCGTGCGCGACGGCGAAGAGAAAACGCTGACCATCGAGGTGGAGGAACGGCCTGCGCAGGACGAGCAGCAGGCCCCGCAGCCGCAGTTACGCTGACAGCGCGTCGGTCAGCGCTTCCAGGAAGCGGGCGTTCTCGCCGGGCTGGCCCACCGTGACCCGCAGGCAATCGGACAACTGCGGATGACTGCCGTGCAGGTTCTTGATGAGCACGCCCCGGCCCTGCAGCCCCTGATGCACCGCCGTGGCCTGCCCCGGTGACACCCGGAAGGTGAGAAAGTTGGCCTCGCTGGGCCAGACCCGCACGACCCCCGGTACCGTCGCCAGCGCCTCCGCCAGCCGCCCCCGCTCGGTGATGATGTCGGCCACGCTTTTATCCAGCTGGGCCCGGTGCTCCAGCGCAAAGTTGGCACTGGCCTGGGTCAGGGCGTTGATGTTGTAGGGCAGGCGCAGCTTCTCCAGCTCCGCCAACCAGTCCGGGTGCCCCACCAGCAGCCCCAGCCGCAGGCCGGCAAGCCCCACCTTGGAGACGGTGCGCATCACCAGCAGGTTCGGGTACTCCAGTACCTCCGGCAGGAAGCTATCGCGGGCAAAGGCGTAGTAGGCCTCGTCCACCACCACCAGCCCCGGGGCCTCGTGGATGATCCGCGTGATCGTCTCGCGGTTGAAGGCATTGCCGGTGGGGTTGTTGGGATAGGCGAGGTAGACCACGGCGGGCTGGGCGTCGCGCAGCGCTGCCAGCATGGCGGCCTCGTCCAGCTCGAAGTCCTCGCCCAGCGGCACCTCGCGATACGCCATGCCGCTGTTCAGCGCGATGATGCGGTACATGGCGAACCCCGGCGCGGGGGTGAGCACCACCCGGCCGGGCCCTGCCACCAGCAGATTGACCAGCAGGATCAGCTCATCCGAGCCGTTGCCGAGCATCAGCTCGGCCCCCTCGGGCACGCCCATGGCCTTGCGCAGGCGCTGCTTCAGCTCGGTGGCCCCGGCGTCCGGGTAACGATTGAGCGCCACCTCCGCCAGCGCCTGCTGCCAGGCGCTGGTGAGCGCCCCCGGCCAGGGCCAGGGGTTCTCCATGGCGTCCAGCTTGACCACGTCCGCCGGCGGCGGTACGTGGTAGGCCTTCAGCGCGCGCACCTCGGGGCGCACCCAGGCATCCACCAGCGCACTGCGCGAGGACTCGCTCACTGCTCGCCCTCCTGGTCTTCCACCCGCAGCTCGGCGGAGCGGGCGTGGGCGGTCAACCCCTCGCCCCGGGCCAGCACGCTGGCGATCCGGCCCAGCCGCGCCGAGCCCTCCGGCGAGCAATTGATCAGGCTGCTGCGCTTCTGGAAGTCGTAGACACCCAGCGGCGAGGCGAAACGGGCCGTGCGCGAGGTGGGCAGCACGTGGTTGGGGCCCGCGCAGTAGTCGCCCAGGGCCTCCGGCGTGTGCCGCCCCATGAAAATGGCCCCGGCGTGGCGGATGTATCCGGCCAGTTTCTCCGGCTCAGCCACCGACAGCTCCAGGTGCTCCGGTGCGATGCGGTTGGCCACCTCGGCGGCCTCGTGCAGGTCGCGCACGTTGATCAGGGCGCCGCGCTTGGCCAGCGCCGTGCGGATGATCTCGGAGCGCTCCATCTCCGGCAGGGCGCTCTCCATGGCGGACTGCACCTGGTCCAGGAACATCGGGTCCGGCGAAACCAGGATGGCCTGGGCCTCCTCGTCATGCTCGGCCTGGGAGAAAAGATCCTGGGCAATCCACTCCGGGTCGGTCTGCCCATCGCAGATGACCAGGATCTCGGAGGGCCCGGCGATCATGTCGATACCCACCACGCCGAACACCCGGCGCTTGGCCTCGGCCACGAAGGCGTTGCCCGGGCCGACGATCTTGTCCACGGCCGGGATGGTCTCAGTGCCGTACGCCAGGGCCCCCACCGCCTGGGCGCCGCCCACGGTGAAGACCCGGTCCACGCCGGCGATGGCGGCGGCCGCCAGCACCAGCTCGTTGGGCTCGCCACCGGGGGCGGGCACCACCATGATCACGCGCTCGACGCCGGCCACCCGGGCGGGCACCACGTTCATCAGCACCGACGACGGGTAGGCGGCCTTGCCACCGGGGACGTAGACCCCGACGCTGTCCAGCGGCGTGACCTGCTGGCCCAGCAGGGTCCCGTCCTCCTCGGTGTAGGACCAGTCCGCCATCTTCTGCTGCTCGGCGTAGCGCCGGATGCGGTCGGCGGCCTCCTGCAGGGCATCCCGCTGCTCGGCGGGCAGGTTGTCCAGGGCCTGGCGGAGCCGGGCGGCGGACACCTCCAGCTCGGCCACGCCCTGGGCCTCGCTGCGGTCGAAACGCCGGGTGTAGTCCAGCACGGCCCGGTCGCCGCGATGGCGCACCTCGTGCAGGATCTCGGCCACGGTCGCTTCCAGGTCCTCGCCCACGTGGGCATCCCAGCTCACCAGCTTGTCGAGCTCGGCATCGAAATCGGGTTGCTTGGTGCTGAGGCGGCTTATCTCGAACATGTTGACCTCGGGCTTGCGCTTGCCGGTTGCACGATTGCGGTTGTCAGCGACGCTGCCGGCTTACTCGCGGCGGGCGTCCACGGCCTCCGCCAGCTGGGCCAGCAGGGCCTTGATGCGACGGTGCTTCATCTTCATGGAGGCCTTGTTGACCACCAGCCGGGAGCTGATATCGGTGATGTGTTCCAGCGGCTCCAGGCCGTTGGCGCGCAGGGTGTTGCCGGTGTCCACCAGGTCGACGATGACATCCCCGAGCCCCACCAGGGGCGCCAGCTCCATCGACCCGTACAGCTTGATCAGCTCCACCTGCCGCCCCTGCTCGGCGTAATAGCGCCGGGCGATGTTGACGAACTTGGTAGCCACCCGCAGCCGGCCGGGGCGCTCGTTGGCGCCCGGGTGGCCGGCGACCATCATCCTGCAGCGGGCGATATTCAGGTCCAGCGGCTCGTACAGGCCGGTGCTGCCGTACTCCATGAGCACGTCCTTGCCGGCCACGCCGATATCGGCACCGCCATGCTCAACGAAGGGGGGCACATCGGTGGCGCGCACCACGATGACCCGCACGCCGGGCATGGTGGTGTCGAAGATCAGCTTGCGGCTGCGGCCCGGGTCCTCGGTGAGGCGAATGCCGCAATCGGCCAGCAGCGGCAGGGTATCGTCCAGGATGCGGCCCTTGGAGAGGGCCAGCGTCAGGGTCTCGGCGTCGGACATGTCGGTTGCGTCCAGCTTTTCTTTGGATGCCGGTCAGCCCGGCACCCGGCGGATGTCGGCGCCCAGTTGCGCCAGCTTTTCCTCGATGCACTCGTAACCGCGGTCGATATGGTAGATGCGGTCCACCCAGGTCTCGCCCTCCGCCACCAGGCCAGCCAGCACGAGGCTGGCCGAGGCCCGCAGGTCGGTGGCCATCACCGGGGCCCCCTTGAGCTTGGGCACCCCGCGCAGGATAGCGGTATTGCCTTCGATGCGGATGTCGGCGCCCATGCGCTGCATCTCCAGGCAGTGCATGAAGCGGTTCTCGAACACCGTCTCGGTGATGGTGCCGGTGCCCTCGGCAATGCAGTCCAGGGCGCAGAACTGCGCCTGCATGTCCGTGGGGAAACCGGGATAGGGGGCGGTGCGCGCGGAGACCGACCGGGGCCGGCCGTCCATCTCGAGGCTGATCCAGTCCTCGCCGCTCTCGACGCGCGCCCCGGCCTCCTCCAGCTTGACCAGCACCGCGTCCAGCAGCTTGGGTGCGGTGTCCTTGAGCTTGATACGCCCGCCGGTGATGGCGGCCGCGATCAGGTAAGTGCCGGATTCAATGCGGTCGGGCAGCACGTCGTAGTGGATACCATCGAGCCGGTCCACCCCCTCGATGGTCAGGGTGTCGGTGCCCGCGCCCTGGATGTTCGCACCCATGGCATTCAGGCAGTTGGCCAGGTCCACCACCTCGGGCTCACGGGCGGCGTTCTCGATCACCGTGGTGCCCTCGGCCAGGGCGGCGGCCATCATCAGGTTCTCGGTGCCGGTGACAGTGACCAGCTCGAGCACGATGCGCGCCCCCTTGAGCCGCTCGCAGCGCGCCTTGATGTACCCGTCCTCCACGGTGAGGTCGGCGCCCATGGCGCGCAGCCCCTCCACGTGCAGGTTGACCGGGCGGGAACCGATGGCGCAGCCACCGGGCAGCGAGACCTGGGCCTCGCCGTAGCGGGCGAGCAGCGGCCCCAGCACGAGGATGCTGGCGCGCATGGTCTTGACCAGTTCGTAGGGCGCATGACAGCTGTGCAGGCTGCGCGGGTCGGCCTCCACCCGCATGCGCTCATCCACGGTCAGGCGAACGCCCATGCGCCCCAGCAGCTCCATGGTGGTCGTGATGTCATGGAGGTGCGGGATATTGCCGATGGTCATCGGGCCATCGGCCAGCAAGGTCGCTGCCATGATGGGCAGCGCCGCGTTCTTGGCGCCGGAGATGCGGATTTCGCCCTCCAGGCGGCGCCCGCCGCGGATCAGCAGTCTTTCCATGGGCTCAGTTGTCCTGCTGGGCGGCTTCCTCGGGGGTCAGGGTCTGCATGGCCAGGGCATGCAGCTTGCCGCTATCGAAATGCGCCTTGAGAACGGCATTCACCAGGCGCTGGCGCTGCAACGGGCTCTTGTCGTCAAACTCCGGGCTGACGATGCGGGCCTCGAAGTGCTGGCCATCGCCGACCACGGAGATGTCCTCGACCTGCATGCCATCGGTGATCAGACGCTCGACTTCGCTCGGTTCCATCATTGCTCGAACCCCCGTTCGGGAATGTCGGTGTGGGCGGTGTGCCGCCAGGTAGCCGGGCAGTATAACGCGAGCGGGCGGGTAAGCAGAAACCGGCCGTTCAGGCCGGGCCGACATCCAGCTCCAGCAACCCGGCCAACCCGCTCAACCGGGCCATGGCGAGCAGTTGCTCCGGGAAATGGGTGTAACGGATGCTCCGCCCCCGCTGCCGGGCCCGCCGGGCCAGGGCCACCAGCAGGGCCAGGCCGGCGCTGTCGGTGCGCCCCACCGCCCCCAGGTCCAGCTCCACCCGCTCGGCGTCCCGGAACAGGCGCTCGGCCTGAGCCCACAGCCCGGGCACGGTGTCGAAGCTCAGGTCACCGCTGAGGCAAAACAGCCCCGCACCGTCGGCCGGCTTGAGCTGTGCCTCGCTCATTGCAGCCCCGCATCGGCGTTACGCCGCTCCATGCGCTCCACTTCCTCTTCGAGGCTGCGCTCACGCAGGCGGCTGCGGAAGTCCTCGCGGTAGTTCTGCACCAGGCTGATCCCCTCCGCCGTGAGGTTGATCAACCGCCAGTGGCCATCCTCCTGGCGTTCCATCTCGTAGAGCACCCGGGCGGGCGAGCCACTACCGGTGCGGATGTCCATGCCCACCTGGGCCACATTGTCCCGGTTGGGATCGCGCCGCACCCCCAGGACCCGCACGTCCAGCCCCCGGTACTCACCGATAGTGCTGCCGTAGGTGCGCACCAGGCTGCGCTCGAAGGCCACGAGGAAGCGCTCCTGCAGCTCCGGGTCGGCCCGGCGCCAGTGCGGCCCGAGGATCTGCTCGGCCACCCGCTCCACCGCCACGTGGGGACCGACGATGGGCTCGATGGCCTCGTACAGCGCCACCCGGTCCTCCAGCAACTCATCGGCCTGCTCATCCAGCAGGTCCAGCACCTCCTGGGTCACCCGCTCGACCACCTGGCGCGGCCCCGGCGGCTCGTCCGCCAGCGCCGGCAGGCTCCAGGCCAACAGGATCAGGCCCACGAGGAAAGTCTTGAATGCGTGCATGTCAGCGCTCCCGCTCAGTCGTCGTCACCGAGGTTATAGAGGAACTGGCCGAGGATTCGTTCCAGAACCACCGCCGATTGGGTGCTGGTGATCCGGTCACCGGCGCTCAGGTACTCCTCCTCCCAGCCCGGGTCGAGACTCACGTACTGCTCACCGAGCAGCCCGGAGGTGTAGATGGCGGCGGTGGAGTCGCTGGGTATCCGGTCGAAGCGGTGGTCCATGGCCATCACCACCCGGGCCTGGTAGCTCTGCGGGTCCAGCTCGATGGACTTGACCTGGCCGACGCGCACCCCGGCCATGTTCACCGGCGCCTTTTCCCGCAGCCCGCCCACGTTGTCGAAGTGCGCCGTGACCTCGTAACTGGGCCGCTCGCGGAATTCCGCCAGGCCGCTGACCTCCAGCGCCAACAGGAATACCGCGCCCAGCCCCAGGGCCACGAACACCCCGACCCAAAGTTCCATGGTTCGCGTCGTTTGCATTGTCGTTCCCGGATCGTCCGTCGGTTAATCGAACATCAGCGCGGTGAGCAGGAAGTCCAGTCCCAGCACCGCCAGCGAGGCGTGCACCACGCCGTGGGTGGTGGCCCGGCTGACCCCCTCGGAGGTGGGGATGGCCTCGTAGCCCTTGTAGAGGGCGATCCAGCCCACCACGATGCCGAACACCACGCTCTTGATCACGCCATTGAGCACATCGTCGGAGAAACTCACCGCCGATTGCATGTTGCCCCAGTAGGCCCCGCCGTCCAGGCCGATCAGACCTACAGACACCAGGTAGCCGCCGTAGATCCCCACCAGGCTGAAGATGCCCGCCAGCAGCGGCACCGCGATCACGCAGGCGAGAAAGCGTGGCGCGATCACCCGGAGCTCCGGGTCCACCGCCATCATCTCCATGCTGGAGAGCTGCTCGGTGGCTTTCATGAGCCCCACCTCGGCGGTCAGCGAGGAGCCGGCACGGCCGGCGAACAGCAGCGCGGTGACCACCGGCCCGAGCTCGCGCAGCAGCGACAGGGCCACCAGGACACCCACGGATTCCGCCGCGCCGAAGTCCACCAGGGTGTAATACCCCTGCAGGGCCAGCACCATGCCCACGAACAGCCCGGAGACCACGATGATGACTAGCGACAGCACCCCCACAGCGTAGAGCTGCTGGATGATGTAGGTCGGCCGCGACACCACGGTCAGCAAGCCGGTCAGCAGCCGGAACATGAGCAGATGAGCCCTTCCCAGGCCGCTCAGCGCGGCCAGGGTGCGGGCACCCAGCGTGCGGAAGGCCTCTGCAATCATGGTCCGGGACGCTCCAGCAGGTCTTCGGCCAGGGTGCGGCCGGGGTAATGGAAAGGCACCGGCCCGTCCGGCTGGCCGTCCAGGAACTGACGCAGCCAGGGGTTATCGCTCTCGCGCAACTGCGCCGGGGCCCCCTCGGCCACCACCTCTCCGCCGGAGAGCACGTAGGCGTAGTCGGCGATGCTCAGGGTCTCGGCCACATCGTGGGAGACCACCACGGAGGTGAGCCCCAGGGCGTCGTTCAGACGCCGGATCAGGTCCACGAGCACCCCCATGGTGATCGGGTCCTGGCCGGTGAAGGGCTCGTCGTACATGACCAGGTGGGGGTCGAGGGCGATGGCGCGGGCCATGGCGACCCGCCGGGCCATACCGCCGGAAAGCTGCGCGGGCATGAGGTCGCGCGCACCGCGCAGGCCCACCGCCTCCAGTTTCATCAGCACCAGGTCGCGGATCAGCGGCTCGGGCAACCGAGTGTGCTCGCGGATGGGGAAGGCCACGTTCTCGAACACGTTGACGTCGGTGAACAACGCCCCGCTCTGAAACAGCATGCCCATGCGCCGGCGCAGCCGGTAAAGTGCCGCACGCCGCAGGCGGTGGACATCCTCGCCCTCCACCGTGACCCGGCCGGCGTCCGGTTGCAACTGGCCACCGATCAGCTTCAGCAGCGTGGTCTTACCGGTGCCACTCGGCCCCATGATGGCGGTCACCTGGCCCTGGCGGATATCCAGGTCCACCCCTTTGAATATGGACCGCCCCCCGCGGCTGAAGTGCAGCCCGCGGACCTCGGCCAGTAAGGGTGTCGCGCTCGTCTCTTGCACAGGATGCGTCCTTGACGGCTGCCCGGCTCTGCAGCGGGCCGTTCGGTATTGAAGTGGGCGCAGTATCCGATCAACCGGGCCGCCGGTCAAACAGACCGCACCCCGGAGCCAGGTATTCCGTTAACCATCGCGGGGCGTCAGGCATTAAACTGCGGCCATGCTGGTACAGATCCTGATCCTGGGGGTGAGCTTCGCCCTGCTGGCCTGGAGCGCCGACCGCTTCGTGCTCGGTGCCTCGGCCACGGCCACCCTGCTCGGCCTGCCGCCCCTGCTGGTGGGGCTGACCATCGTTGCCTTCGGCACCTCGGCACCGGAAATGCTGGTCTCGGCGCTGGCGGCACTGGCCGGCAGCCCCGGCCTGGCGGTGGGCAACGCCATCGGCTCGAACATCGCCAACATGGGCCTGATCCTGGGACTGACGGCGCTGGCCATGCCGCTGTTCATCCGCGGACACATCCTGCGCCGCGAGGTTCCGGCCATGGCGCTGGTCATGCTGGTCACCTGGCTACTGATGCTCGACGGCGGTCTCGACCGCCTGGACGGGGCGATACTGCTGACCGGACTGGCGCTGCTGACCGGTTGGCTCGCCTGGGCCATCCGCCAGGGTAACGGCGACAACGGCGGTGCCTTCCCCTCGCCCGCCACCGCACCAACCGACGCCACTCCCTCGCGCCTCACACCCGCCCTGCTCTGGCTGACGGTCGGCCTGATCGTGATGCTGCTCAGCGCTCAGACAGCCGTGTGGGCCGCCACCGGGCTCGCAGCCCGAATCGGGGTCGCCGAGACCGTGGTGGGGCTCACGCTGGTGGCGGTGGGGACCAGCCTGCCGGAGTTGGCCACCTGCCTGGCGGCCGCCCGCCGCGGGCAGGGTGACATTGCCATCGGCAATATCATCGGCTCCAATATGTTCAACCTGCTCGGGGTGCTGGGCCTGGCAGCGGCGCTAAAGCCGGTGGCGCTGGAACCCGGCACCCTGAGCCGCGACTATGCCACCATGGCCGGCATCACCCTGGTCTTCTTCCTGCTCAGCCACGGCCTGCGCCAGCGGGGCCACGTGGGCCGGTTGGCCGGGGCCTTTCTGCTGCTGCTGTGGCTGGTGTGGCTGGCCTGGCTGGGTCTGAACAACCTGGCCGCCTGACAATCAAACAGATGCCCCTGGGGCCTGCCGCCCCGCCCCCAGGCGGAGGAGAAACATGAACGCCCAAAAAACCCTGGTGGAGAGCCAACGCCGTCATGCCGGCGAGCCGCCCAGCGACGAGCGCTTCCGCGCGCTGGGCCGAGCGGTGCTGGAACTGGAGGCCGACGCGGTCCGCACGCTGACCGACCGGGTGGACGAGACCTTCTCCCGCGCCTGCCGGCACATGCTGGGCTGCCGCGGACGCGTCGTGGTCACCGGCATGGGCAAATCGGGCCACATCGCCAACAAGATCGCCGCCACCCTGGCCAGCACCGGCACCCCGGCCTTCTTCGTCCACCCGGGCGAGGCCAGCCACGGCGACCTGGGGATGATCACCCGCGACGACGTGGTCATGGCCCTGTCCAACTCCGGCGAGACCGGCGAGATCACCACCATCCTGCCGCTGATCCGGCGGCTGCACGTGCCGCTGATCGCGCTCACCGGCAACCCCGACTCCACCCTGGCCCGCGCGGCCGACGACCACCTGGATGTCAGCGTCGCCCAGGAGGCCTGCCCGCTGGGCCTGGCCCCCACCGCCAGCACCACCGCCGCGCTGGCCATGGGGGACGCCCTGGCCATTGCCCTGCTCGAGGCGCGGGGCTTCACCGCCGACGACTTCGCCCGCTCCCACCCCGGCGGGCGCCTGGGGCGGCGCCTGCTCCTGCTGGTGGAGGACGTGATGCACACCGGCCAGCGAATCCCCCGCGTGGCGGAGGCGACCCCGCTGGCCGAGGCGCTGCTGGAGATCACCCGCAAGGGCCTGGGGATGACGGCCGTTGTCGACGGTGATGACCGGATCCTGGGGGTATTCACCGATGGCGATCTGCGCCGCTGCCTGGACCAGGGGCGGGATATCCACGCCCTGCGGGTGGGCGAGGTCATGACCCGCGACTGCCGCACCGTCCACCCGGACGCCCTGGCCGCCGAGGCACTCGAGATGATGGAAAGCCACCGGATCAACGCCCTGCTGGTCAGCGACGGCGACGCCCGCCTGCTGGGCGCGCTCAACATGCACGACCTGCTGCGCGCTGGCGTCGTTTGACATCCTCCTCGCCCTGAAGGACGAGGATTCCTACCGCGCCGGTGCCGGCATCAAGCCGGCGCCGGTGGCCTCGGTGGGTTCCTGCTTCGCA
>NZ_RCDA01000006.1:0-78200 GCF_003664325.1 Alkalispirillum mobile
GCCCACCCGATGCCCTGGCAGGCGCTGCTGGGCGACCGGGGCCGGGTGATCGGCATGGAGACCTTCGGCGAGTCGGCCCCGGGGCCGGCGCTCTACGAGCACTTCGGTTTCACGCCGGAGGCAGTGGTGGCCTGGGCGGAAACCCTGCAACCGGCACCCGGCACGGCCTCACTTGCGCCGGGGCGCCGGTAACGGGACACTTGCGCTCCAGCGAACCCGGTACCTGAACGACTCAACATCGAAGGGAGACACCATGGCCGTCATCAAGATGACCGACCTCGACCTCAAGGGTAAGCGCGTCCTCATCCGCGAGGACCTCAACGTTCCCCTGAAGGAGGGCCAGGTCGCCGACGACACCCGCATCCGCGCCTCGCTGCCCACCATCCGCCACGCGCTGGAGGCCGGCGCCCGGGTGATCCTGCTCTCGCACCTGGGCCGCCCCAAGGAGGGCGAACCGGACCCCGCCGCCTCCCTGCAACCGGTAGCCGACCACCTGAGCGGGCTGCTGGGCCAGGATGTGCCCCTGGTGCAGGACTGGCTGGACGGCGTCGAGGTGGACGATGGGCGGGCGGTGCTCTGCGAGAACGTCCGCTTCAACGTCGGCGAGAAGAAGAACGACGAGGCGCTGTCCCGGCGCATGGCGGCCCTGTGCGATGTCTACGTGATGGACGCCTTCGGCACCGCCCACCGCGCCCAGGCCTCCACCCACGGCGTGGGTCAGTATGCCCCGGTGGCCTGTGCCGGCCCACTGCTGGCGGCCGAGCTGGAGGCCCTGGGCCAGGCGCTGGAGGCCCCGCAGCGGCCGATGACCGCCATCGTCGGCGGCTCCAAGGTCTCCACCAAGCTGGAGGTGCTGGAAACCCTGTCCGGCAAGGTGGATCAGCTGATCGTGGGCGGCGGCATCGCCAACACCTTCATCGCGGCTGCTGGCCACCCGGTGGGCAAATCGCTGTACGAGGCCGACCTGGTGGACAAGGCCCGGGAGCTGATGGCCGCCGCCCGGGCCAACGGTGGCGAGATCCCCGTGCCCACCGACGTGGTGGTCGGGCGCGAGTTCAGCGCCGACACCCAGGCGGTGGTCAAGCGCGTCGAGGAGGTGGACGCCGAGGACATGATCTTCGACATCGGCCCGGACACCGCGCAGCGCTACGCCGAAATGATGCGCCAGGCCGGCACCATCGTCTGGAACGGCCCGGTGGGCGTGTTCGAGTTCGACCAGTTCGGCGAGGGCACCCGCAAGCTGGGTGAGGCCATCGCCGGCAGCGACGGCTTCTCCATTGCCGGCGGGGGCGACACCGTGGCCGCCGTGGAGAAATACGGCCTTGCCGACCGCATCTCCTACATCTCCACCGGCGGCGGCGCCTTCCTGGAGTTCCTGGAGGGCAAGACCCTGCCCGCCGTGGCCATGCTGGAGGCCCGCGCCCAGCGGTGAATGCCATGCCGACACCTCGTCGCACCAAGATCATCGCCACCCTGGGGCCGGCCTCCGACGGCCCCAACATGGCTGCCCGCCTGGTCGCCGCCGGGGTGGACCTGGTCCGGATCAATTTCTCCCACGGCACGGTGGCGGACCACCGCCGCCGGGTGGAAACCGTCCGCCAGGCCGCCCGCGAGGCCGGCCGCCAGGTGGGCGTGCTGGCCGACCTGCAGGGGCCCAAGATCCGCATCGAGGGTTTTCGCGACGGCGCGGTGGACCTGGAGGAAGGCGCGCCCTTCACCCTGGACACCACCCTGGACAAGGATGCCGGCGATCAGGAGCGGGTGGGCGTGGCCTACCCCGAGTTGGTCAGGGACGTCCACGCCGGCGACACCCTACTGCTCGACGACGGCCGGGTGCTGTTGACGGTGGAGGCCGTCACCGACACGGCGATCCGCTGCCGGGTGGCCACCGGGGGCCGGCTGTCCAACCGCAAGGGGCTGAACCGCCTGGGGGGCGGACTGTCCGCCGAGGCGCTCACCGATAAGGACGAGGCCGATATCCGCACGGCCGTTTCACTGGAGGCCGACTATCTCGCCGTCTCGTTTGTCCGTGAGCCGGCAGACGTGCACCGTGCCCGGGAGCTGCTGCACGCGGCCGGCGGCAACGCCGGCATCGTGGCCAAGATGGAGCGGGCGGAGGCGATGGACGGTGCCGTGGACATCATCGAGGCCGCCGATGCCATCATGGTGGCCCGCGGTGACCTGGGGGTGGAGATCGGCGATGCCGCCCTGCCCCAGGTGCAGAAACGGCTGATTCAGCAGGCGCGCGACCTCAACCGGGTGGTGATCACCGCCACCCAGATGATGGAGTCCATGATCGACAGCCCGCTGCCCACCCGGGCGGAGGTCTTTGACGTGGCCAACGCGGTGCTGGATGGCACCGACGCGGTGATGCTCTCGGCGGAGACCGCGGCCGGCCAGTACCCGGACGGCGCGGTAGCGGCGATGGACCGGGTATGCCGCGAAGCAGAGAAGAGCCGCGCCGCCACCGAGTCCGGCCACCGCCTGGAGTGCCGCTTCGGTAGCGCCGAGGAGGCGGTGGCCATGGCCGCCATGTACACGGCCAACCACCTGCCGGTGAAGGCGATCATCGCGCTGACGGAGTCCGGCACCACCGCCCTTTGGATGTCGCGCATCCGCTCGGGCATTCCCATCTACGCTCTCACCCGCCATCCGGCCACCCAGGGGCGGGTCACCCTCTACCGCGGGGTTTACCCCATCGCCTTCGACCCCACCCATGGCGACGCCGACAGCGTCCGGCAGCGCCTGGTCAAGACGCTGCTGGAGAAGCAGCTAGTCACCGAGGACGATCACCTGGTGCTGACCTTCGGCAGCCACATGGGCGTGGCTGGCGGCACGGACACCATGAAAGTGGTGAAGGTAGGGGATCTGCTGGAAGGCCCGGAAAGGGCCTCCCCATCTGACTGATAACGCCCGTCCCCTACCGGGACGGGCGCGATTTCCGGTATTCCGGCCTGCGTGTCAGGCCCGACTTTTCGGCAACGGAGGAAAACCATGGCGCTCATCACGCTGCGACAACTGCTGGACCATGCCGCCGAGCACGGCTACGGCATGCCCGCATTCAACGCCAATAACATGGAGCAGTTCCACGCCATCATGGAGGCGGCCCGGGAGACCGACAGCCCGGTGATCCTGCAGAGCTCCGCTGGCGCCCGCAAGTACGCCGGCGAGCCCTTCTTCCGCCACATGATGCATGCGGCCGTAGAGCAGTACCCCGAGGTGCCGCTGTGCATCCACCAGGACCACGGCGCCTCGCCGGCGGTCTGCCTGCGCTCGATCCAGAGCGGCTTCACCTCGGTAATGATGGACGGCTCGCTGCGCGAGGACATGAAGACGCCGGCTGACTACGACTACAACGCACGGGTGACCCGCACGGTCTGCGAGATGGCCCATGCCGGCGGTGTCTCGGTGGAGGGCGAGCTGGGCTGCCTGGGCTCGCTGGAGACGGGCGAGGCCGGCGAGGAGGACGGTTCCGGCGCCGAAGGCAAGCTGTCCAAGGAGATGCTGCTGACCGACCCGGAAGAGGCCGCCCAGTTTGTCCGCGAGACCCACGTGGACGCGCTGGCCATCGCCATCGGTACCAGCCACGGGGCGTACAAGTTCACCCGCCCGCCGACCGGGGATATCCTGGCCATTGACCGGATCAAGGCGATCCACGCCCGCATCCCGGATACGCACCTGGTGATGCACGGCTCCTCGTCGGTGCCGCAGGAGTGGCTGGAGATCATCAACCAGTACGGCGGCGAAATGCCGGAGACCTACGGGGTGCCAGTGGAGGAGATCCAGGAGGGGATCCGCCACGGGGTGCGCAAGGTGAACGTCGACACCGACCTGCGCCTGGCCGCCACCGGTGCGGTACGCCGCCACCTGGCGGAGAACCCGTCCAACTTCGACC
This sequence comes from Alkalispirillum mobile, assembly GCF_003664325.1. Classification (NCBI taxonomy): domain Bacteria; kingdom Pseudomonadati; phylum Pseudomonadota; class Gammaproteobacteria; order Chromatiales; family Ectothiorhodospiraceae; genus Alkalispirillum; species Alkalispirillum mobile. Next base: position 3,896 of record NZ_RCDA01000006.1, read on the forward strand.
CGCGCAAGTTCCTGAAGGCGGCCACGGCGGCCATGAAGGACATCTGCAAGGCACGCTACGAGGCCTTTGGCAGCGCCGGGCAGGGCTCGAAGATCAAGCCCATCGGGCTGATGGACATGGTGGATCGCTACGCGAGCGGGGAGCTGGACCCGAAGGTGTCCTGAAGCAGCACGCGTTGATCAGGGGGAGTTCCCCCTGCTTTGTGGCCCCGGTTCGCTGCATGGCGGGCCGGGGTTTTTGTTGTTGGGTGAGCGGTAGCGATGGGGGCAGGCTGCGGCTGGGTCGTCTTGCGGGGCGGCTATTGCCCCTCAGGGGACGCCGTGAACCCATCCCTGGGGGCTTGTAGGCAGCATCCCTGCTGCCTACACCCCTGAGGGGCAATAGCCGCCCCACAAGACGACACGACACCTGGTTAGGCTGAGACTTCGACGAGCTTGTCACCGAAGCTGGTGATCAGAAGGGCAGTTCCAGCCCCTCCTGCACGCTGTTCAGCAGGGCCCGGAACGCCGCCTTGATCCGCTCCAGTGCCGCCTCGTCGTCGGCCTCGAACCGCAGCACCAGGCTCGGCGTGGTGTTGGAGCTGCGGATCAGGCCCCAGCCGTCCGGGAATTCCACCCGCAGCCCGTCAATGGTATGCAACGTGGCGTCGGTGAAACGCTCGCGACCGGCGGTCAGCAGGCGCTCCATCAGCGGGGTGGGTTCACCCTCCTGCAGGTTTACCCGCAGCTCTGGCGTACTCACCGCATCGGGAATGGCGGCGAAGACCTCCGCACTGCTGCCTCCGCGTGCGGCCAGGATCTCCAGCAGGCGGGCACCGGTGTAGAGCGCGTCGTCAAAGCCATACCAGCGCTCCTCGAAGAAGATATGCCCGCTCATCTCCCCCGCCAGCGGCGCACCGGTCTCCTTTAGCTTGGACTTGATGAGCGAGTGCCCCGTCTTCCACATGCAGGGTTCCCCGCCGGCCTCGCGGATCACGTTAGCCAGGTCCGCCGAGCACTTCACGTCGAAGATCACCGGTTCTCCCGGGCGGCGCGAGAGCACGTCCTGGGCGTAGAGCATCAGCTGCCGGTCCGGCCAGATCACCCCTCCCTCGCTGTCCACCACGCCGAGCCGATCGCCGTCACCGTCAAAGGCCAGGCCCACGTCGGCCCCGCTGGCCTGCACGCGTTCGATCAACTCCGCCAGGTTGTCGGGGTCCGCCGGGTCCGGGTGGTGGTTGGGGAAGCGGCCGTCCACCTCGCAGTAGAGCGCCTCCACCTGGCAGCCCAGCCCCTCGAACAACTGCGGTGCCACCGCACCTGCCACGCCATTGCCGGCATCCAGCACCACCCGCAGCGGCCGCGCCAGCTTCACGTCGCCGGTGATGCGGGCCAGGTAGTCGGGGACGATGTCGTGGGCCTGGCGACCACCGGGCCTGGCCGCCGCCACGTAGTCCCCCTCGTGGACCCGGCGACGCAGGTCCTGGATGTCATCGCCGGAGAGCGTCCGGCCACCGGCCATGATCTTCATGCCGTTGTATTCCGGCGGGTTATGGCTGCCGGTAACCATCACGCCGGCGCCGGTGTCCAGGTGATGGGTGGCGAAGTACATCAGGGGGGTAGGCACGCAGCCCAGGTCGATCACGTCGCGGCCGGCCTGCTGCAGCCCCTCCGTCAATCCGGCGACCAGCTCCGGACTGGACAGCCGGCCGTCGCGGGCCACCACCACCTGCTGCTGGCCATGGTCCGCCGCCTCGCTGCCGATAGCCCGCCCCAGTAGGCGCGCCACGTCCGCATCGAAGCCCTCGGTGACGATGCCGCGGATGTCATAGGTGCGGAAGATGCTGTCGGGCAGGCCTGGCGCCTGATCCTGCTTCTCGGTCATGGTACGTCCGGTCCTCTGGTTCTGGTTTTTCCTGCGTTGCTCGGCGCGCAAAGTCGGCCTGAAGGAATGACCCACCCTCGACACCAGCTCCCCACCGGGGCCGGTTTCAATGCCGTCCGGTGTGCCCGAAACCGCCGTCCCCCCGCTCGCTGGGGGTAAATTCGTCCACCACCTGGAATGCCGGACGCAACACTGGCACGAAAACCAGTTGCGCCACCCGCTCGCCGGGCTCCACCACGAAGGGCTGGTCGCTACGATTCCAGCAAGAGATGAAGATCTGCCCCTGGTAGTCGGAATCGATCAGGCCCACCAGGTTGCCCAGCACGATGCCGTGCTTGTGCCCCAGCCCGGAGCGCGGCAGCACCGTGGCGGCCATGTTGGCATCAGCCATGTGAACCGCGATACCGCTGGGCAGCAGCTCGGTCTGGCCGGGCGCCAGGGTCAGCGGGGCGTCCAGGCAGGCCCGCAGGTCCACCCCGGCGGAGCCGTCGGTGGCGTAGGCGGGCATCGGCCAGTCGTTGCCAAGGCGGGGGTCAAGGATTTTCAGTTCCACGGCTTCGGGCATGGTAGTGCTCAGCGATCAATTGGATGAGTTGACGGGCCAGGGCCGGCTTGTCGGCGCGGGCCAGGCTGGCGTGTCCGTCCCCGGGCCAGTAGACCTCCAGGGCGTTGTCGTCGGCGTGAAAACCGCGGTCGGCCCCCACCCAGTTGGCGGCGATCATGTCCAGGCGCTTGCGGTCCAGCTTGTCCCGCGCATGCCGCGCCAGGTCGTCCGTCTCGGCGGCAAAGCCGACGGTAAAGGGGCGGCCCTCGCCCAGCGCGGCCACCTCACGCAGGATGTCCGGGTTCGGCACCAGGCGCAGCGCGGTGTCGCTATCCGATTTCTTGATCTTGCGCCCGGCGCTCTGCTCCGGCCGGTAGTCGGCTACCGCGGCAGCGCCGATGAAAAGGTCCATCTCGCCCACCCGCGCCATAACCTCACGGTGCATATCGCGCGCGCTCTCCACGGCGACGGCCTCCACGCCGGCCGGCGCCGACAGGCGGCTGGGCCCGCTGACCAGCACCACCCGGGCACCGGCGTCACGTGCCGCCTCGGCCAGGGCGTGGCCCATCTTCCCCGAGCTGTGATTGGTCAGGTAGCGCACCGGGTCGAGCGCCTCGCGGGTGGGGCCGGAGGTGATCAGCACCGTCCGGCCGGCGAGGGGGCCCGCGGTGGCCGTTTCGGTCGGCCCGTCCAACAGGGCGGCCACCAGGTCCAGCGGTTCCAGCATGCGCCCGGAGCCGCTCTCGCCGCAGGCCTGGTCGCCCTCACCAGGGCCCAGGAAGCGGACCCCCCGCTCGGCCAGCAGCTCGCAGTTGGCGCGGGTGGCCGGCGCCTGCCACATCACCCGATTCATGGCCGGGGCCACCGCGATCGGTGCCTCGGTGGCCAGGCAGAGGGTGGTCAGCAGATCATCGGCGAAGCCGTGGGCCAGGCGGGCGAGGCAATCGGCGCTGGCCGGGGCAATCAGCACCTGATCGGCCCAGCGCGCCAGTTCGATATGCCCCATGGCCGCCTCCGCCTCGGCGTCCAGCAGGTCGGTGGCCACCCTTTCGGCGGAGACCGCCTGCAGCGTGAGCGGGGTGATGAACGCCTGCGCGCCCTGCGTCATCACCACCCGCACCGCCACACCCCGCTCGCGCAGGCGGCGGACCAGGTCCGGTGTCTTGTAGGCGGCGATCCCGCCGGTGATCCCGAGCAGGATGCGTTTCACGACTGGCGTACTCATGCTGACGGCCCGGTTGCAATGTGCCGCAAGCTTAACGCATTCACCAGCCTCTCGGCACGCCGGGGCGCCCCCGTCAGAAGACACCCAGGGCGTTCAGGAACACCAGGGCGATGGCCAGCGGTACCAGCCAGCGAATCAGCATCAACCAGGCGTTGAACACCGGGTGGCTGAGCTGGAGCTCCGCCTCAGCCACCCGGCGCGGCAGCACCCAGCCCACATAGAGCGCCACCAGCAGCCCGCCCAGCGGCAGCATCACAGCGAAGGTCAGGAACTCCATCAGGTCCATGAAGCCCATCCCGGCCACGGTGAGCCCGCTCATCACGTTCAGTGACAGCGCCGAGAGGATACCCATGGCCCAGGCCGCCAGCGCGACCACCGCCGCCCCACGGCGACGGCTCCAACCCCGGTTCTCCACCAGGTAGGCCGTGGCCGGCTCCATGATGGAGATGGCGGAGGTCCAGGCAGCGAAGCTGAGCAGCACGAAGAACAGCGTGCCGAACAGGGCTCCGGCGGGCATCTGGCCGAACCCGGCCGACAGGGTGATGAACACCAGGCCGGCGCCGGAGTCGGGCTCCAGGCCCACGGCGAAGACGATGGGGAAGACGGCCAGGCCGGCGATCAGGGCGATCGCGGTGTCGGAGCCGGCGATAATCACGGAGTTCTGCGGGATGGAGGAGCGGGAGGACAGATAGGAGCCGTACACCATGATGGCCCCCATGCCCAGGCTGAGCGTGAAGAAGGCCTGGCCCACGGCCCCCAGCATCAGTGCGCCCAGCGAGCCCGCCTCGCCCCCGGCAAGCAATTCCCGCAGGCTAGGCACGAACAGGTAGTGCAGCGATTCGGCAAACGCCCCGGCCCCCATGCCGTAACCGACCAGCAGGATCAGGAGCAGGAACAACGCCGGCATCAGGAAACGCACCGCCTTCTCCAGCCCGCTGCGCACGCCGCGGGAGACCACCGCAAAGCACATGGCCATGAACACGCTGTGCCAGAGCAGCAACTCCAGGGGGCGGTCGAGCAACCCCTGGAAGATCTCCCCCACCCGCTCGGCACTAGCGTCCACAAACGCCCCACCGGCGGTCATGGGCACGTAAGCGAGCGACCAGCCCGCCACGACGCTGTAGAAGGACAGGATGATGAACCCGGCCAATACGCCGAGCCAGCCCAGCAGGGTCCACAACCGGTGGGTACCGTAGTCCACGCAGAGGGACTTCAGGGTATTGATAGGACTCTGCCGCCCATGCCGGCCGAGCAGGATCTCACCCATCATCACCGGGATACCGATGGCGAGCACGAACAGCTGGTAGACCAGCACGAAGGCACCACCACCGCTCTCACCCACCACGTAGGGAAAGCGCCAGATATTACCCAGCCCGACAGCCGAGCCGGTGGCCGCCAGGATGAAGGCCCAGCGGGAGCCCCACTGCCCGTGGATGGAAGTGCGCTGATTCAGTGCCATGTTCCCCCCTCTGGGCCGGGGCAAGGCCCACGGCCCGATCATTGTGATCCATCGCCCACAAACCCCCGGCAGCATAGTACAGCCCACGCTGCGGCGGGAACCGCCGGCATCAGCCGATCAGCTGCACCCCGTCCGGCAAGGCCACATCCATGGTGATCGGCAGGTGATCGGACAGCGGATAGTCGAGCACCCGGACATGGCTGACGTCCAGGGACTCGGAGAGCAGGATGTGGTCGATATTCCGGTGCGGTTTCCAGGACGGAAACGTATGCAGATCGTGCACCGGCTCCAGCAGTTCGGTGCAGCTGACCATCCGGGCAAACTCCGGGCTGCGCGAATGGCAGTTGAAGTCCCCCATCACGATGACGTGGCGGTGGTCGTTGATCAGGTCGGTCAGGTAGCCCAGCTGGGTCATGCGCGCCCGCCGCGACAGGGCCAGGTGCACAATGATCACGTTCAGTGCTTCGCCCGGACCACCGAAGCGCATGTGCAGGGCGCCCCGGCCGGGCACCCGCCCCGGCAGGGCGTGTTCATCGATGGAGGCGGGACGGAACCGGGTCAGCAGGCCATTGCTGTGCTGGGCGATGCGGCCCAGATTGCGGTTGGTCTGGTAGTACCAGTAGGGGAAGGTGCCCCGGCGGGCCAGGTACTCCACCTGGTTGACGTAGCCAGTGCGGAAACTGCCCGCATCCACCTCCTGCAGCCCCACCAGATCGTAGTCGTGGAGCATGTGGCTCATGCGGTCCAGGTTGCCCTCGCGGCTGGGCGAGGGCCAGAAGTGCCGCCAGCCGCGGGTGAAGTAGTGGTGGTAACGGCTGGTTTCCAGACCACTCTGGATGTTGTAACTCATCACCCGCAACACCCGCGGCGGGTCGCGTTCGATCACTGGATCCAACGCCGTGAAGGCGCCCTCCGGAGTGCGATGCGAGAGTACGGTCATCGGCCTCCTACTCCGCCGAGCGCTCCTCCTGACGCCGCTCGGCAAGCTGCTCAATGAGCTCGATCATCTGCTCACGGGATCCGGCCTGACCGCCGGCCGTGAGGTAGCGCCCATCCACCGCCACGGTGGGTGTGCTGCGCACACCGTAGTCCTGTGCCGTGGCCATGGCCCTCCGGGTGCGGGTCTGCACCACGCGGGAGTCCCAGGCTTGGTCAAAGTCCTGGGCGTCCACGCCGCGCTCCTGGAAGAAGTCGCGGAACTGCGCCTGGTTCTGCAATGGCCTACCGTCGTCGTGCAGCGCCGTGTAGATGTCGTCGTGCACCTCTTCCACCACGCCGAGCGCCTCGGCGGTGAAATAGGCCTGCACGTGGGCCTGGTCCTGCGCCCTCAGCGGGATCGGCACCCGGACCAGCTTCACGTCCAGGTCCGTCTGTTCGTACCACTCATGTAAGGGACCGTTGAACGCTCGGCAGGCCGGGCAGCTGTAGGCGAAGAACTCGGTGATCTCCACCTGGTCACCGCTGGTCGTCCGACGCGGTTCCTCGAACACCCGGTAGTCGCGGCCCGCCTCGAACGCCCCTGCCAGGCCGGGCAGGGCCAGCAGGGCGAACATCAGTATAAACAGTCGCTTTGGGCTCATCGGTTTACAGCTCACCGTAAGAATGCAGGCCGGAGAGGAAGATGTTAACCCCGAGGAAGCAGAAGGTGGTCACCAGCAGCCCCAGGATGGACCACCAGGCCATCGGCGTACCCCGCCAGCCCTTGGTGAATCGCATGTGCAGCCAGGCAGCGTAGTTGAGCCAGACGATCAGCGACCAGGTCTCCTTCGGGTCCCAGCTCCAGTAACCGCCCCAGGCTTCGGCCGCCCAGAGGGCACCGAGAATGGTGGCGATGGTGAAGAAGGCGAAGCCCAGCGCGATGCACTTGTACATCAGATCGTCCATCTGATCGAAGCTGGGCAGGCGCTGCGCCGCCTTGCTCTCCGGATGGGACCGGGCCCGCACCAGGTAGGCCACCCCGACCATGGCCGCCACACCGAAAGCGCCGTAGGCGACAAAGTTGGTGGGCACGTGCACTTTCATCCACCAGCTCTGCAGGGCGGGGATGAGCGGCTCGATATGGTGGGCCTCCTGACCGAAGTGGTACCAGAGCAGGAAGCCGATGCTGGCCGAGACCACCAGCATCACGAAACCACCCAGGGCGCGGGTCCGGAACCGACCCTCGTAATACAGGTAGATCAACGCCGTGGTGAAGGCCAGCAGGACGAACACCTCGTAGAGGTTGCTGACCGGGAAGTAGCCCATGCCCGGGCCGTGCAGGTGGGTCTCCCACCAGCGCACCAGCAAACCCAGCAGGCCCGCGCCGGAGCCCAGCCAGGTGAAGGCGGTGGCCACTTTGCCAAGGAAGGCGTCGCGATCACCGCCGCTCAGCACCAGGTCCGCGAAGTACAGGACCGTGGCGCCCAGGAAGAAGACGCACATCCACATGATGGCCGACTGGCTGGAGAGCAGGTAGTTGAGCAGGAAGCTCTCCTGCGCCGCGCCCAGATCGGGGTAGATACTCACCGCGAGCACCGACAGGGCACCCACGATCAGCGTGAAGGGGCGGGCCGCCTTCCAGTGCCAGCCTTGGGGGATCAGCCAGGCCACCGTCAGTGCCAGGATGATCTCCTCGTAATAGGCCATGTATTCGCCGTAGAGGAGGTAGGCACTCAACCCGCCGCCGATGCAGGCCAGCGCCCAGATCCAGTCGAACGCGGAGAGCCGCCGGAAGTACGCACCACGCTCGTGGTCTTTCAGCTCATTAGCCAGTTTTTCCTGGGTGGTAGACATCAGGTCTTAACCTCCTCGCCGCCCTTCGACTCCGCCAGTCGGAGACGCAGGTCCAGTTCCTGCGCCACCCTCTCAAATTCCTTGCCAAAGGCCTTGGGGTCACGCTGCCCCACCCCGGCCAGCAGGATTCGGGTCCGGCCTGCGGACTCGTCCTGTTCCACCAGCGCCCAGAGGCGGCGGTGGGGTACGTAAAACATGAGGAACAGCCCCAAGACGAGCATCGCACTCCCAAAATAGACGATGCCGGCACCCGGTGCGCGGGCGATCATCAGCCCAGTGGATTGGACCTGCTCAAACCCGGTCAGTTCCAGGAAAATGGGTGAGGTGTAGCCCGGAAGGGCGGAGAGCGCTGCCAATGCCTCCTCGTAGAAGAGCCGATCATCCTCGGTCAGTCCGCCCATATCACTGACCGACTGCACCCCGGCCTCCTCGGCCACGGCGTTGTGGTAGGCGTTGGTGAGGGTGCGCTCGAGCAGCATGTGGGAGAAGTCCCTCAGCAGGGCCTGCTGTTCCGGGTCGTTGGCCCCGGCCTGTACCCGTGCCTCAACGCCCTCGCTGACCGCCTCAAACCCCTCCTGGAGCAGCTGCTGGATCATCTGCTCGGCGGACAGCGCCATCTGACCCGACAGCTGCCGCGCCTGCTCCTGGTCCTCGACCATCCCCAGCTCGAGCAGGACGTAACGCGCGGCCGAGCGCGCCGCCTCCCGCCGGGGCTCGGTCTGGCGAAGGTTGTCCAGGAAGGTCATGAAGCGATCGAGACTGCGGTCCGGCCCGGCCGGGATATGCAGGTACCGGAAGGGCTGGTCCGGCGAGGGCCGCACGCCGCTCAGGTAATAGTCGCGGCCGTCGATCCGGATGGGCAGCATGTAGTTCTCGAACTCCAGCACGCGCCCATCGCGCATCCGCATGCTGTAATTGAAGGTCGGCCCCACATTCCGGTGCCGGGTTCCCCCTTCCATCAATTCGTCGGGGCGGACGTTGGCGAGCTCGAAGTCCTCGATCGAGAGGGTGTAGCGCTGGCCACCGATGTTCACCTCCGCCTGGGAGAACACCTTGGCCTCCAACTGCTCCACGCCCTCGGTCCCGCCACGCAGGGGCCAGATACGCAGGTCGAGGTTGGAGCCCCCGTCACCAAAACTGGCCTGGTAAATCGAGTGGCCGCGGTAGGTCAGCGGTTCGTTGACCCGGATGGTCTGGGTGAACTCCTTGTCATACTCCTGGTCGATGATCCGCAGGTCACTCTCGTAAGAACGTGGCTGGCCATCGGGGTAGTGCTGAATCCGGAAATCCTCCACCAGGATGGTGAAGGGCAGTTCCTGCACCACGTAGCCGTCGCGCAGGGGCAGGAAGGTAACATTGGCTGCCCGCCCCTCGGGGATGTTGGTGGTGCCGCGGAAGGATCCGGGCCGCACCGGCAGCTTCCTGCTGTCGTCGATCTGGGAGACCGGTATATCGTCCCGGGTTTCGACCTGTAGGTTGCCCCGCCACTCGTTCCACTTGAGCAACAGGTCGCCATCGATCAGCCCCCCGACACAGATCACGACGATCGCAGCGTGGGTGAAGATGTAGCCCAGCCGGTTACTCCGCCCCTTCATGCCGGCGTAAAGCACCTGCCCGTTCTTCCGGGACTTGTCGCGGAAGCGAAAGCCCTTGTTGCGGAAGGTCTGCTGTGTGGCCTCACGCGCCTGCTCCGGTACCAGGCCCATGGTCCACTCGCGCTGGTTACTCAGCGCCCGCAGGGAGGTCGCCTGGTAGTGATCGCGGTAGCGGGTCATCTCCTTGAGGACGGTGGGCGTGTAGCGGTACATGCACACGCTGGTGGAGATGACCAGGAAGGTAAGGATGGCCAGGTACCAGCTGGCGGAATAGACATCGTAGAGCCCCAGCCGGCGGAACACCTCGAACCAGAAGGGCCCGAAGTCGATCATGTGCTCGGACCAGGTCCGCTCCTGGACGAGCACGGTCCCAATGATAGACCCGATCCCCAGCGCCACCAGCAGCGTGATGGCCAGGTTCATGGACCCGAGAAATTCGATCAGGATCGCGGAGGTGGTGCGCCCTTTGCGGGGCGTCTGCCTGGCGGCAGCGGGGCTTTCACTGGACATGCTTGGTTCGGACCTCGGCGCTGAGGCTGACCGGCCGCGGTCCCTGCGGAGTCATACCGCCCCGGTGGTCGGGGCGGCGTTTCGCTGATGCGGGCGCATGGACGTCTGCCCGGAAATCAGCGGTGAAGACCGGTCATGTATTCGGTAACGGCTTCGATATCTTCGTCGCTCATCCGCGAAGCGATATCGCGCATCATGCGGTTCGGGTCGGAATCACGCTCACCGTCACGGTATTCGCGCAGTGCCTTGCGCATGTACTCCGCATGCTGACCACCGACGCGGGGGTACTTGGCGCCTTTGATGCCTTCACCAGCCGGGCCGTGGCAGGCAATACAGGCAGCGACACCCTCATTCGGCAAACCACCCCGGTAGATCAGCTTGCCCCGCTCGGCCAGTTCCTCGTCGGCCTCGTGGTGCTTGGCCTCCTGGGCCTCGTAGTAGACGGCCAGATCACGAATGTCCTCGTCGGAGAGCGGGGCGGCCTGGCTGCTCATGAGCGGGTCTTCGCGACCGCCGTCACGGAACAGCTTGAGCTGGTGGACCGTGTACTCGGCGGGCTGACCGGCCAGGGAGGGCCATTCGGGATTGGTGCTGTTGCCTTGGGCACCGTGACAGGCGATGCAGGTTGACGCCTTCTGCTCGCCGGCTTCGATGTCACCATCAACGGCAAGGGCCGGCAGACTGGCGCCAGCCAGGAAGAGGCCGGCAGCGGCTGCAATAAACCGGTTGTTCATGGATCCGATCACCTCTGGATGCCTCCGGGCTGGTACGCGCTCACACATTGATCAGGCGCTGACTCAACCTGGTGTTTGGTTTTGATGATTCTAGCGTGAAGGCCGGTGGCCGACGGATAAACGGCTGATAGTTATATCAGCCGCCCGGTAGGCGGTCAATCTGGGGCGTGTGGAAAAACGCCGCGCCCGGGGCCGGGCGCGGCGCACAGGCCTTACGGCAGGGCCGGGACCTGGAAGTCCGGCATCTCACCGGTCATGGATTCCATGAAGGCCACCAGCTCGGCGACGGTCTCGTCGTCGAACTCGCGGTTCAGCATCTCACGCCCCATGACCTGGGTGGCTTCCTCCAGGGTCTCCACCCCACCGTTGTTGAAGTAGGGGTAGGTCACCGCCACGTTGCGCAGCGTCGGGGTGCGGAAGGCGTACTTGTCCGCCTCATCCCCGGTAATCAGATAGCGGCCCTTGTCGGTGGAGCCCGGCACCTGAATGCTGTGGAACTGGCTGTCGGTCAGCGCCGGCCCGCGGTGGCAGGCGATGCAGCCATTGTCCACGAAGGCGGCCATGCCGCGCTTCTGCTTGTCGGTCAGCGCGTCCAGATCACCCCTCAGATAGCGGTCGAAAGGCGAGTTCGGGGTGTTGAGGGTGCGCTGGAAGGTGGCCAGGGCCTTGGCCACGTTGTCGGCGGTGATCGGCGCATCCTCACCCGGGTAAGCCGCGGAGAAGGCATCTTGATACTCGTCGAACGCCTCGAGGCGATCGAGGGCATCGTCCAGATCCATGGCCATCTCGATGTCATCCTCGATCGGGCCCAGGGCCTGGCCCTCCAGATCGGGCTCGCGGCCGTCCCAGAACTGCGACTCCAGGAAACCGGAGTTCAGAACGGTGGGAGTGTTGCGCTCACCGACCTGGCCCTCATGCCCGACGGCACGCGGGATGCGGTCTGCCCAACCCAGCGCGGGGTTGTGACAGGTGGCACAGCTGATGACGCCGCTGGAGGAGATCCGCGGCTCGAAAAAGAGCATCTTGCCCAGCTCGATCTTCTCCTTGGTCAGGGAGTTGTCGGCGGGGATCGGCGGCAGGGCGGGCAGCGGCTCGAAACGATCGGCATACTGGTCGTAGAAACCGTCGTCGGCAGCAGCGTTCCCGGCGGTGAAGGCCATGACGGCACCGACACCGAGGGCGGGAATAACCTTGCGCAGGTTGGAACCCAGGCTGAACATAGTGCGCCTCCTTGAAATTTGACGCTGGCGAGGTGAACCCCTTTGCAGAGCATCAATCCAATTGCTCTGTAACTGTTCCAAAATGAAGGTACGGCAGGTTGTAACCCTATACAACCAAGTGAAATACTCGGTTTTGCTGCGGATCAAGTTTTTGCTCACTTTCCTGGAGGACTCGTCATGGCCCGATACCGCTACCCGAAGATCCCCGAATCAGAGGTAACCCCGGAGCCCCTTTACCGGGCCCGGCGCAAGTTCCTCCGTCAAAGCGCGGGGCTGGCCGTGGCCGCCGCCGCCCCGGGCCTGCTCATCAAGCCCGCCGCCGCCTGGCAAGGGGGCCTGGACGCTGTACCGGAGAGCGATCTCTCGACGGACGAGTCACTGACAAGTCTTGACGACATCACCTCCTACAACAACTTCTACGAACTGGGCACCCGCAAGCGGGACCCCTCGGACTGGGCCCACCAACTGCAGACGGACCCCTGGACACTCAGTATAGAAGGCGAAGTGAATAAACCCGGGAAACTCGACCTCGATGATGTGATCCGCCCCGATGAGCTGGAAGAGCGCATCTACCGGCTGCGTTGCGTGGAGGCCTGGTCCATGGTCATTCCCTGGGTCGGCTTCGAGCTGCGCAAGCTGCTGGAGCGGCACGAGCCCACGTCCCGTGCCAAGTACGTCGTCTTCGAATCCATCTACGACCCGGACAACCTGCGCGGCCAGCGCCGGGACATCATCGACTGGCCCTACCGGGAGGGGCTGCGCATGGACGAGGCCATGCACCCGTTGACGCTGCTGGCCGTGGGCCTCTATGGCAAGCCGATGCCCAACCAGAACGGCGCCCCGATCCGCCTGGTGGTACCGTGGAAATACGGTTTCAAGAGCATCAAGTCCATCGTGCGGATCCGGCTGCAGGAGGAGCAGCCGATGAGCGCGTGGGAAGAGAAGTCACCGGAGGAATACGGCTTCTACGCCAACGTGAACCCCCACGTGGACCATCCGCGCTGGTCGCAGGCCCGGGAGCGACGCATCGGCGAATCAGGCCGACGGGAGACGTTGATGTTCAACGGCTACGAGGACGAAGTGGCCCACCTGTACGAGGGCATGGACCTGGAAAAATACTTTTAATATGTTTAACAAGAAAACGGCGATTAATGCATTTCGATTATTGGTTCTGGTGGCCTGCGCCGGCCCGGCCCTGTGGCTGGGCTGGGCCTGGACCCAGGCGGAACTGGGGGCCAACCCGGCGGAGGCGGTGGTCCACTTCACCGGCCGTTTCGGCCTGGGGCTGCTGCTCGCCACCATCGCGCTTGGTCCGGCCTTCCGGCTCACCGGATGGGTCGGGTTCATGGCCGCACGCAGGCAGATGGGCCTATGGGCGTTCGTATGGCTGTGCGGCCACGCCCTGGCCTGGATGGGGCTGGACCAGTACTGGGACTGGCCCTGGATCTGGCAGGACCTGTGGGGGTTGGAGTACGTCCGCTACGGCGTCGCTGGGCTGTTGCTGCTGGTGCCGTTGGTGCTCACCTCGTTCCGCGCGGCGCAGCAGGCCATGGGCAAGGTCGCCTGGCAGTGGCTGCACCGCCTGGTGTACATCTCCGCCACGCTGGGGGTGGTGCACTTCTGGATCCTCACCCGGGCCGATTACCGGGACGTGACCCTTTTCGCCATCGTGCTGGCCGCGCTGGTCGCCTTCCGCCTGGGCTGCGTAGTGGTCGACCGGCGCTGGTAAGCGCCCGCTGCTTGGCCGCCGGCGCCCGCTAGGGGACAATGGCGGCATGAACCCTATCTACTTCCAGGCCCGTTTTCTAACCAGCGCCCCGGACCTGCGCCGCATGCCGCAGGACCTGGGGCGCGAGGTGGCCTTTGCCGGCCGCTCCAATGTCGGCAAGTCGAGCGCCATCAACACCCTGACCAACCAGAAATCCCTGGCCCGCACCAGCAAGACCCCCGGACGCACCCAGCTCATCAATGTCTTCCCGGTCACCGAGAACGCCGCACTGGTGGACCTGCCCGGATACGGCTATGCCAAGGTCCCAGCCGCGGTGCGCCGACGTTGGGACCAGGTGCTGCCGGAGTACCTGGCCGGGCGCGACGCCCTCCGTGGCGTGGTCCTGGTGATGGACCTGCGCCATCCGCTCACCGAATTCGATCGCCAGATGCTGGACTGGTGCACCCACATTGGCGTGCCGGTGCATGTGCTGCTGACGAAGGCCGACAAGTTTAAGCAGGGGGCGGCGCGCAACCGGGGTCAGAACGTGGGCCGCCAGCTGCAGGCGGAGTGGCCCGGGGTGACCTGGCAGATCTTCTCTGCCAGCAAGCGGATGGGCGTGGACGAGGCCCACGCCCGGCTGGACGAGTGGCTGGGGCTGGGGCCGGTCGAGGGCGACTGAGTCGCCCGGCCCCGGCGGACTAGAACCGGTAGTTCAGCGAGATGGAGATGACCGGGTAGTACTTAACGCTGTCCAGATCATCCTCCAGGCTGCGTTCCTCCTCGCGTAGGTCATCACGGAATTGGTCATCCACGTTCGCGTCGCCCGTGGTGCCATCCACGCTGACGCTGGGTGAGCCAGTGAACAGCACACCGATGTCCGAGGTCAGCGTCAGCCGCCCGCCAGCCACCGCATTGCCCCAACCGATACCCAGGTAGGGGGCGAAGCTGCGCCAGTCCACCTCGGCGTCCAGGCGCGCATCGTCGTAGGTGTTGTCCCCGACATCCAGTTCACCGCGGGCCGACCCGCTGAACTCGTTGCCGTTGTAAAACCCACCCGCACTCAGGCGAAAGCGCCCCCCGAAGGGGTACCAGTCGGCGAGCAGCCCGGCACTGCGCAGTTTCAGGGTGCCGTCGTACTCGATGTCGTCCTCTTCCAGGTCGGTGCTGTAATCGAACCCGGTGACCGTGGCCCGCAGGTTAACCCGGTCGGTCATGCCCAGCGTGCCCTCCACGCCGAGACCGGTGGTCCCTGCCTTCACACCCAGTGCAAACGGGCCGGCGGCCTGCGCCGTCCCGGTACCCAGCATCAGCGCCAATGCCAGCGCGCTCCCCCCGACCCAATACCTCTGCTTCATGCTTGTTGTCCTTTTGCTCATCCTGCGAAGCCAGGATAATACCCACATCACCCATAAGAGATCTAGCCCGACGGAAGGGGGTGCACGGATGCCGGAAAGAAAAGGACCCCGGTCCCTGGGGGGAGGGAACCGGGGCCAAGCTGTAACCCGGCCTTGGGGCGAGCCGGGTGCAGAAGCCCGCTAGAAGAGGAGGGAAGCGGGCGGCGCCAGCGTCGGCGCTCATTGGGTAAGACTAGCGTCGCTGGAAAAAGTTTCTGCATCGATCGAAAAAATTTCGCCGATTTACGGTTTGCCCTTACGTCCGGCGCACCAGCACCGCGTACAACCCTACACCCCCAAGGGCGATATAACCCGCCAGCGTCCAGGCCGGCAGGGGCAGCCCCAGCACCGCGTCCACCTGGGTGCAGTCGGTGGTGCCGGAAAGGATCTCCAGCAACACCTCCCACCAAGGCAGGAACTGCACCAACACCTCGGGGGACATGCCGCAACTCACCGCATCCGGGTTGCTCTGGATATAGAGGTGGCGCAGCGCGATCGCGCTGCCTCCCACTGCCGTCAGGCCCATGGCCGATGCCAGCGGCCAGCGGCCCCAGCCCCGGGGGAAGCGGATCAGCCCGGCCAGGGCCACCAGCCCCATCAGGCCGAACACCCCGCGCTGGACCCAGCAGAGCGGGCAGGGCGGCATGTCCGCCAGGTGCTCCAGGGCGAAGGCCCCCAGGTTCAGTAACACGGTGGCGGCCAGCACCAGGCCCAGGCCCCGCCGGTGGATCAGCCAATCGCTCATTTTCTGCGTCGTACCTATGTCAGTTGGGAACGCACCAGCCATTGCCCCTGCCCCGATACGGTGCGGGCAGGGTCAATGGGCGCCCTCCCAGTCATCGGCCACGCCCACGTCCACATCCAGGGGCACGGCCAGCTCACCGGCCGACTGCATGCGCTCGCGCACCCCGGCCTCGACCGCCTCCAGGTCCCGCTCGGGCACCTCCAGGACCAGTTCATCGTGCACCTGCATCACCATGCGGGTGTCGGGGTAGGCCTCCGCCAGCCAGGCATCCACCGCCACCATCGCCCGCTTGATCAGGTCCGCGGCCGTACCCTGCATGGGCGCGTTGATGGCGGTGCGCTCGGCGTACTCCCGGCGCTGGCGGTTGCGGCTGTTGATATCCGGCAGGTAGAGCCGGCGACCAAAGAGGGTCTCCACGTAACCCCGGTCGTGGGCCTCGGCGCGGGTACGGTCCATGTATGCCTTCACCCCGGGGTAGCGCTGAAAGTAGCGGTCCACGTACGCCTGGGCCTCGCCCCGGTCGATGCCCAGTTGCCGGGCCAGACCGAAGGCGGACATGCCGTAGATCAGCCCGAAATTGATGGCCTTGGCGGCACGCCGCTGCTCGCCCGCCACCCGGTCAGCGGCCAGGCCGAAGACCTCGGCCGCGGTCGCGCTGTGGATGTCGGCCCCCTCGGCGAAGGCCTGGCACAGCCCCTCGTCGCCGGAAAGGTGGGCCATGATGCGCAATTCCACCTGGGAGTAGTCCGCCGCCATCAGGCGGCAGCCGGGCTCGGCCACGAAGGCCTTGCGGATGCGCCGGCCCGCCGGCGTGCGCACCGGGATGTTCTGCAGGTTGGGGTCGGAGCTGGAGAGCCGGCCGGTGGCGGCCACCGCCTGGTGGTAGCTGGTGTGCACCCGCCCGGTCTGCGGGTGGATCAGCCGGGGCAGCTTGTCGGTGTAGGTGGACTTGAGCTTGGCCAGGCTGCGGTAGTCCAGGATCAGGCGCGGCAGCTCGTAGCCCCGGGCGGCCAGCTCCTCCAGCACCGACTCGGCGGTGGAGGGGGCGCCCTTGGGCGTCTTCTGCAGCACCGGCAGCTCCATGCGGTCGAACAGGATCTCCTGGATCTGCTTGGGGCTGGAGAGGTTGAACGCGCCCTCGGCCGCCTCGTGGGCCTGCTGCTCCACGCTCGCCATGCCCTCGGCCAGTTCCGCGCTCTGCTCGTCCAGCAGGCGCCGGTCCACCTTCACGCCATGCCGCTCCATACGCGAGAGCACCGGCAGCAGCGGCATCTCGATCTGGTGGAAGACCTCCGGCAGGCGCCCCTCCCCCTGCAGCCGCGGGTAGATCGCCTGGTGCAGGCGCAGAGTGATGTCGGCATCCTCACCGGCGTAGTGGGTGGCGGTGTCCACCGGGACCTGGGAGAAGGGGATCTGCTTGGCCCCCTTGCCGCAGACATCCTCGTACTTGGTGGTGCCCCGCCCCAAGTACTTCAGCGCGAGGGAGTCCATGTCGTGGCGGCTGGCGGTTGAATCCAGCACGTAGGACTCCAGCATGGTGTCGTAGGCCACCCCGCGCAGCCGGATGTCGTACCGCGCCAGCACGCTCATGTCGTACTTGAGGTTCTGCCCTACCTTCGGGCGGTCCGGGTCCTCCAGCAGCGGCTTCAGGGCCGCGAGCACCGTGTCGCGGTCCAGCTGCTCGGGTGCATCGGGGCCATCGTGGGCCACCGGGATGTAGGCCGCCTCACCGGCCTCCACCGCCAGCGCGATGCCGACGATTTCCGCGTCCATGTAGTTGAGGCTGCTGGTCTCCAGGTCAAAGGCGAACAGCTCTGCCGCCTCCAGCCGCTGCCGCCACGCGGCGAACGCCTCCGGGTCGCTGACGGTGTGGTACTCGCCTTCGGCGGGCACCTCGTCGTCGTCCTCCGGGCCCTCACCCCCCTCCTCACCGCCGTTACCCAATTCCCGCAGCAGGCGGCGGAACTCGAAGCGCTGGTAGTACTCGCGCAACGCTTCAGTATCCGGCGTCCCGGGGAGCAGCGCTTCCGGGCGCTGCTCCAGCTCGAGGTCGCAGCGGATGGTGGCCAGGTCCTGGCTCAGGGCCAACGCCTCCAGGTGATCGCGCAGGCTCTCGCCCACCTTGCCCTTGATCTCGTCGGCACGCGCCTTGATGGCCTCCAGCGATCCGAACTGGTTGAGCCACTTGGCGGCGGTCTTGGGCCCGACCTTGGGCACACCGGGAATGTTGTCGGAGGTGTCGCCCACCAGGGCCAGGTAATCGATGATCCGCTCCGGTGGCACGCCGAATTTCTCCAACACGCCATCCACGTCCAGGCGGCTGTCGTTCATGGTGTTGAGCAGCGTGACCCGCTCGTCCACCAGCTGCGCCATGTCCTTGTCACCGGTGGAGATCACCACCCGCTGCCCGGCGTCGGCCGCCTGCCGGGCCAGGGTGCCGATCACGTCGTCCGCCTCCACCCCGGGCACCTCCAGCAGCGGCAGGCCCATGGCGCGGATGATGTCCTTCAGCGGCTGAATCTGTGCCCGCAGTTCATCGGGCATGGGCGGCCGGTGGGCCTTGTACTGGTCAAACAGCTCATCCCGGAAGGTCTTGCCCGGCGCATCGAAGACCACCGCCATGTGCTCCGGCTGGTACTCGTCCACCAGCTTGCGGACCATGTTGAGCACGCCGTAGATGGCCCCGGTGGGTTCGCCATCCTTGTTGGTGAGTGCCGGCATGGCGTGGAAGGCCCGGTACAGGTAGCTGGATCCATCCACCAGTATCAGGGGCTTGCGGCTGTCGGGCATCGTGTTCTCCTGGCGAAGGGTTCGACAACGTAGCCCGCAATGCTACCACCTTGACCGGCGCCAGGGACCGCCGGCCCGGCACTTCCCCCACAGAGGGCCGGCAGTGCGGTTATGATAGGGGGACACGCACAGGGCGCGGAGCAGCCATGGATCAGAACGAGCTCTTCGGCAACGGCAGTATCACCCCCCTCAACGACTCCCTGATGAGCCGTGAGTCCTGGAAGATCTTCCAGATCATGGCCGAGTTCGTGGAGGGCTTTGAACGGCTTTCACAGATCAAACCCTCGGTGAGCGTCTTCGGCTCGGCGCGCACCCCGCCGGACCACCCCTACTACCAGCTGGCCGAGGATCTCTCCCGCGCCCTGTCGGACGCCGGCTTCTCGGTGGTCAGTGGCGGTGGGCCGGGGATCATGGAGGCGGCCAACAAGGGCGCCCACGGCGGCAAGTCACCCAGCATCGGACTGAACATCCAGTTGCCCCACGAGCAGTCGGGCAATCCGTACCAGGATATCAGCCTGAACTTCCGGCACTTTTTCAGCCGCAAGGTGATGTTCGTCAAGTACGCCTCGGCCTACGTGGTACTGCCCGGCGGTTTCGGTACCCTGGATGAGCTCGCGGAGATCCTGACCCTGGTGCAGACGGGCAAGACGCGCCGCATCCCGATCATCCTGGTGCACACGCCCTACTGGGACGGGCTGGTCAAGTGGTTCCGGGAGGTGCTGGTGGCCGAGGGGGCGATCAACGAGGAGGACATGGACCTCTTCAAACTGCTGGACGAGCCGGACGAGGTGGTGGACGCCATCTTCGCCCACTACGAGGACCGCGGTTTCGAGCCCTCCCGCCGGGAACGCGAGATGCTGCTGGACCTTTAAAAGGAGCTGGACATGACCACGACGCCACGTCGCCCCGACCTCCGCCGCGGACTCCTACCGGCAGCGCTCGTGCTCGGGCTGGGGCTGTCCGCGCCGGTGGCGGCCGAGCAGGAAGGCCCCATCGTCACGCCACCCCCCGCCCCCGAGGAGCTCACCGAGGGCGAGGAGATTGAGCCGACCGTGCGGATCCTCCGCCGCGAGTGGGCCACCATCGAGGAGTTCTCCATCGACGGACAGATCTACGCGGTGCGGATCACGCCGGTGGTGGGCCCACCCTACTACCTGATCGACACCGACGGTGACGGGGTGCTGAACGAGCGCGCCGACTACGACCCGCACAAGGCACCGAAGATCCACCGCTGGGAACTGCTGCGCTGGTGACCACCGCGGCCGTCCGGCTCACCCCACCAGGGTGAGGTTGGCGTAGGCGGCCACCAGCCACTTGGCCCCGGCGCGGGCGAACTGTACCTGGATGCGGGCGGATGGCCCCTGCCCCTCCAGGCGCAGCACCACGCCCTCGCCGAAGCGCTCGTGGCGCACCCGGCTGCCCAGGGTGATGCCGTCCACGGGCTCCGACTGCATGGCGGCCGCGGTGGCCCCGGGGCGGGTCACCTTCATCCGCGCCCGCACCTCCTCGATGTAATCGGCCGGAATCTCCTGGATGAAGCGGGAGGGCATGCCGTAATTGTCCATGCCGTGCAGGCGGCGTTTCTCCGCATACGCCAGGTAGAGCCGCTCCCGCGCCCGGGTGATGCCCACGTAGGCCAGCCGCCGCTCCTCCTCCATGCGCCCCGGCTCTTCGGTGGACATGCGGTGGGGAAACAGCCCCTCCTCCAGCCCGACCAGGAAGACCACCGGGAACTCCAGCCCCTTCGCCGAGTGCAGCGTCATCAGCTGGATACAGGCCTCGCCCTCCTCGCCCTGGGCCTCGCCGGCCTCCAGCGCGGCATGGGTGAGAAAGGCGGTGAGGGGGGTGAGGCCCTCGTCCTTCTCGTACTGCTGTTCGAAGTTGCGCGCAGCGGTGACCAACTCGTCGAGGTTCTCCCGCCGGGCCTCGCCCCGGTCACTGCTGTCCGCCTCCGCCTCCTTGCGCAGCCCGCTGCCGATGATCACCCGGTCCATCTGCTCGTGCAGGGCCAGGGTGGCAGTCTCCTCCTCCAGTCGGTCGAGCAGCTGCAGGAAGCCCTGCACCGCGTTACCGGCCCGGGCGCTGATGGCCCCGGCGCGCACGATACGGCAGGCCGCCTCCCACAGGCTGACACCGGCCTCCCGGGAACCCTGACGGATCTGGTCGAGGGTGCGGTTACCGATACCGCGGCGGGGGGTGTTGATGACCCGCTCGAAAGCGGCGTCATCGTGGCGGTTCATCAGCAGCCGCAGATAGGCCAGGGCATCGCGGATCTCGGCCCGGTCAAAGAAGCGCTGGCCGCCGTAGACCCGGTAAGGCAGCCCACGCGCCAGCAGGCTCTCCTCGAATGCGCGGGACTGGGCGTTGGAGCGGTAGAGGATGGCGAAGTCGTTGCGCGCATAGCCCTCATCCAGCAGCGTGGCGATGCGGTCCACCACGTAGCGCGCCTCGTCGGTCTCGTTGAAGGCGGCGTAGAGCTGGATGGGATCACCCCGGTTGCCCTCGGTCCAGAGGTTCTTGCCCATGCGCCCGCCGTTGTGGCTGATCAGGGCGTTGGCGGCACTCAGGATGGTCTCGGTAGAGCGGTAGTTCTGTTCCAGCCGGGTGACCGCGACCTCGCCGAACTCGCGGGTGTAGCGGCGGATGTTCTCCACCCGGGCACCGCGCCAGCCGTAAATGGACTGGTCATCGTCACCCACCACGAAGACGTCGCTGTCATCCCCGGCCAGCTGCTGCAGCCAGCGGTACTGCAGCTGGTTGGTGTCCTGGAACTCGTCCACCAGCAGGTGGCGGAACCGGGCCCGGTAGTGGGCGAGCAGCTCGGGGCGATCGCGCAGCAGCTCGAAGCTGCGCAGGAGCAGCTCGGCGAAATCCACCAGCCCGGCGCGGCGGCAGGCCTCCTCGTAGGTCTGGTAGACCTGCCAGACTGCAAACCGAAAGGGCTCGCTGGTGTCGGTCTCGATATCCGCCGGCCGCAGGCCCTCCTCCTTCCAGCCGTTCAGCACGCCGCGGACCTGGCGCGGCGGGTACCGCTTCTCATCCAGCTCCATGCCGCGCATCACCCGTTTGATCAGGCGCAGCTGGTCATCGCTGTCCAGGATCTGGAAGGTCTCGGGCAGCCCGGCATCGGCGGCGTGCATGCGCAGCAGACGGTGGGACAGGCCGTGGAAGGTGCCCACCCACATCCCGGCGGTACGGATGCCCAGCAGGTCGCCGATGCGGTGGCGCATCTCGGCGGCGGCCTTGTTGGTGAAGGTCACGGCCATGATGCCGAAGGGCGAAGCCCCTTCCACCCGGACCAGCCAGGCAGCACGCCGCGTCAACACCCGGGTCTTGCCGCTGCCGGCCCCCGCCAGCACCAGGGAACGGCCCAGCCGGGCGCAGACGGCTTCACGTTGGGCATCGTTGAGATCGGCGATCAGGTCGGAGACGTCGGCTTCCATGGTGTCGGCGTGGTGCATCGGTGTGCTGGTCAAGGATGGCGGTGGGTGGCTCGGCCGGCGGTGCCCGCCCGCGACGGGGCCGCCTGCCTTCAGCTGACCGGGCCGGGCGCACAGGGCCGGGTGTTCGCCTGGACCACCGGGAGATCACGGATGGTCTCGGCAATGGCCTCCAGCGTACTGGCCCGGGCAGCGCCCTTGCGCCAGTAAAGCCCGATGGTCCGGGCCGGCGCCGGTTCCGGGAAGGGTAACAGTTTTACCGCCGACGCGCCGGGCAGGTCAGCGGCCACCTGCCCGGCGAGCCGTGGCAGCAGGGTCATGCCCACCCCGGCGGCAACCATCTGGCGCAGGGTCTCCAGGCTGGTGGCGCGGAAACAGGTGCTACCGGCGCTTTCGGTAGCGAGCTGGCAGACCTCCAGCGCCTGGTCCCGCAGGCAGTGCCCCTCTTCCAGGAGCAGGAGTTCCTCGTCGGGCAGGGCACCGGGGCCGGGGGCGCTGTCCCTGTCCGCCAGTGGGTGCTGCGCCGGCAGGGCCAGCAGAAAGGGCTCCTCGAAGACCGGCACCGCGGCCAGGTCATCACCGTCCACCGGCATCGCCATCAAGGCGCCGTCCAGTTCCCCTTTGCGCAGGCGGTCCACCAGCAGCTCGGTGCGCTCCTCGTAGAGCAGCAAGCGCAGACGCGGCCAGGCCTCGGTGGCCTGGGCCACCAGGTGGGGCAACAGGTAGGGGGCCAGGGTGGGGATGGCGCCCAGCCGCAGGTCGCCGGTCATCGGCTCGGCCGCCGCCCGGCAGAGTTCGACGATATCGTCCACCTGGTTGAGCACGGACCGCGCCCGCGCCACCACCTCCTCGCCGGTGGCGGTGAGCAGCACTTGGCGGGTGCCGCGCTCCACCAATTGCACCCCGAGGTATTCCTCCAGCTTTTCCACCTGGGCGCTCAGGGTGGGCTGACTGACAAAGCATGCCCTGGCGGCGCGCCCGAAATGGCGGTGGTCGCCCACCGCCACCAGGTACCGTAAATCCCTTAGATTCAACGCTATTCCACCGTCACAGATTTGGCCAGGTTGCGGGGCTGGTCCACGTCGGTGCCCCGCAGCACAGCCACATGATACGCCAAGAGCTGCAACGGCACGGTATACACCACGGGGGCGATCAGCGGGTGGCAGTGGGGGATGGTCAGCACGCGGGTGGCGGAATCCTCGGCGTAGCGCGCGTCGGCGTCGGCAAACACCAGCAGGGTGCCGCCCCGGGCCCGGACCTCCTGCAGGTTGGACTTGAGCTTTTCCACCAGGTCGTCGCGCGGCGCGATGGCAACCACCGGCATCTCCGCGTCCACCAGGGCCAGTGGGCCATGCTTGAGCTCGCCCGCGGGGTAAGCCTCGGCGTGGATGTAGGAGATCTCCTTGAGCTTCAGGGCGCCCTCCAGTGCGACCGGGTAGTGCAGGCCGCGGCCCAGGAACAGCGCATGCTGGCGCTCCACCAGCAGCTCCGCCAGCCGCGCGATCTCGCCGTCCAGCTCCAGGGCCTGCTCCAGCGCACGCGGCAGGCCGCGCAGGGCAGCCACCATCTCCGCGGCCGGGCCGGCCTCGAGTGCATGGTGCCGGCCCAGGGCCACCACGAGCAGCAACAGCGCCACCAGCTGGGTGGTGAAGGCCTTGGTGGAGGCCACTCCTATCTCGGGGCCGGCCCGGGTCATCAGCACCAGGTCGGACTCGCGCACCAGCGAGCTCTCCGGGACGTTGCAGATGGCCATGGTGGCCAGGTAGCCCAGCTTACGCCCCTCGCGCAGGGCCGCCAGGGTGTCCGCGGTCTCGCCGGACTGCGAGATGGTGACGAAAAGGGTGCCCGGCGCGACGACATGCTTGCGGTAGCGGTACTCGCTGGCCACCTCCACATCGCAGGGCAGGCCGGCGTGCTCCTCGAACCAATAACGGGCCACCAGGCCGGCATGGTAACTGGTCCCGCAGGCGACGATCTGCACCCGCTGCACCTGGGAGAAGAGCCCGGCCGCCGCCGGGCCAAAACCCTGCTCCAGCACCTCGGTATCGGCCAGGCGGCCCTCCAGGGTCTCGGCCACCACCGCAGGCTGCTGGTGAATCTCCTTGAGCATGAAGTGGCGGTAGCCGCCCCGCTCCGCGGCGTCGGCGCTCAGCTCTGACTGCCGCACCGGACGCTCCACCACGCGCTGGTTCTCGTCATAGATCACCAGGCTGTCCCGGCGCAGGTCGGCCACGTCCCCTTCCTCGAGGAAGATGAAGGCCCGGGTCACCGGCAGCAGGGCCTGCACGTCGGACGCAATGAAGTACTCGCCGATCCCGACGCCGATGACCAGCGGACTGCCGCGGCGGGCGGCCACCAGGCGCCCCGGCTCATCCCGGCAGATCACGCCGAGCGCGTACGCCCCCTCGATCTGCGTCAGGGTGGCGAAGACCGCACCGAGGAGGTCTTCCGCGGACTCAAGCTCCCGGTCGATCTGTTTGACCACCACCTCGGTGTCCGTTTCGGACTCGAAGCGGTAACCGTCCGCTTCCAGCGACCGGTGCAGGGTCTCGTGGTTCTCGATGATCCCGTTATGGACCAGTGCCACGCGCTCGCCCGCCATGTGGGGGTGGGCATTACGGTCGGATGGCGCACCGTGGGTCGCCCAACGGGTGTGGGCCAGCCCGGTGGGGCCGGCCAGCGGGTGGGCCACGAGCCGCTCGGCCAGGCTTGCAACCTTGCCAAGGGCACGCTCACGGCTGATATGCCCGGCCGCGTCCTGCACGGCCAGACCGGCGGAGTCATAACCGCGGTACTCAAGACGCCGGAGCCCCTCCAACAGGATGGGGGCCACATCACGTTGCGCGACTGCGCCGACAATGCCACACATGGCGGTCTCCGCTACCGAGTCACGGGTCAGGGGCTCGACAGGACAAAAGGGGTTACCGCGCCACCCCGGCGGTCAGGCTGTGACCCACCGGGGCTCAGGCGGAAAGGGGCGGGGAATCCCCTCAGCGGGTCCAGACCGGGGCACTGCCCGGTACCACCAGCACGGAGCTGGCCACGTTGCGGCAGATCTCCTGAGCGGTCTCGCCGAGCATCAATTCCTTGTGCGGGGCGTTACCCCGTTTGCCGAGGACCACCAGGCTGGCGTGCTCCTCCTTGGCCACCCGACTGATCACGCGGTCGGCATCGCCCTCCTCGCTGCGCACGGCTACGTCGACACCCTTGGCGCGCGCCTTGTCGGCCAGCTCGCGCAGACGGTCGGCCGCATCGGCGGGGACGTCCGATTCGCTGGCCTGCAGCAGGGTGAGCTTGCGGTTACCACCGCGGCCGGCAAGTTCCAGCGCGTGGGCCTCGGCGCCCTCGGCACGCTTGGACCCGTCGGTGGCCAGGAGAATATGGGAGAACAGGTCGCTGATCGGCGTGTCGTCCTTCGGGTCAAGCCGCTCAATGAGGGTCGGAATCGAGGTGCGGCGGACCAGCTCCAGCACGGTGCTGCCGTGGAAGAACTCGCGCCAAAGGCCCTCACCGCGGGAGGCCAACAGGATCAGGTCGGCCTTGACCCCCATCGCCACCTTGACCAGCTCCTGCGCCGGGTGGCCCACGGGCTGCTCGATATGGACCTCGAAGCCATCCTTCTGCAGGTCCTCCTGTTTCTGCTCAAGGCGACGCCGCGCCTCGGCCTTGTGCGCCTCACTGAGGTCCTTGGGCTCGTCCACACGCAGGACGTCGACCAGGGTGAACTCTTTGGCCCCCATCTCCCGCAGCTCGGACAAACTCTCCAGCAGCGGTTTGTAGGAGGACGAGAAATGGACGGCGACGACGGTATGCTCAAACATGCGGACTCTCCTTCAAGGCTGTCTCGGTGTTGCCACCGGCTCTGTCTTTATCTTTGACGGGGGTCACGGCGGCCGTCAAGCATCGCCGCGGTCACTGTCGCTCTGCTCGCCGGGACGGCGCCAACCGCTAATCGATCGCTGGCGGCTGCGGGCGACGGTCAGGGCATCATCCGGGGTATCCCGGGTGACCGTGGAACCGGCACCGATGGTGGCTCCACTGCCGACGCGGACAGGCGCCACCAATTGCGTCCCGGAGCCGATGAAGGCGCCGTCACCGATCTCGGTGCGGTGTTTACGGTGGCCGTCGTAATTGCAGGTGATCGTGCCGGCACCCACATTGACCCCGCGGCCCAGCTCCGCGTCCCCGACATAGCTCAGGTGATTGACCTTGCTGCCGGGGCCAACGCGCGCCGCCTTGGTCTCCACGAAGTTCCCCACCTTGGCCCCGTCGGCCAACTCGGTACCGGGGCGGAGGCGTGCAAACGGGCCGATCCGGCAATCGGCCGCAGCCGCGACCCCGTCCAGAACACTGTGCGCCTCCACCCGGGTACCGTCACCCAGCACCACATCGCGGAGGACGCAGTTGGGGCCCACGTAGACATCGTTGCCCAGCGTCACCTCGCCCTCGAGCACCACCCCGACGTCCAGGGTGCAGTCCTGACCCGCGCGAAGGGTGCCCCGCAGATCGAATCGAGCCGGGTCCAGTATAGTCAGTCCGGCCTGCATCCACTCGATGGCTTGGCGCCGCTGCCAGACCCGTTCCGCGGCGGCCAGTTGCACCTTGTCGTTGATGCCCTGGACTTCGTCGGCGTCGCTCACGGTGTGAGCCACAACGCGTTCACCGTCCGCGACCGCCATCGCGATGATATCGGTAAGGTAGTACTCCCCCTGGGCATTGTCGTTACCCAGGCGCGTCAGCCACGCCTTGAGACGCCCGGCCGGCGCAGTCAAAAGGCCGGTATTGCACTCCGTGACGCGCCGTTGGGCCGGGCTGGCATCCTTGTGCTCCACGACGCCGGTCACGCGCCGGTCTTCACCGCGCAGCACACGGCCGTACCCGGTCGGATCCGGAAAATCCACGCTCAGCAGGCCGAGCCCGCCGGCGGCCTGGTCCAGCAGCGCCTTCAGGGTGGCCCCTCGGACCAGCGGCACGTCGCCGTAGAGCACCAGGACCTGGTGGTCGTCGGGTATCCCGGGCACGGCCTGCTGAACCGCGTGGCCGGTACCCAGCTGCGGCTCCTGCAACGCCCACTGCACGGGCCTTTCGCCGTGCGCGGCCTGGACGGCCTCCGCACCATGGCCATGCACCACGTGAACCGCCGCGGGGTCGAGGGCAAAGGCGGTGTCGAGGACGTGCGCGAGCATGGAACGGCCACCCACGCGGTGCAGGAGCTTGGGGAGACGGGAGCGCATGCGGGTACCCTTACCCGCGGCGAGGACGATGATACTCAGCGGCTTCTGCATGCTGTGTGACTTCTGCTCGTCGGATACAGAAAGCCCCGGCCTTGAGCCGGGGCTTCATGAAACACGAGGTAGGCCGTTGCTTACCGCTTGGCCCGGCGACGCAGCCGTTCCAGGGTCTGCAGCTGGGCCATGGCCTCGGCCAACTCCGCCTGGACGTGGCTGTAGTCCTCGCCCGCCGCACGGTTGGCCAACGCCTCCTCGGCACGGCGCTTGGCCTCCTGGGCGGCCGCCTCGTCCAGGTCCCGGGCCCGGGCCGCGGTGTCGGCCAGCACGGTGACCTTGTGCGGCTGGACCTCGATGATCCCGCCGGAGACGTAGAAGAAGCGCTCCTCGCCGCTCTCCTCCTCGACCCGCACTTCGCCCGGGCGCAGCCGGGTGAGCAGCGGGGCGTGGCGAGGGCTGATACCCACATCACCCTCGCGGGCAGGCGCCACCAGCATCTTGGCCTCGCCGGAGTGGATCGCCTGCTCTGCGCTGACGATGTCCACGTGCATTGTACTCATGGGCGGTACCCCGCTTGTGCCGGTGGATTACAGGTTCTTCGCCTTCTCGGCCGCTTCCTCAACGGTACCGACCATGTAGAACGCCTGCTCCGGCAGGTGATCGTACTCACCGTCCAGGATAGCCTTGAACGAGGTGATGGTGTCCTTGAGCGGCACGTACTTGCCCGGGGCGCCGGTGAACACCTCGGCAACGAAGAAGGGCTGGGACAGGAAGCGCTGGATCTTACGCGCCCGGGCCACGGTGAGCTTGTCGTCTTCGGAAAGCTCGTCCATGCCCAGGATGGCGATGATGTCGCGCAGCTCCTTGTACCGCTGCAGCACGTTCTGCACACCGCGGGCCACGTTGTAGTGCTCCTCGCCAACCACCAGCGGGTCGAGCTGGCGGGAGGTGGAGTCCAGCGGGTCCACCGCCGGGTAGATACCCAGCTCGGCGATGCCGCGGGACAGCACGACGGTGGCGTCCAGGTGGGCGAAGGTGGTGGCCGGGGACGGGTCAGTGAGGTCGTCCGCGGGCACGTAGACCGCCTGCACGGAGGTGATGGAGCCGGTCTTGGTGGAGGTGATGCGCTCCTGCAGCTTACCCATCTCCTCGGCCAGGGTCGGCTGGTAGCCCACGGCGGAGGGCATACGGCCCAGCAGCGCGGACACCTCGGTACCGGCCAGGGTGTAGCGGTAGATGTTGTCGATGAACATCAGGATGTCACGACCCTCGTCGCGGAAGTACTCGGCCATGGTCAGGCCGGTCAGCGCGACACGGAGACGGTTACCCGGCGGCTCGTTCATCTGGCCATAGACCAGGGCCACCTTGTCGAGCACGTTGGAGTCCTTCATTTCGTGGTAGAAGTCGTTCCCTTCACGGGTACGCTCCCCGACCCCGGCGAACACGGAGTAGCCCGAGTGCTCGGTGGCGATGTTGCGGATCAGCTCCATCATGTTGACGGTCTTGCCCACGCCGGCGCCCCCGAAGAGGCCGACCTTGCCGCCCTTGGCGAAGGGGCAGAGCAGGTCGATGACCTTGATGCCGGTTTCCAGCAGCTCGGCGCCCCCGGATTGATCGGCAAAGCTCGGCGCGCTGCGGTGAATGCCCCAACGATCCTCAGTCTCGACGTCGCCCATCTCGTCCACGGGCTCGCCCAGCACGTTCATGATCCGGCCCAGCGTTCCCTTGCCGACGGGCACGGAGATCGGCTTGCCCGTGGCGCTGACCTTCTCCGACCGCTTCAGGCCGTCACTGGAACCCATGGCGATGGTGCGCACCACCCCGTCGCCCAGCTGCTGCTGGACTTCCAGGGTCAGGCCACGCTCGTCCACGATAAGCGCGTCATAGATCTTGGGCACCTGGTCCTGCGGGAACTCCACGTCCACCACAGCACCGATGACTTGAACAATCTTTCCAGAGCTCATGCTACTGTTCCCCTCGCCGTTGGTTCACCAGCGACTGCGCGTTGGCAACCCTGGGTCTGTATTACTAAGAAACCTGTTAGGCACCTGGCGGTCAGACCGCGTTTGCGCCAGCCACGATCTCGGACAGTTCCTGCGTGATTGCGGCCTGGCGGGCCTTGTTGTAGATCAACTGCAGGTTGTCGATGATCTCGCCGGCGTTGTCGGTAGCGCTCTTCATGGCAACCATGCGAGCGGCCATCTCACAAGCGACGTTCTCCACCACACCCTGGTAGACCTGGGACTCGATATACCGCATCAACACATCGTCGAGCAGCTCTGAGGCGCTGGGCTCGTAGATGTAGTCCCAGTGCTCCAGCATCTCCTCTTCGGCCACCGGCTCCACCGGGAGCAGTTGGCGCGTCGCCGCTTCTTGGCTCATGGTGTTGATGAAGTCGTTGTGCACCAGGTACAGCCGGTCGATCTTGCCCTCGGTGTAGGCATCCAGCATCACCTTGATCGGACCGATCATGTCCTCCAGGTGCGGGCTGTCCCCCAGGCCTCGGGTTTCGGCCAGGGTGGACGCGCCCAGACGCCCGAAGAAGGAGGCTGCCTTGGCGCCAAAGGTGCAGAAGTCCACGCCAACGCCCTGCTTGTCCCACTCGCGCAGCTGTTTGAGGACGGACTTGAACAGGTTGACGTTCAAGCCGCCGCAAAGGCCGCGGTCAGTGGAGACGACGACCAGGCCAACCCGCTCCACCTTCTCCCGCTCCTCGAGGAACGGGTGGCGGTAGTCCGGGTTGGCACCGGCCAGGTGGCCGATCACCTGCCGCATCTTCTGCGCATAGGGGCGGGTCGCCTCCATGCGCTCCTGGGCACGGCGCATCTTGGAGGCCGCGACCATCTCCATGGCCTTGGTGATCTTCTGAGTGTTCTGGACACTCTTGATTTTGGTGCGTACTTCTTTTGCGCCGGACATGCGCTCACCTACTCGGGCTGACGGTGGAGGTTACCAGGTACGGCTCGACTTGAAGGCCTCGACAGCCTTCTTCATCTTCTCGACCACCTCGTCGTTGTAGTCAGGCGTCTTGTTCAGCTCTTCCAGCAACGCCTTCTGCTCGGAACGCAGGTAGTCCACCAGTGCGGCCTGGAAATCCACGACTTTGCTGACTTCCACGTCGTCCAGGTAGCCGGCATCGGCCGCGTAGAGACTGATGCCCATTTCGGCGACGGTCATCGGGCTGTACTGGGGCTGCTTCATCAGCTCCATAACCCGCTGGCCGCGCTCCAGCTGCTTCCGGGTGGCCTCGTCCAGGTCGGAGGCGAATTGGGCGAACGCCGCCAGCTCGCGATACTGGGCCAGGGCCAGACGGATGCCACCACCGAGCTTTTTGATCAGCTTGGTCTGGGCGGAACCACCGACACGGGAGACCGACAGACCGGCGTTGATGGCCGGGCGGATACCGGAGTTGAACAGGTCCGTCTCCAGGTAGATCTGACCGTCGGTGATGGAGATGACGTTGGTGGGCACGAAGGCCGACACGTCACCCGCCTGGGTCTCGATGATCGGCAGCGCAGTCAGGGAACCGGTCTGGCCCTTGACCTCACCGTTGGTCAGCTTCTCGACCTCTTCGGCATTGATCCGCGCCGCACGCTCCAGAAGGCGGGAGTGCAGGTAGAAGACGTCACCCGGGTACGCCTCGCGGCCCGGCGGACGGCGCAGCAGCAGGGAAACCTGGCGGTAGGCCCACGCCTGCTTGGTGAGGTCGTCATAGACGATCAGCGCGTCTTCGCCGCGGTCGCGGAAGTACTCGCCCATGGCGCAGCCGGAGTAGGCGGCCAGGTACTGCATGGCGGCGGACTCGGAGGCACTGGCGGCCACGACAATGGTGTGGTCCAGGGCATCGTGGTCCTTGAGCTTCTCGACCACGCTGGCGATGGAGGAGGCCTTCTGGCCGATCGCCACGTAGATGCACTTGATGCCACTGTTCTTCTGGTTGATGATCGCGTCGACGGCGACCGCGGTCTTACCCGTCTGGCGGTCGCCGATGATCAGCTCACGCTGCCCACGGCCGATGGGAACCATGGCATCGACCGCTTTCAGACCGGTCTGGACCGGCTGGTCAACGGACTGGCGGCTGATCACACCAGGCGCGACCTTTTCCACCGGGCTGGAGGCTTCGGCCTTGATCTCGCCCTTGCCGTCGATCGGGTTGCCCAGCGCGTCAACCACGCGGCCCAGCAGTGCTTCACCGGTGGGCACTTCGAGGATGCGACCGGTGCACTTGACCGTGTCGCCCTCGGAGAGGTGCTCGTAGTCACCCAGGATAACGGCGCCGACGGAGTCGCGCTCGAGGTTGAGCGCCATGCCGAAGGTGTCGTTGGGGAACTCCAGCATTTCGCCCTGCATGACGTCGGCCAGACCGTGGATCCGGCAGATGCCGTCACCCACGGAGACGATCGTGCCCTGGTTGCGGGCCTCGGCCACCGCCTCGAAGTTCTCGATGCGGCGCTTGATCAGCTCGCTGATTTCAGAAGGATTGAGTTGCATCTTGCTACCTCGTCAATGAGCCATCGCGCTGGAAAGGCGAGCGAGTTTGCCGCGAACGGAACCGTCAATGGTGAGGTCCCCGGCCTGGATCAGCGCGCCGCCGATCAGGCTCTCGTCGGTACGGCAGTGGAGACGGACCTTGCGGCCCAGCCGCTTTTTCAGCGCGCCCGCGATCTGGTCCTGCTGCTCCTTGGTGAGTTTGTCGGCGGACGTCACGTCGACATCCACCACACCCTCGGCCTCCGCGCGCAGGTGTTCGTATAGCGCGGCGATTTCCGGAAGCAGGCCAAGCCGACCGTTATCGGCCAGCAACTGCACCAGGTTTTTGCCTTCCTGGCCCAGGGTGTCCTCACCGACTGCCTCCAGGAAAAGCCCGATGAGCTGCTCGCGGGAAACCCGCGGGTTGCCCACCAAGGCCGCCACCTGGTTATCAGCGGCGACCGTGCCCAGGGCCTTGAGGCGCTTGGACCAGGTGTTACGGGTCTTGGCGTCCTTGGTCAGTTCGAAAACCGCCTTGGCGTAAGGTCTTGCCAGTGTGGTCTGCTCGGCCATGCTGACTCCGCTTTAAAGCTGCTTCACCAGATCGTCGATGAGGTCCTTGTGGGCCTTGGCGTCGATCTCACGCTTGAGGATCCGGCTGCTGCCAGCCACGGCCAAGGTCGCCACTTCCTTGCGGAGGGCGTCGCGGGCCTGCGAGATCTCGGTGTCGATCTCGCTACGTGCCTGGGCCAGCACCCGCTCGGCCTCGTGACGGGCCTCCTCGCGGGCCTGCTCGACAAGTTCGCTCTGGCGCTTGTTCGCCTGAGCAACAACCTGGCTGGCCTGCTCGCGGGCCTCGCGGAGCATCTTGTCGACCTCGGCCTTGGCCTGATCGAGCTCCTTTTTGCCGCGCTCACCGGCCGCAAGCCCATCAGCGATCTGCTTCTGGCGGTCGGCCATGGCCGTCTGGATCGGCGGCCATACAAATTTCATCGTGAACCAGACGAACAGTGCGAAACTGATCATCGGGCCCCAGAAAGTGGCACCAAAGTTCACGCTGTCACCTCCTCCGTTTTGGGCGTCAGAAGCAGGATTGCGGGGGTCGCGTTACGCACCCGCAGCCTGCTGAACGGCACCCAGGAAGGGGTTGGCGAAGGTGAAGAACAGGGCGATACCCACACCGATCATGGAGACGGCGTCGAGCAGGCCGGCGACGATGAACATCTTCACCTGCAGCATGGGCGCCATCTCGGGCTGACGGGCAGCACCTTCGAGGAATTTACCACCGAGCAGGCCGAAGCCGATGGCGGTACCGAGGGCGCCAAGGCCGATCAGGATGCCGACGGTGATGGCGGTGACGGACTGAACTTCTGCGATCAGGGCTGCGAGTTCCATGGTTCCTCCTGAAGCAACACAGGTTAAGGGTTTTTAAAGGTTGTCTTTGGGCACCCCGCGGGACTCAGCACGGGATACCCCTGACTCGGTCGATCGAGGCCGCGGCCTCAGTGCTCCTCATGCTCGTTGGCCATGCTCAGGTACACAATGGTGAGCATCATGAAGATGAACGCCTGCAAGGGGATGACCAGGATGTGGAAGATGGCCCACGGGGTGCCAAGCGCCCACTGGATCCACCAGGGCAGGAGCGAGATGAGGATAAAGATCAGCTCGGCCGCGTACATGTTGCCGAACAGTCGCAAGGAGAGCGAGATCGGCTTGGCCAGGAGCTCGATGACGTTCAGGACCAGGTTGAACGGCAACAGCCAGGGCCCGAAGGGATGGAAGAGCAGCTCCTTGACGAAGCCACCGGCACCCTTGCCCTTGAAGCTGTAGACAATAATCAGGAAGAACACACTGATGGACAGCGCGAAGGTGACGTTCAGGTCCACCGTGGGCAGAATCTTGAAGTAGTCGACGCCCGCGGCGAGCATCAAGCTGGGAACCATGTCGATGGGGACAAGGTCCATAAGGTTCATCAGGAAGATCCAGCAGAAGATGGTCAGCGACAGGGGCGCGATCAGGCGGCTCTTGCCCTGAAAGGTTTCGCTGACGGTCTTGTCGACGAACTCCACCATGAGTTCGACGAAATTCTGTAAGCCGGTGGGGACGCCGGGGCTTGCGGTACGGGCGCCGAGCCAGAACAGGTAACAGAACAGCGCGCCCAGGGAGAAACTCATGATGAGAGAGTCGACGTGGAAGGTCCAGTAACCCTCGCCCACGGCCAGGTTGGTGAGGTGGTGCTGGATATAGTCGATCGCAGTGTTTCCACTCATGATTTTCTCACCGGTTCCTTCTGCAGGGCCCCCAGCAGCGCTAGCCAGTGGACGGACAAGGCGGCCACATAAGTTGTTATAAGCGGCAGGAAAACACCGCCGAACCACTGGAGCGCGATAATAAACAGCGCTGCTGTAAGAATCAACTTGACGGCTTCGCCGAAATAAAACGCACCGAGCATGCTTCTCGGGTCAGCTTCGGGCGGCTTCGAAAACACCTTGCCCGCGAAATATAGCCCAGGAAGCATGGCGATCAACGCGCCCGTGAAGGCGGCCGCCGCGGCTTTTGGCCCGGCCAATAACCAACAGCCGGACGCAAATAACCCCACGCCCACCTGAAATATCGCTATTCGCCAAACCAGGCGGCGGGCAGACTGGCGTTCTTGTCGGGCCTGCTCAACGAGGTGTTCGGCCTCCGGGTTGTGCTGCTCGGACATCGGACCGTACCCACCGGATTGCCTTCGAAAAGCAGACCTGATTTGCCAGGGTGGGCGGAGTATATAGGCGCGCCCCCCTGGGGTCAAACAATGGCGCGGGCATTAGCGGATCCGCTCGAGTATCCCGTCCAGTTCGTCCAGGCTGGCATACTGGATAACGACCTTCCCGCGGCCCCGAGCACCCTGTTGGATGCGGACCTGGGCACCCAGACGGCGGCTCAGGTCGTCCTGCAGCCGGACCACGTCCGGGTCTTCCCGCTTCGGAGGGGTATCGGCCTCCTCTTCCTCCTGCAGCCTCCGGACCAGGGCTTCGGTCTGGCGGACCGAGAGGCCGCGCTCGGCCACCTGGCGCGCGGCGCGGGTCTGCAAATCGCCCTTCAGGGCGGCCAGGGCACGGGCGTGCCCCATCTCCAGCTGACCCTCGCCGATCAACGCCTTGACCGGTTCATTCAATTCGAGCAGCCGGAGAAGATTGCTGACGGCGGCGCGAGAGCGGCCCACGGCATCGGCGACGGCCTGGTGGGTCATACCGAACTCGTGAACCAGGCGCTGCAGCGCGGTGGCCGCCTCCAGCGGGTTGAGGTCCTCGCGCTGCAGGTTTTCAATGAGCGCGACGGCGACGGCGGTCTCGTCAGGAATGTCGCGAATGATGGCCGGCACCGCGTTCAGTCCGGCCAGCTGGGCGGCGCGCCATCGGCGCTCGCCAGCGATGATCTCCCAGCGGTTGTCACCCAAGGGTCGGACCACGAGCGGCTGCACAACCCCCTGGGACTGGATGGAGTCCGCCAGTTCCTGCAGCGCGCCCGGGTCAAAGGCGGTACGCGGCTGGTACCGGCCCCGCTCCAGGCAATCAACCGGGAGGTCGCGGAGTTCCGCGGCTGCAGCGGCGTCGCCCCCATCGGTGGTTGCGCCCTCCTCGGGCAGGCCCAGCAGGGCGTCCAACCCCCGCCCCAATCCTCGTTTTTTGGCTGCCATGGTGTTTTTTTACGTCTTCCGGTGGTCAGGTAGCGGCGAGTTCGCCGGTGGCGCGGTGGCGGCGCACCATCTCGCTGGCCAGGGCCATGTAGGCCAGGGCACCGCGCGAGGAGCGATCATACTGCAAGGCGGGCAGCCCGTGGGAGGGGGCCTCGGCCAGCCGGACGTTGCGCGGGATCAGCGTCCGGTAAACCTGGTCGTTGAAATGGCTGCGCAGTTGCGCGCCGACCTGGTTGGCCAGGTTGTTGCGCGGATCGAACATGGTGCGCAGGAGCCCCTCGATGGTCAGGGCGCGATTGGCCGAGGCCTGGATGCGACGGATGGTATCCAGCAGCGCGGTCAGGCCCTCCAGCGCGTAGTACTCGCACTGGATCGGAATCAGCACGCCGTGGGCGGCTACCAGGGCGTTCACCGTCAGGATATTCAGCGAGGGCGGGCAATCGATCAGGATGTAATCGTAGGCATCGGCGACTTCATCCAGGCTACGGCGCAGGTGTTGCTCCCGCTGGTCCGATTCCATCAGGGCCACCTCGGCCGCGGTGAGGTCGCCGTTGCCGGGCAGGAGATCAAAGGCCGGTTCGTCCACGCGGAGACGGCATTCGGTCACCGGCCGTTCGCCCAGCAGGGCGTCATAACCGCGGCCGCCCTCGGTGTTCTTGTCCACCCCGCAGCCGACCGTCGCGTTCCCCTGGGGATCGAGATCGACCAGCAGCACCCGCTGCTTGTTGGCGGCCAGCGAGGCCGCGAGGTTGACGCAGGTGGTGGTCTTGCCGACGCCGCCTTTCTGGTTGGCTACCGCGATGATACGTGTCATGGATTCGCTTCCTCAGTGGCTGACACCGCCGGGGCGGTCCAGGCGAGCAGGTGGCGCTGGGCATCGACACCGGGGACGTGCAGCGCAATCCGGTCGCATTGGCGCAGGCCATGGGGCAATGCGACCAGTTCGTCCTCCGGCAGCCGGCCTTTCATGGCAAGCACACGGCCGCCAGGGCGACACAGACGCAGGGCATCGGGAACGTAATCGCCCAGCGCGGCGAAGGCGCGGCTGACCACGGTGTCGAAGGTGTACCCAGGCTGGTAGCGGTCGAGCCGCGCCTGGGCAAAGCGCAACCGGGACAGGCCAAGCTCCAGGGCCACCTGGCGGGTGAACCGTTGTTTCTTCCCGTTGCTGTCGAGCAGGGTCACGGTGAGTCCGGGCCGCGCCAGGGCCAGCGGGATGCCCGGTAGCCCGGCACCGCTACCCACATCCAGCAAAGTATCGCCTTCAACGTACGGCAGGATACTCAGGCTGTCCAGCAGGTGGCGCTGCAGCATCTCCTCCGGATCGCGGATGGCGGAGAGGTTGTAGGCGCGGTTCCAGCGCTCCAGCAGGCGCAGATAGGCGAGCATGGCCTCCAGGAGTGGCCCCGGCAGCGCCAGGTCCAACGCGGCTACCCCTTCCCGGAGCCTGCCCAGCAATGGGTCGGCGGCCATCTAGGCGCTCTCCTTGAGCAGGCCCTGGCGGCGGAGGTGGACCAGCAGCAGGGAGACAGCGGCCGGGGTGATGCCGGGAAGACGTGCAGCCTGGCCGATGGTGGCCGGGCGGTGCGCGATCAGTTTCTCGCGGACCTCGCTGGAGAGGCCGGCAACCTGATCGAAGGCCATGTCGGCCGGCAGCGGCAGTTGCTCATGGCGCCGAGTGCGGGCCACCTCGTCCCGTTGCCGCTCCAGGTAACCGGCGTAGCGCGCCTGGATCTCCAACTGCTCCACCACCGCCGGATCGGACTCGGGGTCGCCCGCCCCCGGCAGCTGCATCAGCCGCGCGTAGGTGACCTCCGGGCGACGGAGCAGTTCGTCGAGTCGCTGCTCCTTGCGCAACGGCCCGCCCAGCACCTCGCTGGCCACCGCCTCCGGCACCTCGCCCGGGCGAATCAGGGTATCCGCCAGGCGGGCCTGCTCCCGCTCCAGCCGCTCGCGCTTGTCACTGAACCGCGCCCAGCGGTCATCAGCCACCAGCCCCAGCGAGCGGCCCACCGGTGTGAGACGCAGGTCGGCGTTGTCCTCGCGGAGCATCAGGCGGTATTCCGCTCGGCTGGTGAACATGCGGTAAGGCTCACGGGTGCCGCGGGTGATCAGGTCGTCCACCAGCACCCCCAGGTAGGCCTCGTCGCGGCGGGGGTACCAGGGATCGCGCTGTTGTACCCGCAGTGCCGCGTTGAGGCCGGCGAGCAGCCCCTGCGCAGCCGCCTCCTCGTAACCGGTTGTGCCATTAATCTGGCCGGCAAACCACAGCCCCTCCAGGTGGCGCGTCTCCAGGGTCGGGTGAAGACCGCGGGGGTCGAAGAAATCGTACTCGATGGCGTAGCCCGGCCGCACGATGCGGGCCTGCTCAAGTCCGGGCACCGACCGGACCAGGGCGTACTGCACGTCGAAGGGCAGGCTGGTGGAAATGCCGTTGGGATAGACCTCGTGGGTGTCCAGCCCCTCCGGTTCCAGGAAGATTTGGTGGCTGTCCTTGTCGGCGAAGCGCACCACCTTGTCCTCGATGGAGGGGCAGTAGCGCGGGCCCACCCCCTCGATGGTGCCGGAGTACATCGGC
Organism: Alkalispirillum mobile; assembly: GCF_003664325.1. Classification (NCBI taxonomy): domain Bacteria; kingdom Pseudomonadati; phylum Pseudomonadota; class Gammaproteobacteria; order Chromatiales; family Ectothiorhodospiraceae; genus Alkalispirillum; species Alkalispirillum mobile. The sequence goes on from NZ_RCDA01000006.1 coordinate 41,856, forward strand.
GAGCGGTCCAGCGCACCACGGATGATCTCGTGGGTCTCGGGCCGGGTGTGGGCGATATGGCAGGGCACCTGCGCCGGGTGCTCGTCGCGTGAGCCCAGGAACGAGAAGACCGGGGCCGGATCGTCCCCGGGCTGTTCGGTCAGCCGCTCCCAGTCGATGGTGCGCCCGTCCAGCCGCGGTGGCGTGCCGGTCTTCAGTCGATCCACGTGGAACGGCAGCTCGCGCAGCCTCGCCGCCAGGGCGTTGGCCGGCTGGTCACCGGCCCGACCGCCGCCGTAATTGCGCTCGCCGATGTGGATCCGCCCGCCTAGGAAGGTGCCGACGGTCAGCACGACGGTGTGGGCACGAAAACGCAGGCCCATGCCGGTCACCACCCCGGTGACCCGGCCGCCCTCGACGATCAGGTCATCCACCGCCTGCTGGAACAGCGAAAGATTCGGCTGGTGCTCCACGGCGTACCGGATGGCTTGCCGGTAAAGCTGCCGGTCGGCCTGGGCGCGGGTAGCGCGCACGGCGGGCCCCTTGCGGCTGTTCAGGGTGCGGAACTGGATGCCGCCCCGGTCCGCTGCCCGGGCCATGATGCCGCCCAGGGCGTCAATCTCGCGCACCAGGTGCCCCTTGCCGATACCGCCAATGGCCGGGTTACAGCTCATCTGGCCCACGGTCTCGATACTGTGGGTAAGCAGCAGGGTGCGGACGCCCATTCGGGCGGCTGCCAGGGCCGCCTCGGTGCCGGCGTGGCCGCCACCAACGACGATGACATCAAAGCGATCAGGGTGATCCATAGGGAATTCTGGGCGTGGTCGGGTACGGGGGCCAATTATCACGCCGGCGGTCGCCCGGGTTCAACCGCACGGGCCGGGGTGGCACCGGTGGCGTGCGTTACTTCCCGATGCAGAAGCTGCTGAAGATCTCCCCGAGCAGGTCCTCGCTGGTGAACTCACCGGTGATCTCACCCAGGTGGTGCTGGACCAGGCGAAGTTCCTCGGCGGCGATCTCACCGGCCATCTCTTCTTCCAGCGCCCGCCGGGCCAACGCCAGGTGCTCCGCCGAGCGTGCCAGGGCATCCAGGTGGCGGCGGCGAGCCGAGAAGTGGCTCCCCACCGCCTGGTAGCCCATGGCCGTCTTCAGGTGATCGCGCAACTCGGCCAGGCCGTCACCGGTCCGGGCGCTTACCGCAATAACGGCCTCGCGCCCCTCCTCCTGCAACCCGGACACGTGTCCGGTGAGGTCGATCTTGTTCAACACGCGGGTGAGCGGAATATCGCACGGCAGATCAAGCCGCCCCGGGTCGACAGGCGGTTCCCGGACATCCTGGACCAGCAACACCCGGTCCGCACCGGCCATCGCCGAACGGGCCCGCCGGATGCCTTCGGCCTCGATTTGATCCGCATTCTCCCGCAGCCCGGCGGTATCGATGATATGCAGCGGCATGCCGTCGATGTGCAGGTGCTCGCGAAGCAGATCGCGCGTGGTGCCGGGGATGTCGGTGACAATGGCGGTATCGGTTTCAGTCAAGGCGTTGAGGAGGCTGGACTTCCCGGCATTGGGCGGCCCGGCCAGCACCACCTGCATGCCGTCACGCAACACCCTGCCCTGCCCGGCCTGGGCCCGCAGGGCGGCAAGCTGGTCGATCAGGTCCCGCAGCTGGATGGCCACGGCCTCATCGGCGAGGAAGTCGATCTCCTCGTCGCTGAAATCGATAGCCGCCTCGACGTGGACCCGGAGCCGGATGACCCCGTCGACCAGGGCGCGGACCGCGTCACCGAAGGCCCCTTCCAGACTGCGCAACGCCGCCCGGGCGCCCGCCTCGCTGTCGGCGGCAATCAGGTCGGCGATGGCCTCGGCCTGGGTCAGGTCCATGCGGCCGTTGAGAAAGGCACGCTCCGAGAACTCCCCGGGGCGGGCCGGCCGAGCCCCCAGCGCATGCAGGCGGCGCAGGAGGCGGTCGACCACCACCTCGCCGCCATGGCCCAGCAACTCGAGCACCGGCTCGCCGGTAAAACTGTTGGGCGCCGGGAAATAGAGCAGCAGGCCCTCGTCCAGCACACCACCCTCGGCGTCGCGGAAACGGGCCAGGGTGGCCCGACGCGGCTCGGGCAGCCGGCCGGCGACGGCCTGCGCCAGCTCCGGCACCGCTGGACCGGAGACCCGGATAACGGCCACGCCACCGCGACCCGGTGGCGTGGCCAGTGCGCAGATGGTCTCCTGCGCCATCGGCCTAATCGTTCTTCTTGTCGCCCTTGTCCGACTTACCGGACTTGGCGCCCTTGCCGCCCGCCTCCTCGGTCTCGAGGTTTCGCATGATGTACCACTGCTGGGCAATGGAAAGGGCGTTGTTGACCAGCCAGTAGAGCACCAGGCCGGCCGGGAACAGCATGAAGAAGCCGGTGAACACGATGGGCAGTGCCATCATGATCCGCTGCTGGATCGGGTCCAGCGGCGCCGGGTTCAGCTTCTGCTGCAGGAACATCGTGGCCCCCATGAGGAGCGGCAACACGAAGTAGGGGTCCCGGGTGGACAGGTCCTGGATCCACAGCATGAAGGGCGCGTGGCGCAATTCCACCGACTCGAGCAGCACCCAGTACAGGGCGATGAACACCGGGATCTGGACCAAGATCGGCAGGCAGCCGCCCAGCGGGTTGATCTTCTCCTTCTTGTACAGCTCCATCATGGCCTGGTTCAGGGCCTGCTTGTCGTCGCCGTGGCGCTCCTTGAGCTGCTGCATCCGCGGCTGCACACGGCGCATCTTGGCCATGGAGCGGTAGCTGGTGGCGGACAGCTTGTAGAAGGCCAGCTTGATCAACAGGGTGACGAGGATGATCGCCACGCCCCAGTTGCCAACGATGTTCTGGATGTTGTCCAGCAGCCAGAACAGCGGCTTGGCCAGGATGGTGAGGAAGCCGTAATCAACGCTCAGCGTGAGGCTGTCGTGGAGCTCGCGAAGACGATCCTGCTCCTTGGGCCCGACGAACAGGCGGCTGGCGAACTCGGTCTCGTCGCCAGGCGCGACGGTCTGGCGACCGGAACTCATGCCGAGGACGTACTCGTTGCCGGCCTGCGCCTGGGTGTAGAACCGGAGGGCCTGGCTCTCCGGCGGGATCCACGCCCCGAGGAAGTAGTGCTGGATCATGGCCGCCCACCCGTCACGGATGTCCCGCGACAGGTTCTCGTCGTCCATGTCGTCGAAGCTGATCTTCTCGAAGCGGTCGTCCGGACTGTAGATGGAGCCGCCGGTGAAGGTGTAGATGTACCAGGGCGTGGTGCCGGGCGGATCGGGGTTGCGGCGGAGCTGGAAGTAGCTGTAGCCGCTCCAGTCCTCCTCGCCCTGGTTGCGCACCTGGTGGCGCACATCGATGACGTAGCTGTCGCGCTCGAACGTGTAGACGCGGGCCAGCTCAATGCCGCGATCGGCGTCGGACCAGGTCAGCCGGACCGTGATCTCGTCCTCACCCTCTTCCAGGCGGTACTCGTCGTTCTCAGCGGTGAACAGCGCCCGGTGGTCGGGGCGGTTGTCACTGCCATCGATCAGGCCGGTCTGAGCGATGAACAGCGGGTCGCGATCATCCGCCATCAACCGGAAGGGGGTGTCATCGGTGGCGGTCGTGCCGTGCTGCAGCAGGTCCACCCGGCGGATATCGCCGCCCCGGGTGGAAATCTCCAGGTCCATCAGGTCGGTGACGACCCGCACCCGGCGCTCATCCTCGGCTTCGGCCTGCTCCCGCGCCGGGGTGTCCTCGGCCGCCCGGTCCGGCGCATCGTCCGGGGTGTCCTCGGCCGGTGCCGGCACATCCTCTTCCTCGACGGCCTCCTCGGTGGCCACCGGCGCACTGGTGTCCCGCTCCCAGCTGGTCCAGAGCAGCAGACCGATGATCGAAAGGGCCAGAAAGAGGAATATACGCTGGTTTTCCATGACCGCTCACCAGGGAGTTGGGTATAGGGGACACCCTCGGGCGTCTGTATCGCGGCGGGCGCTAACTCGTCCCGTTCTTCTGATTACCTGCCGGCGGGCCGGCCAACCGGTCAAAGTGCCGCTCCAGGCTGCGTCGCAACCTGGCCTTGTCGGCATCCCGGGCTGCGGCGCGGGCCAGGATGACGTAGTCCCGGTCCCCCAACCCGCTTTGCCGGTGGCGGAACACCTCGCGGGCCATCCGCTTGATCCGGTTCCGATCGACGGCGCGGGGGGCCGCCCGGCGGGAAATCGCCAGGCCCAGCCGGGGTCCGGCCCGATCGTTGTCCCGGGCCAGTACGGTGAAGTAGCGATCGGCGGCCTTGCGGGCGCCGGAAAAGACGCGTCGGTAGTCCTGGGGACGCGTCAGCCGGCGGCTGCGCGGGAAGGCACAGCTACCGGTGGCTCGCTCTACCACCCGATCAGGGGCAGAGGCGATGACGACCCTTCGCGCGACGGCGTGCCAGCACGGCACGGCCGTTCTTGGTGGCCATGCGGGCCCGGAAACCGTGGGTGCGCTTGCGCTTGGTAACGCTGGGCTGATAAGTGCGCTTCATGATGATGATTCCTAGCCGTTGTCTGTGCGGGAAAAACTAAGCCGGCAAATCTACTGCGCGCGCGGTCCAGTGTCAATTACCCCAGGCCCGCCGGCATTGAACAAGCTGTGGATAACCTCGGTTGCCGCCGGTACACTCTGGGCACACTCACCCGCTGACGGAATCCCGTTTCGAGGTACCCCGCTGAGCTATGGAGAATTCCCTCTGGAAACAATGCCTGCGCCGATTGGAGCAGGAGATCCCCGACCAGCAGCTGAACACCTGGATCCGCCCCCTGCAAGCCCAGGAGGAGGATGGCCGGCTGCGCCTGCTGGCACCGAACCGGTTCGTTCTGGACTGGGTGAAGTCCCACTTCGCGGACCGGATCACCGAGTTGCTGACCGCACAACGGCCGGATGATCCACCGGCGCTGGAGTTGCAGATTGGCAGCAGCGCGGTAGTGGCCCCGCCCAAGCGGCGCCAGGTTTCGGTGACAACGCCCGCCCCTTCGGCGAGTGCCGAACAGGAACCGGCCAGTCGCTCCGCGGCAAGCAATCTGAACAGCAACTTCACCTTCGACACCTTCGTCGAGGGCAAATCCAACCAGCTCGCCCGGGCAGCGAGCATGCAGGTGGTGGAGAACCCCGGTACCGCTTACAACCCGCTGTTTCTGTACGGCGGGGTCGGGCTTGGCAAGACCCACCTGATGCACGCGGTAGGGAACGCCATGCTCCGTCGGCGTCCTGAGGCGCGGGTGCTCTATCTGCACTCCGAGCGGTTTGTGGCTGACATGGTCAAGGCGTTGCAGCACAACGCCATCAACGAGTTCAAGCGCCACTACCGCATGGTGGACGCGCTGCTCATCGACGATATCCAGTTCTTCGCGCGCAAGGAGCGGTCCCAGGAGGAGTTCTTCCACACCTTCAACGCCCTGCTCGAGGGTGAACAGCAGGTCATCATGACCTGCGACCGCTACCCCAAGGAGGTCAACGGGCTGGAGGAGCGCCTGAAGTCGCGTTTTGGCTGGGGGCTCACGGTCGCCATCGAGCCGCCGGAACTGGAGACGCGTGTCGCCATCCTGATGAGCAAGGCCATGCAGGAAGGGGTGGACCTGCCTCACGAGGTGGCGTTCTTCATCGCCAAGCGCATCCGGTCGAACATCCGCGAGCTGGAGGGTGCGTTACGGCGGGTGGTCGCCAACGCCCAGTTCACCGGTCAGGAAATCACGGTGGATTTCACCAAGGAGGCGCTGCGGGACCTCCTGGCCCTGCAGGACAAGCTCGTCACCATCGACAACATCCAGAAGACCGTGGCGGAGTACTACAAGATCCGGGTAAGCGACCTGTTGTCGAAGCGGCGGAGCCGGTCGATCACCCGCCCCCGGCAGGTGGCCATGGCTTTGGCCAAGGAGCTCACCAGCCACTCGCTGCCGGAGATCGGTGATGCCTTCGGCGGCAGGGATCACACCACGGTGCTGCACGCCTGTCGCAAGGTGGAGGCGTTGCGCGCCGAAGACAGCCGAATTGAGGAAGACTACAGCAACCTGTTAAGAACCCTCAGCACATGATGTGGATAAACACTGGACAGTTAAGTGTTGCAGAAAAGGGTGAAAGTTATCCACACACTACTCCACAGTAGTCCCCAGGCCGCCAACCAGGCTGTACAGCAGCAGAACGCCATGTAACTATCTGTAACTAAAAGGGAAGAGAAACTTATCCACAATTGGGTGTGGACCCAGTAATAACAACAGTCTTTATTTATCTACATATTTATTATTAGGGATCAGCATGCGCATCGACATCCAACGTGAAGACCTGCTCAAGCCGTTACAGGCCATCATCGGGGTGGTCGAAAGGCGACAGACCCTTCCGGTCCTCGCCAATGTTCGCCTCGAGTTGGGCGAAGGATTGGCACGGTTGACCGCCACCGACCTTGAGGTGGAACTGGTGGCGAGCATTCCCTGCCAGGTGGAAGAAACGGGTGAAATTACCCTGCCTGCACGGAAACTGCTGGATATCTGTCGCAATCTCCCGGATCAAAGTCGCCTCCAGTTACAGGTGGATGGGGAGCGGGCCAGCCTCCGGGCCGGGCGCAGTCGTTTCACACTGGCGACGCTTCCAGCAGACGATTACCCGAGCGTCGAAGATATCGGCGCTCGGGAAACCGTCCGCTTACCCCAGGGGGAGCTGCGCAAACTCATCGAGCGGACGCATTTCTCCATGGCGGTGCAGGACGTGCGTTACTACCTGAACGGGCTGATGGTGGAGTTGGAGCCGGCAATGGCCCGTATGGTGGCTACCGACGGCCACCGCCTGGCGCTCGCCGAGAAAGGCATCGAGACCGGCGTAGACGCGCCCCGGCAGGTGATCGTGCCGCGCAAGGGGGTGCAAGAGTTGCTGCGCCTTCTTGGTGATTCGGATGAGGGTGCGGACCTGGAACTGGGGGAGAACCACATCCGTGTCCGCCTGGGCGACGTGCGGTTTACCTCCAAGCTGATCGACGGACGGTTCCCCGACTACCGGCGGGTGGTGCCCGAACCGACGGAAACACCGGCGGTGGTCAACCGGGAGGATCTCCGCCATGCGCTCCTCCGTGTCTCCATCCTGTCCAACGAGAAATACCGTGGGGTTCGCTTTCTCCTGGAAGGGGGTGTGCTTAAGGTCGCCTCCCATAACCCGGAACAGGAGGAGGCCGAAGAAGAGGTCTCGGTGGACTATGCCGGCGAGGCGTTGGAAGTCGGTTTCAACGCCGGGTACGTATTGGATGCGCTCGGTGCCCTCGAGGATGAGGACGTGAAACTGACGCTAAGGGACAGTGCCAGCAGCGGACTCATTCAAGGGGTGGACGATCAGACCTCCCGGTACGTTGTCATGCCGATGCGCCTGTAATGGAACAGGCGTGGATCCAGTGCCGGGTTCGAGGGCTGCTGCGGCTTCGGCCAGTGCGGACGGAGTTCGGCTGATGGGGATCACGCGGCTGGCTGCGGAGGGAGTGAGAAATCTGGAGCGTTTCGAGATCGATCCCGGCGACGGCATCAATGTCGTTTTCGGCGAGAACGCGGCGGGTAAGACCAGCCTGCTAGAAGCGATCTACTTTGTCTCCAGGACTCGCTCTTTTCGGACCGCACTACCCCGGCATATGATCGCTGCAGGCCGGGAGGGGCTCTGGGTCCGCGCCGAGCGAGAAGGCCACGTGGTCGGGGTCGCCCGCGATGCCGAGGGGACGAAGGTCCGGCTGGATGGGCAGGATGGGGGGAGCCTGTCGGAGATCGCGCGACGGTTTCCGGTACAGGTTATTAATAACGAGCACCAGCGGCTGTTGCTCGATGGCCCGGAGGTCCGACGGAGTTTCCTTAACTGGGCAGTGTTCCACGTGGAACCTGATTTCCAGGAGGCTTGGGGCCGTTACCTGAAGGCTCTGCGCCAGCGCAACGCCGCCCTTCGTGACCAGCAGCCGAAGACGGCCTGGGCGTACGACGAGGGCTTGGTGGCGGCCGCCCAGGCAGTGGACGCTTTGCGTCGCCAGCTGGTGGAACTCCTCGTCCCCTACTGGCTGCGGCTGGTGAAGACTTGGTTGCCGGACACGGATCTGGAGCTCAGTTACCGGCCGGGTTGGCGTTCCGAGAGCACCCTGGCGGAACGGCTCGAAGCGCAACGGACCTTGGACCTCCAGCGCGGGTTCACCAACAGCGGTCCCCATCGTGCCGATCTGGCATTCCGCTGTGGGGGTCTGGACGCGCAGCACAGGTTGTCCCGCGGTCAACAGAAACTGCTGGTTATTGCTCTCCTCCTGGCCCAAGCCCAGGCCACCAAGGAGCGGGTCGGGCGGGACCTTACGCTCCTGGTGGACGACCTCGCAGCGGAACTCGACCGCCGCCGTCGGCAGCAAGTCCTCGAGGAGATAGCCGGCTTTGGGGGCCAGGCCTTCCTGACTGCACTTACTCCCACGGAGCTGGAACCCGCCGGCGGCGGTCGATGGTTCCACGTGGAACAGGGCCGGTTACGCCCCGCATGACGACCCTCTCCTGCAACACTTGGAGCGTCCGCCGGATGGTATACTCGTACCTTAAATCAGAGAGCGTTACCCCATGACCGAACAAACCCAAAGCTACGACTCCGACAGTATCAAGGTACTCCGGGGGCTGGACGCCGTCCGTAAACGCCCCGGCATGTACATTGGTGACACCGACGATGGCACCGGCCTCCACCATATGGTGTTCGAGGTGGTCGACAACTCGGTGGACGAGGCCCTCGCGGGCCATTGCAGCGAGATCCAGGTGACCATTCACGGCGATAACTCGATCACCGTCGCCGATAATGGCCGCGGTATTCCGGTCGATATGCACCCGGAAGAAGGCTGCTCCGCTGCTGAAGTCATCATGACCGTGCTGCACGCCGGCGGGAAGTTTGACGACAACAGCTATAAGGTGTCCGGTGGCCTCCACGGGGTTGGCGTCTCGGTGGTCAATGCCCTGTCCGAGCGTCTGCGGCTGGTCATCCAACGCGACGGCGCGGTGCACACCCAGGAATACCGCATGGGTGATTCCGTGGAGCCGCTCAAGGTGGTGGGTGAGACCCAGGAAACGGGAACCCGCATCACCTTTTCGCCCAGCCGCGAGGTCTTTACGCAGACTCACTATAACTACGACATCCTGGCCAAACGGTTCCGCGAACTCTCCTTCCTAAACCCGGGCATCCGTATCGCCCTGAAGGACGAGCGCACCGAGAAGGAAGATGTCTTCGAGTACGCCGGCGGCATCAAGGCCTTCGTTGAACACCTGAACCGGAACAAGGACCCCCTCCACCCCAGCGTCTTCTACCTCAGTGGCGAGCGGGAGAGCGTAGGGGTGGACGTCGCGATGCAGTGGAATGACTCCTACCAGGAGAATATCTTCTGCTTTACCAATAATATCCCGCAGCGGGACGGCGGCACCCACCTTTCCGGTTTCCGCTCCGCCCTGACCCGGACCCTGAATCAATACCTCGACGCCCAGGGCTACGCCAAGAAGCTTAAAGTGAGCCCTACCGGCGACGACATCCGGGAGGGGCTGACTGCCGTGGTCTCGGTGAAGGCCCCCGACCCGAAGTTCTCCAGCCAGACCAAGGACAAGCTCGTCTCCTCGGAGATCAAGAGCGTGGTTGAAAGCCTCCTGGCGGAGTCCTTCAATGACTTCCTTTACGAGAATCCGGCTGAGGCGAAGGCCATCGCCGAGAAGATCATTGATGCCTCCCGCGCCCGGGAGGCGGCCCGCAAGGCCCGTGAGATGACCCGCCGCAAGGGGGTGCTCGATATCGCTGGGCTCCCAGGGAAACTGGCCGACTGCCAGGAGAAGGACCCGGCGCAGTCAGAGATCTACCTCGTCGAGGGTGACTCTGCCGGGGGCTCCGCGAAGCAGGGCCGTGATCGGAAATACCAGGCGATTCTGCCGCTGAAGGGCAAGATCCTGAATGTGGAGAAGGCCCGTTTCGACAAGATGCTCTCCTCCACCGAGGTGGGCACTCTCATCACGGCCTTGGGCTGCGGCATTGGCAAGGATGAGTTCGATCCTGAGAAGCTGCGGTACCACCGCATCATCATCATGACCGACGCCGACGTGGACGGCTCGCACATCCGGACCCTCTTGTTGACCTTCTTCTACCGGCAAATGCGAGAGCTGGTGGAGCGCGGCCACGTGTACATCGCCCAGCCGCCGCTGTACAAGGTGAAACGGGGTAAGCAGGAGCACTACGTCAAGGACGAGGCGGAGCTGACCGAGTACCTGCTGCAGATCGCCCTGAACGATACCGGTCTCCACCACCAGGAAGGGGCGCCCGCCATCAGCGGGGAAGCCCTGGGCCGTCTCGCCCGGCGTTACCTGGAGGCCATGAACCTCATCGATCACATGCGCCGGCGCTGGGACCCGGTCCTGCTGTCGGAGATGACCGCGCTAGCCCCGGTCGACGAAGAGGACTTCGTCGACGGCGATGCCATGACCCGGTGGTTCGAGACGCTGGTAGAGAAGGCCAACGCCCGGCAGGACAAGGCCGTCACCTACACGCTGGACATGCAGTTGGGCAGTGAGGGTGGTTTCAAGGAAGCTCGCGTCATCAAGCGGATGCACGGGATCCTCTACCCCTACGCCTTCAACCCCGCGTTCTTCCTCTCCGCCGAGTATGAAACGCTGCGCCGGCTCGCGGAACAGCTGCATGGGCTGTTCGGTGAAGGCGCTATCATCCAACGCGGCGAGCGGCGCAAGGCCGTCCAGACCCTCCAGGAGGTGGTGGACTGGCTGATGGAGGAAGCGCGCCGAGGCCAGAGCATTCAACGGTACAAGGGCCTGGGTGAGATGAACCCTGACCAGCTTTGGGAAACCACCATGAACCCGGATACCCGCCGGCTGCTCCAGGTCACCATCGAGGACGCGGTGGCTGCCGACGAGATCTTCACTACCCTGATGGGCGACCAGGTGGAGCCGCGCCGGGATTTCATCGAGCAGAATGCCTTAACCGTGGCCAACCTGGATATCTAAAGCCGTTTCCTCACGTGCTATCACCCGGCCGCCCAGGTCGGGTGATAGCACGCTATCCTTCGTGGCCTTCCGCCACTCCCCCGCCCTTTCCTTGGTGCAGCATTTCGCTGATGGGGCTTTTCCTTCGCGCAGCATAAGAGGGCGCAAGGCCCTTTCGCGGGCCCCGGCTTGGGCTGTGAGGCAGGCGTCTTGAGGCGGTCGCCGTAGGAGGAGGGGTTATTTCCGGAAGGATTTGGTGTACGGCGTGCCGGGGTATGCCTGAGCGCTGATTTCGGCCATCTGGTCTTCGATCCAGCCTTCTACCTCCGCGAGCACTTCACCGACCGGGCGGCCCTCAGTCGCCACGGGCGCCCCAATGCGGACCAGGATTACGCCGGGCTGCTTGATGATCGAGCCCCGCGGCCAGATCTCCCCCGCATTGTGTGCGACCGGGAGTATCGGCACTCCGGCCTCGCAGGCGAGGATCGCGCCACCGGCGCGATACCGGCCCTTGTGACCGGCCGGTACCCGCGTCCCCTCTGGGAAGATGACCACCCAACGGCCCGCCCGGAGTCTGGCCACCCCTTGCTCCACCACCTGGCGGCGCGCCCGCGCCCCCGACCCACGGTCGATGGCAATCGGTTGCAGCAGGGCCAGCCCCCAGCCGAAGATGGGAATGCGCATCAACTCGCGTTTCAACACCCAGGTTTGCGGCCGGAACCAGCGCAGCAGGCCCAGGGTCTCCCAGGCAGACTGGTGCTTGGCCATCACCACGCAGGGCTGATCAGGCCGGTGCTCCAGTCCCTCCACCCGGATCCGGACGCCGCAAAGCCGCTCCAGGGTCCAGAGCTGGAAATGGCCCCAGCTCGTGATCAGCCGGTAGCGGAGCGCGTACGGAAATGGCACCGTAAGCAGCGACAGTACGCCCCAGACAGGCAGGCTCAACACCAGGATGGCCTGGTGAAGCACACTTCCAACCAGCGTTCTTAGGCGTTTCATACCGAGTGCTCCCAAGCGGCCAGTAGCGCGGCGACGGCCCCCCGGAGGTCATCATAGGTGGCCACGGGCCAGGGTAACCCCTGTTCCAGGGTTCGCCGCCCCTTCCCGGTCCGTACCAGGACCGGCAGCGCGCCCACCACCCGGGCGGCCTGCAGGTCCCGCAGGCTGTCGCCCACCACGGGCACCCCGTCCAGGGGCACCCGGAAATGGTCCGCGGCCTGTTCCAGCAATCCGGGCCGGGGCTTGCGGCAGCGGCAGCCGGCCTCAGGTGCGTGGGGGCAGTGGAAAACGGCATCAAGGTGGGCACCCGCTTCCGCGAGAACCGCGCACATCCGCTGGGTGATGGCCTGGTAGGTGGGCTCGTCGTACAGCCCGCGCCCGATGCCGCTCTGGTTGGTACAGACGGCGACCGGTATACCGCCCGCATTGAGCCGGGCGATCGCCTCCGCCGCCCCCGGGATGACCCGCCACTCCTCCGGTGACTTGATGTAGTCATCCGAGTCGTGGTTGATCACCCCGTCCCGGTCGAGGATGACCAGCCGCGGGCGCTCAGCGGGCAGGCAGGCGGGAGACATCGGCGATCTCCAGGAACAGCCCCTGAATGGTCTTGAGCAGGGCGAGCCGGTTGCGCCGAACGGCCGGGTCCTCCGCCATCACCAGGATCTCGTCGAAGTACCGGTCCACTGGATCGCGCAGACCCGCCAGGGCCTCCAGTGCCCCGGCGTAGTCCGCCTCGGCCAGGCGGGGCTCCAGTTTGCCCCGGGTCTCCGTCAGCGCCGCGCCCAGGGCCTCTTCGGCCGGCTCTTTCAGCAATGTCTGGTCGACACGCTCCGGTACCGGCTCTTCCGTCTTGCGCAGGATGTTGCCAATCCGCTTGTTTGCCGCCGCCAGGGCCTCCGCTTCAGGCACTCCGGCGAAGCGTCGACAAGCGAGCAGCCGGCGATGGAAATCAAGCGGGCAGCGGGGCCGTACCGCCAGCACGGCGTCGAACAGCTCTGCGCCGATGCCTTGCTCCTGGTAGTAGCCGCGCAGCCGTTCCAGGCAGAAGTCGTAGACCTCTTCCGCCACGCTGCGCCCGGCGATCCCTTCCGGCAGCAGGACCGCCGCGCGCCCGAGGAGCCCCTCCAGGTCCAGCGGCATCTCCCCCTCGATGAGCGTGCGCATCAACCCCAGCGCAGCCCGCCTCAGCGCGAAGGGGTCCTTGTCCCCGGTAGGCACCAGCCCGATGGCGAAGATCCCGGCCAGGGTGTCGGCCCGTTCGGCAATCGCCAGCAGCCGGCCTTCCCGGGTCGCGGGGATGGACTCGCCGGCGTACCGGGGCCGGTAGTGCTCCAGAATGGCGTCGGCGACCGCCTTGGGTTCACCGTCATGCCGCGCGTAGTAGCGTCCCATGATGCCCTGGAGCTCCGGGAATTCGCCGACCATTTCGGTGCCCAGGTCGCAACGGGCGAGCCAGGCGGCCCGGGCCACCGGCTCCGGATCCTGACCCATCTCCACGGCCAGCTGCTCCGCCAGGTGTGCCACTCGCCGGGTCTTGTCGTGGAGGGTGCCCAGCTTTTTCTGGAAGATGACGCCCTTCAGGTCTGACAGCCGGTCAGCCAGTGGCCGTTTCCGGTCCTGCTGCCAGAAGAAGTCCGCATCGGCCAGTCGGGGCCGGATCACCCGCTCATTGCCCGCCCGAACCTGCTCGGGATCCCGGCTGTCGATGTTCGCGACCGTGATGAACAGGGGCAGGAGTCGGCCGTCCGCGCCTCGCACAGGGAAGTACTTCTGGTGGCCCTGCATGCTGGAGATGAGGGCCTCTTCCGGCACCTCCAGAAAGCCCGGGTCAAAGCTCCCCAGCATCGGCACCGGCCACTCCACCAGGGCGGTGACCTCATCCAGCAGCTCAGGATCGACCAGCGCCTCGCCCTCTTCTTCCCGGGCCAGGCGCAAAACGCCGTCATGGATGCGTTCCCGGCGCGCCGCGAAGCTCGCCTCGACCCGGCCCTGTTCGCGCAGGGCCTGCGCATAATCGTCGGCGTGGGCCAGTTCGATGGCCTCGGGGGCGTGGAAGCGGTGTCCCCGGGTGCTCCGGCCGGCCGGGATATCCATCAGCGTCGCCGGGACCAGTTCGTCACCCAGCAGGAAAACCACCCAGTGGACCGGACGCACGAAGGTCGCCTGGCCACTCCCCCAGCGCATCCGCTTCGGGATCGGCAGGCGGTTGAGGCTCCCGGCGACGATATCAGGCAGCAACTCCACCGCCGGCTTGCCCTCCTGCGTCCCGCGCCAGGCTAGCCAGGCGCCCTTGGGGGTTTCCAGGCGTTCCAGGGTATCCACTGTGGTGCCACAGGAGCGGGCGAAGCCCTCGGCCGCTTTCGTGGGGTTCCCGTCGTCGTCAAAGGCAACCTTGACCGCCGGACCGCGCCGTTCAATGGCCTTGTCCGCTTGCCGGGTCTGCAGCCCCTCGACCTGCACCGCCAACCGGCGGGGCGCGGCGAAGCTGCGTACCTCGCCATGGCTCAGTTCCGCCTGTTCCAGGCCCTGCAAGATGCCGTCGCGGAACGCCGCCTCCAGTCGCGGCAGGGCCACCGGCGGTAATTCCTCCGTGCCGATCTCTATGAGCAGCGTGCGGGTGGACTCAGCCATTCGCGTTCTCCTTTTGCGGCTCGCGGCAGAGGGGGAACCCCAGCGCCTCGCGGCGGTTGTAGTAAGCCTGGGCCACTGCCCGGGCCATGGTCCGCACCCGCAAGATATAGCCCTGGCGCTCGGTCACGGAAATGGCGTGCCGGGCATCCAGCAGGTTGAAGGTGTGCGAGGCCTTCAGGGTCATCTCGTAGGCCGGCAGCGGCAGGTCCGCCTCAATCAGCCGTTGGCATTCGTGCTCGTGGGTCTCGAAGGCGCGGAACAGCGCCTCTACCGGCGCCTCCTCGAAGTTGTAGGCCGACATCTCCTTCTCGTTCTGCAGGAAGACATCGCCGTAGGTGACCGGACCCTCGGGGCTGTCCGCCCACAACAGGTCGTAAACGCTCTCGACACCCTGCAGGTACATGGCGATGCGCTCCAACCCGTAGGTGATCTCGCCCATCACCGGGTGGCAATCCAGCCCGCCGACCTGCTGGAAGTAGGTAAATTGGGTGATCTCCATCCCGTTCAGCCACACCTCCCAACCCAGTCCCCAGGCGCCCAGTGTCGGGGACTCCCAGTTGTCCTCCACGAAGCGGATGTCGTGGGTCAGGGGGTCAATGCCCAGATAGCGCAGCGAATCGAGGTACTGCTCCTGGATATCCGCCGGCGAGGGCTTGAGCACCACCTGGAACTGATAATAGTGCTGCAGGCGGTTGGGGTTTTCGCCGTAACGCCCGTCAGTGGGGCGACGGGAGGGCTGCACATAGGCCGAATGCCAGGGCTCGGGCCCGATGGCGCGCAGGAAGGTGGCCGGGTGGAAGGTGCCGGCGCCCACTTCCTGGTCCAGCGGCTGTAGCACCACGCAGCCGCGCTCGGCCCAGAACTCCTGCAGGGCCAGGATCAGGCCCTGAAAGGTGCGCACCTGTTCTGCCGTGCTGCCCGCGTTGTTATTCGCACTCAGGGACAAGGTAACCCCCAATCGATTGGCTTGCCTCGGATAAGTCGGTCAGTATACCGGCTTCGCCGTGATCCTTGCAGGCGCCGGTGAGGATGTCACCCGTTGGTGCGCTCTGCTTCAATAAGGGGCCCGGGCGGCGTGGCGCGGGGCAGGCGTCACTGCAAATGCACTGATTTAGTGCGTTTCGGGGTTGCAGACGCATCAATGTGGTGCGTTTATACTGCGGGGCCAAAGGGCGCAGGTACCCTGACCCGCTCTAGAACGCGGTTTTTAAGAACTGGCATGCAACCTGCTTGCACTGGGCTGCATCGAACATTCCGAGCTGATCATACCCGGAGGTACATAATGGCTCGCACCGCTGCTGACGTACTCAAGATGGTCCAGGACGAGGACGTGAAGTTCATCGACCTGCGCTTCACCGACACCCGCGGCAAGGAGCAGCACGTCACCATCCCCGCCCACGAGCTCGACGAGGACATGTTCGAAGACGGGAAGATGTTCGACGGCTCCTCAATCGCCGGCTGGAAGGGCATCAACGAGTCCGACATGATCATGATGCCGGACCCGGAGACCGCGACCCTGGATCCCTTCTTCGATGACCCGACCCTGAACCTGACCTGCGACATCATCGAGCCCAGCACCATGCAGGGCTACGAGAAGGACCCCCGGTCCGTGGCCCGCCGCGCCGAGGCGTATCTGCAGTCTACCGGCCTGGGTGACTCCGCGCTGTTCGGGCCGGAGAACGAGTTCTTCGTGTTCGACGACGTGCGTTGGGGTGCCGACATGAGCGGCTCCTTCTACAAGATCGACTCGGAAGAGGCCGGCTGGAACTCCGAGCGCGTCTACGGCGACGGCAACATGGGCCACCGCCCGAAGGTCAAAGGCGGCTACTTCCCGGTCCCGCCGGTGGACTCCCTGCACGACCTGCGCGCCGCCATGTGTGAGGCGCTGGGCGACCTGGGCCTGACCGTCGAGGTGCACCACCACGAGGTGGCCACCGCCGGTCAGTGTGAGATCGGTGTCGGCCCCAACACCCTGGTGAAGAAGGCCGACGAGATTCAGAAACTGAAGTACGCGGTCCACAACGTGGCCCACGCCTACGGCAAGAGCGCCACCTTCATGCCCAAGCCCCTGGTGGGTGATAACGGCAGCGGCATGCACGTTCACCAGTCGGTCATGAAGGAGGGCAACAACCTGTTCGGTGGCGACAGCTACGGTGGCCTCTCCGAGTTCGCCCTGTATTACGTCGGCGGCATCATCAAGCACGCCCGCGCCATCAATGCCTTCGCCAACGCCAGCACCAACAGCTACAAGCGTCTGGTCAAGGGCTTCGAGGCGCCGGTGCTGCTGGCCTACTCCGCCCGTAACCGGTCCGCCTCCATCCGCGTGCCCTACGTGCCCAACCCCAAGGCCCGCCGGATCGAGGTGCGCTTCCCCGACTCCACTGCCAACCCCTACTTCGCGTTTGCTGCCATGCTGATGGCCGGCCTGGACGGGGTGCAGAACAAGATCCACCCGGGTGAGGCGATGGACAAGGACCTGTACGACCTGCCGCCGGAGGAGGAGCGCGATATCCCCAAGGTTGCCCTCTCCCTCGAGGAGGCGCTGGATGCCCTCGACAAGGACCGCGAGTTCCTGAAGCAGGGCGGTGTGTTCACCGACGAGACCATCGACTCCTACATCGAGCTGAAGCTCGAAGAGGTGCAGCGTCTGAACATGACCACCCACCCGGTGGAGTTCGACCTGTACTACAGCGTCTGATCCGGAACTGATCCGACCGCAGTATCAGGGGGGCTTCGGCCCCCCTTTTTTGTGTCGGTGCACCGGAAAACGACGTGGATGAGCCCGAATTTTCCGGCTACGAGGCCTTGATTGTCGCCAGCCCCGGGGACCAGGCAGCGGCCCGCAATAACCTCGGCAACGTCGAGGTGGAGGTTCAGGTGGAGCCGGAGCAGCAGCAGGGGATCAGTGCCTGCTGGCCCTGCCGACGCGCTATGCACTAAAATAGTGCATAGCGCGTCATCCCTCAGCCCGACCGGGGCCCGCCGGCCCGCTAAAAGCCTGCCTTTCCGGTTCATGGTCTGTCATGGCGCAGCTCTTGCAGGGCTAGCACCATGGATAAGCACACGGACCCAAAGTTCGAACTGTTGGAGCACATCACGACCGCCGTTGTGATGATGGACCGGGATACCCGGGTGCTCTATTTGAACCCGGCAGCGGAGATGCTCTTCCGTGTCAGCCTGCGCCAGGTCTCCGGTCAGCGGCTGCTGAATTTCGCCCCCGCCGCCGAGTTGTTAGACACCCTGGTCCGCGACGTGGTCCACACCGGTCGCACCTACACCCAGCGCGAGCGCCGCCTGCCCGTCAGCAACAATCACCTCATCACCGTCGACTGTACGGTCACGCCCCTGCCCAGGGAGCGGGTCTTGTTGGAACTGGCCGAGATTGATCGCCATTTACGGATTACCCGGGAGCACCACTTGGTGGCCCAGAACCGGGCGATCCGGGAACTGATCCGCGGCCTGGCCCATGAGATCAAGAATCCGCTGGGCGGGCTACGTGGGGCGGCACAGTTGCTGGAGCGCGAACTGGAAGCCGAGGACCTGCACGAATACACCCAGGTCATCATCGACGAGGCCGACCGCCTGCAGGACCTGGTGGATAGCCTGCTCGGCCCCAATGCGGTGCCCCGGCGAGAATCGGTCAACATCCATCAGGTCCTGGAGCGGGTGCGTCAGCTGGCGGTGGCGGAGGCGCCATCGGGCGTGCGGCTGGTGCGGGACTACGACCCCAGTATCCCGCCGGTAACCGCCCAGTTCGACCACCTGGTGCAGGCTTGCCTGAACCTGGTGCGCAATGCCCTGCAGGCGCTTGGCAATGCGGGCGAGATCATCCTGCGGACCCGGACCCAGCGCCAGTTCACCATCGCCGGCCGGAACCACAAGCTGGTGGTGCGCATTGACGTGATGGATACCGGTCCTGGCATACCCCCTGAGCAACTGGAACAGATCTTCTATCCCATGGTGACCACCCGGCCGGAGGGCTCCGGACTGGGCCTGCCCATCGCTCAGACCCTGATCAATCAGCATGGCGGGCTCATCGAATGCAGCTCGGAGGTCGGGCAGACCGTGTTCACCATCTGGTTACCCCTGGAGTCGGAATCATGAAGGAACAGGCATCGGTTTGGGTGGTGGACGACGACCGTTCCATCCGCTGGGTGTTGCAGAAGGCCCTGGAGCGGGCCGGGTTCGAAGTGACTTGTTTTGATTGCGCGGAGCGCGTGCTGCGTGGCCTGTCCCGCAACCAGCCCGACGTGCTGTTGACCGACATCCGGATGCCGGGCGTCAGTGGGCTGGACCTGCTGGCCGAGGTCGGCGAGCGGTGGCCGGGGATGCCGGTGATCGTCATGACCGCACACTCGGATCTGGATGCCGCCGTTGCCTCCTACGAGGGCGGGGCCTTCGAATACCTCCCTAAGCCCTTTGACGTGGACGCCGCGGTGGAACTGGTCACCCGTGCCCGCGAGAGCACCCGGGTGGCGGAGGGGGGCGAGTCGCCGGAGCCGGATGGCGGCCATCCGGAGATTCTGGGTGAGGCGCCGGCGATGCAGGAGGTCTTCCGGGCCATCGGTCGGCTATCCCGCTCCTCGGTCACGGTGCTCATCAACGGTGAGTCCGGCACCGGGAAGGAGCTGGTGGCGCGTGCCCTGCACCGCCACAGCCCGCGCTCGGACGGCCCGTTCATCGCCCTGAACATGGCGGCCATCCCGAAGGACCTGATGGAGTCGGAGCTCTTCGGTCACGAAAAGGGGGCTTTCACCGGGGCGCAGGCCACCCGGCGGGGCCGTTTCGAACAGGCCGATGGGGGCACCCTGTTCCTGGACGAGATAGGCGATATGCCGTCGGAGTTGCAGACCCGGCTGTTGCGGGTGCTTGCCGACGGCGAATTCTACCGGGTTGGCGCCCATACGCCGATGCGCGTGGACGTGCGCATTATCGCGGCTACTCACCAGAACCTCGAACAGCGGGTGGCGGACGGGCAGTTCCGCGAGGACCTGTTCCACCGGTTGAACGTGATCCGCGTCCACCTGCCGGCCCTGCGCGAGCGGCGCGAGGACGTTCCGGTGCTTGCCCGCCATTTCCTGGCCGGGGCGGCCTGCGAACTCAACGTGGACCCGAAGACCCTGCGCCCGGAGGTGGAGCGCTACTTCATGGGGCTGGATTGGCCGGGCAACGTGCGTCAGCTGGAGAACACCTGCCGCTGGTTGACGGTCATGGCCAGTGGGCAGGAGGTTCTGCTGGAGGACCTGCCGCCGGAGCTGCGCGAGGAGGCGGAGACCGGCCGGCCGGGTGGTGGCAACTGGGAGACGGCCCTCAGTCGCTGGGTGGACCAGGCACTGGCCCGGGGAGAGGAGGGGCTGTTGAACGACCTGCAACCGCGCTTCGAGGTGATCATGATCCGGGCGGCGCTGCAGCGTACCGGCGGCCGGCGTCAGGATGCCGCTCGGCTGCTGGGGTGGGGGCGGAACACCCTGACCCGCAAGATCAAGGAGCTGGGGATGGAGCTGTAGCGGGCCGGTTCAGGGGATACCCAAAAGCTTGTGGGTCTGCAGGCTCAGCCGCCACTGCGGGTGCGCCAGGCAGTAGCTGACGCAGGCCTGGGTGTTCGCCTCCTGCTCCGGGCTGTCCATGGGCTGCAGGTAGAAGTGACGAAAGGCCAGGTGCTGGAAGCGCTCCGGTTCGGCACCGGGCTGGGGGTGGACCAGCTTCAGCTCGTCGCCGCATATCAGCACCAGGGGCGCTCCCGCCTTGGGACTGACGCAGATCCAATCCAGCCCCTGCGGCGCCGGACGCGTGCCGTTGGTCTCTACCGCCACCTCGAAGCCCCGGGCCTGCAGGGCCTTGATCAGCGGTTCGTCCAGTTGCAGTAACGGCTCGCCGCCGGTGCAGACGACCAGTGGTCTGCCGCCCCCGGGCCAGTAGCCGGCGATGGTTTCCGCCAGCGCCTCCGGGCTGCGGAAGCGACCACCGCCCGGGCCGTCGGTGCCTACAAACTCGGTATCGCAGAACCGGCAAATCGCCGAGGCCCGGTGGGCCTCCCGGCCGCTCCAGAGGTTGCAGCCGGTGAAACGGCAGAAGACCGCCGGGCGTCCCGCCTGGGCCCCCTCCCCCTGCAACGTGTAGTGGATCTCATGAACGCTATAGGTCATCCCGCTCTCCCGGTGCGGGGGGATCATCCCGCAGGACCAGCAATCGGTTCACCGCCCGGAGCAGCCGCCAGGCATCCAGCAGGCCCGGGTCCACGTCCACGTGGGTCAGCCCGGTGACCAGCCGCAGTTCCGCGCCGCTCGCCGGCGCCGCTTCCAATAGGGCCTGGCTCTGGGTCCAGGGGATGACGTCGTCGTCCCGGCCATGGACCAGTAACAGGTAGGCCTGCAGATCGGACAGGTCGCGCCTGGCCAGGTTCAACGCCTCAATCTCGTCGCGCACCGGCTCCGGCAGGTCGGCGAGCAATTCCGGGACCCGTTCCGGGTCCCGGTTGGTGAGCAGGTCGTACACCGCCCGTCCGGACGGGGTCAGGTCTTCGGCCTTGTCCTCGGTGTCTGTCCCGGGGTCGTCCAGGTGGCGGTAGGCGATACGCTCCAGCAGCTCCCGATCGTCGTCATCGGGGACCCGGTCCAGCTGTGTCAGCAGCACCACCCAGCGCCCCTCCACCCGCGGTTCCAGGAACACCTCGCGGCCGTCTTCGGTGTAGTAGCCGGTGGTGACGTAGGTCAGGGAGTCTACCAGATCGTAATAGCCGCCGACGCCCACCACCCATCCGATGTGGGGCTGCCCTTCCGGCTCCATGGCGGCCAGCACCGCCGTGGCCACGGAGAAACTGAGCGCGGCCACGCCCACCCCGTCACCATCGCCGTGCTCGTCCAGCCAGCGGCTGGCGTCCACCACGTCCTGCACGTTCTCCGGGGAGACGTCCATGCGGGTGAGGGTCTCCACCTCCGGGGCGAGGATGCGGAAGCCGGCGCGCGCCAGGGTTTCGGCAAACTGGATCAAGCGGGGGTCGCGGCGGCCGTCTTCGGTGAAGCCGTGCACCAGCACCAGGTCGGCCTTGATCTCACCGCCCGGGGTGTAGAGGTCGGCCACGCGGGCCTCGCCGGTGACACCGGTGTAGTTCACAGTCTCCCGTTCGGGGGCCGGCCGGGTCCGCTTCAGCCGGCTGTCTTCCTCCCCGGCCCGGATGTCACCGAGAATCAGCCCGGCCTCGTAGTGCCGTTGCACCGGCCCGCAGGCCGGCAGGCTGAGCAGCCCGGCCAACAGGACGATCAGCAGTATCCAGTAGATCCGTTTCATGGCCTTTATGATCTCATAACTGCCCGTACCTCAAAGTAGTCGTTCCCCGGTCCGGGCACAAAAAAACCCGCCGACGGCAGTGCCGTCGACGGGTCCGGTCGGATCGGCCGGTCAGGCCGGGCGGCTTACATCATGCCGCCCATGCCCCCCATGCCGCCCATACCACCCATGTCGCCCATGCCGGCGCCGGCACCACCGGCGTCCTCGTCCTTGGGCAGATCGGCGACCATCACCTCGGTGGTGATCATCAGCGCGGCCACGGAAGCGGCGTTCTGCAGCGCGGTACGGGTCACCTTGGTGGGGTCGAGGATACCCATCTCGACCAGGTCGCCGTACTCGCCGCTCTGGGCGTTGTAGCCGTAGTTGCCCTCGCCGTTGCGCACTTCGTTGACCACCACGGAACCGTCACCGCCGGCGTTGTAGACGATCTGGCGCAGGGGCTCTTCCATGGCGCGGCGGACGATGCTGATGCCCACCTCCTGGTCGTGGTTGGCGTACTCCAGACCCTCGAGGGAGGCCTGGGCGCGCAGCAGCGCAGTGCCGCCACCGGGGACGATGCCCTCTTCCACCGCGGCGCGGGTGGCGTGCAGGGCGTCTTCCACGCGGGCCTTCTTCTCCTTCATCTCGATCTCGGAGGTGGCGCCCACCTTGATGACGGCGACACCGCCGGCCAGCTTGGCGACGCGCTCCTGCAGCTTCTCCTTGTCGTAATCGGAGGTGCTCTCCTCGATCTGGGCACGGATCTGCTCGACGCGGGCCATGATGTCGTCGTGGCGGCCGGCACCGCCGACGATGGTGGTTTCTTCCTTGGAGACCTCGACCTTCTTGGCCTGACCCAGGTCGTCCAGGGTGGCCTTCTCCAGGGAGAGACCCACTTCCTCGGAGATCACGGTGCCGCCGGTGAGCACGGCGATGTCCTGCAGCATGGCCTTGCGGCGGTCACCGAAGCCGGGGGCCTTGACCGCAGCGACCTTGACGATGCCGCGGATGCTGTTGACCACCAGGGTGGCCAGGGCCTCGCCCTCGATGTCCTCGGAGATGATCAGCAGCGGCTTGTTGGCCTTGGCAACGTTCTCCAGCAGCGGCAGCAGGTCGCGGATGTTGGAGATCTTCTTGTCGTGCAGCAGGATGAAGGCGTCTTCCAGCTCGGCCTTCATGGACTGCTGGTTGTTGATGAAGTAGGGGCTGAGGTAGCCGCGGTCGAACTGCATGCCCTCGACCACGTCCAGCTCGTTCTCCAGGCCGGAGCCCTCTTCCACGGTGATGACGCCTTCCTTGCCGACCTTCTGCATGGCGTCGGCAATGATGCGGCCCACGGACTCGTCGGAGTTGGCGGAGATGGAACCCACCTGGGCGATGGAGCGGTCGGTCTCGCAGGGCTTGGAGAGCTCGTCGGCCAGGTACTTGGTGGCGGCGGAGACGCCCTTGTCTATGCCGCGCTTGAGGTCCATGGGGTTCATGCCCGCGGCCACGGCCTTCATGCCCTCGCGCAGGATGGCCTGGGCCAGGACGGTAGCGGTGGTGGTGCCGTCACCGGCGACATCGGAAGTCTGGCTGGAGACTTCCTTGAGCATCTGGGCGCCCATGTTCTCGAACTTGTCCTCCAGCTCGATCTCCTTGGCCACGGAGACGCCGTCCTTGGTGACGGTGGGGGCGCCGAAGGACTTGTCCAGCACGGCGTTGCGGCCGCGCGGGCCCAGAGTGGCCTTGACCGCGTTGGCCAGGGTGTTCACGCCCTTCATCATGCGCTGGCGGGCGTCGTCGGAGAAACGAATCTCTTTAGCTGCCATTGTGTGTTGTCCTCTCTAGATCGGAATTCGGTGGAAAGCGGTTTACTCGACGACGGCCATGACGTCGTCTTCGCGCATGACGAGCAGTTCCTCGCCGTCGACCTTGACCTCGGTGCCGGCGAACTTGCCGAACAGCACCTTGTCGCCCACCTTCAGGTCCAGCGGGCGGGTCTCGCCGTTGTCCAGCAGCTTGCCGTTACCCACGGCCACCACCTCGCCCTTGATCGGCTTCTCGGTGGCGGAGTCGGGGATGACGATGCCGCCGGGGGAGGTGCGCTCCTCTTCCATGCGCTTGATGACCACGCGATCGTGCAGGGGACGAATGTTCATTGGGCTGTTACTCCCTTTATGACTTTGCTGTCGTTCGAGTTGGGCCACATTGTCGGGAGGGCCGGTTTAGCACTCCCATACCGTGAGTGCTAATGATAGTGACCGCCCCCCCTCAGTCAAGAGCCGCTTGCGCGGCGCTGTCCTGTGAATGGGGACGGTGGTGATAGAATTCAAGGGCAAGCCGGAAAATCCCTGTCAACGACCCCGGAGGCGCCCATGCCCGCCGAGCAGTACATGGTCTATTGCACCTGCCCCGACGAGACCGTGGCCCGCGAGGTGGCCGGCAACCTGGTGGAGCGGCGGTTGGCCGCCTGCGTCAACATCGTGCCCGGGCTGACCTCGGTCTTCTTCTGGGAGGGTGAGGCCCAGGCCGAGCCGGAGGTGCTGCTGCTCATCAAGACCTCGGCGTCCGCCTACCCCGCCCTGGAACAGGCCATCCTGGAGCTGCACCCCTATGAACTTCCCGAGATCGTCGGGGTCCCTCTGGAAAAGGGCCTGCCCGGTTTCCTGCACTGGATCCACATGGAAACCCGGGGTGAGGCACAGGATGACGACACCGAAGAAGATGCATCCGACCCCCATACCCGCTGAGGAGTGTTCATGAGCGCGCTGGCTCGCCTGTCCGGGGGGGGTGCCCCCCGCCTATGGCCGTTGTACTGGTTGGCCACGCTGTTTCTGGCCCTGCCACTGTTCTTCGCCACGGAGGCCCGGGCCAATCCTCTCGATGATCTCGGCGGTGGCCAGCAGGATATCCTGCCGGCGGAGGAGGCCTTCCCCCTCTTTCTCGAGCGCATCGGCGACGACCGGCTGCTGCTCACCGTGGATGTGGCCGAGGGCTACTACCTCTACCTGGACAAGCTCGACTTCGAGGTCATCCAGGGCGACGCCACCATCACCGCGGTGGATCGACCCGAGGGCAAGGAAAAAGACGATCCCTTCTTTGGGCTGACCACCATTTACCGAGGTGCGGCGCAGGTGCAGTTGCAGCTCGACCGCCCGGTGCCGGACGACCTGCGGCTCGACGTGGCCTACCGCGGTTGTGCCGATATCGGGGTCTGCTACCCGCCCCTGAACGCCGAACTCGGGCTGGATGGCCAAGGTGCCGTGGCCAGCGGTGCCGGCGGCGGCAGTGGAGGCGCGGGCGGCACCGAGGGCCGGTTGGCCAGTCTGTTACAAGACGGCAGCACCTGGATGATCCTGGGCGGGTTCTTTGTGGCTGGCCTGTTACTGGCCTTCACCGCCTGTCTCTACCCCATGATTCCCATCCTCTCCGGCCTGATCGCCGGTGACGGCCAGCGGGGCAGCGGGCGCGCCCTGCTCCTCTCCTTCGTCTACGTCCAGAGCGTGGCCATCACCTACGCCCTGGCCGGTGGCGCGGCGGGCCTGACCGGGCGGGTGGTGCAGGCCGAGCTGCAGAATCTCTGGGTGTTGGGGGGCTTTTCCCTGGTACTGGTGCTGATGGCGATGGCCATGTTCGGGCTGTTCACCGTGCAGATGCCGGGCGCCATCCAGAACCGGCTTGATGCCCTGTCCCGCCGCCAGAAGGGTGGGCGGCTCATCGGCGTGGCCGTGATGGGCATGCTCTCGGCACTGATCGTTGGCGCCTGCTCCGGCCCGGCGCTGATCGCTGCCCTCAGTTTCATCGGCAGCACCGGCGAGGTGGGCCTGGGGGCCCTGGCGCTCTACGTCATGGCGCTGGGCATGGGCCTGCCCCTGCTGCTTATCGGTACCGCAGCCGGCAAGTGGCTGCCCCGCTCCGGGCCCTGGATGGACGGGGTGCGTCAGTTTTTCGGCTTCGTGTTGCTGGGCGTGGCCATCTGGATGATCGAACGCCTCCTGCCCGATGCCCTGGCGTTGGCGCTCTGGGGGGGCCTGCTGGTGGGCTTCGCCGCCTGGCTGCTCTGGCAGCTGCGGGGTGGCCGGGCCTGGCAGCGCTGGGCCGGTGGCAGCCTGTCACTGGGGGTGGCCCTGTGGGGTGTTGCGGCGATCGTGGGCGCCGGAACCGGTGCCCATCAACTGAGCCAGCCCTGGGCCGGGCTGACCGGTGAGGCCCCGGTGCAGATGGCCTGGGTGGACGCCCGCAGCGTCGACGAACTGACCACCCTGCGGGAACAGGCGCGGGCCGAGGGCCGGCCGGTGATGCTGGATGTCACCGCCGACTGGTGTATCTATTGCCAGCAGCTCAAGGATCGGACCTTCCCCGATGCCGGGGTTCAGGCCGCACTGGAGGGGGTCAAGTTCATCCGCGTCGATGTCACCGCGATGAACGGACCGGAGCGCGAATTGCTCGAGGAACTGGGGGTCTATCTGCCCCCGGCGGTCATCTTCTACCGTGCTGACGGGAGTGAGGCGCGCAGCCAGCGGGTCTCCGGCTTCCTCGGGGCGGATGAGTTTCGCCAGCGGGTGGATACCGCCCTGAACGGCGAGGATCCGCAAGGATGAGGCTCGTTCCCCGCAGTCTGCTGTTCGTGGTGGTGGTGCTCGGCGCCGCGCTGGCCGGGGCGCTGGGCTATCAGGCCTGGGAGGACAGCCGACCCGAGACGCGCCCGGAGCTCACGCTACCGGACCTGCAGGATCGCGAGCGCAGCCTCGCCGAGTGGGACGGCAAACTGATCGCATTGAACTTCTGGGCCACCTGGTGCCCGCCCTGCGTGGAGGAGATGCCGCTGTTTCAGGCGCTGCAGGATGAGTACGGTGACCAGGGGCTGCAGTTCATCGGCGTGGCAGTGGATCGCCCCGATGCCGTCGCCGAGTTCATCGAGGAGCACGATATCCGCTACCCGATACTCTACGGCCGGCAGGCGGCCATGAGTGCTGGTCAGGACTTTGGTAACCAGGCGGGTACCCTCCCGTGGACCGTGATCATCGATCAACAGGGCCACATCCGCCACGTTTTCGATCGCGAGGTCAAGCGCGAGCAAATCGAACCGGTCATCCGCGAACTGCTCTAGCAGGGTGGGGTATCTCGGGCTATTCGCAGCCAACCTGCGGGTAATTTCGTTGATCTAGCCCGGATCTGGACAATACCGGGCGGATACCGCAAAATCGGCCGCTGACGATGTCACCACGACCAAGCGCCGGGGATGCCATGCCTGAATTGCTGCTCCTGAACGGACCCAACCTCAATTTGCTGGGGACCCGCGAGCCGGGCATCTACGGCAGCGATACCCTGGTGGACATCGAGCGCCGGATCGGCGAGCAATGCCAGGCGGCGGGGGCGGGGTTCTCCGCCTTCCAGACCAACGCCGAGCATGCCCTGATCGACCGCATTCACCAGGCCGGCCGGGAGGGGGTGGATTTCATCCTCATCAACCCGGGCGCCTGGACCCACACCAGCATCGCCCTGCGGGATGCGCTGCTCGGGGTGGGTATTCCCTTCATCGAAATCCATATCTCCAATGTGCACGCCCGCGAGTCCTTCCGCCGTCAGTCCTACCTGGCTGATGTTGCCGTGGGGGTGATCTCCGGCCTGGGTGTGCACGGCTATGAACTGGCGCTTCAGGCCGCACTGCGGCGGTTTGAGGACGGCCCGCGAGGACAGAACTGATGGATATCAGAAAGGTTAAACGACTGATCGAGCTGCTGGAGGACTCCGGCGTCAACGAGATCGAGATCCACGAGGGCGAGGAGTCGGTACGGATCACCCGCGGGGCCCCGGCCCAGGCGCAGCCGGCCCAGGCATACGCGGTCCCGGCGCCGCAGCCCCAGGCGGAGGCATCCCAGCCTGCCGCGACCAGCGGCGCCGATGAGGCCGGCGATGCGGAACAGGTACCCGAGGGGCACCAGGTCCGGTCACCCATGGTCGGTACCTTTTACCGGGCCCCCTCTCCGGGCGCCAAGGCGTTCGTGGAGGAGGGACAGAAGGTCAAGGCCGGTGACACCCTGTGCATCATTGAGGCGATGAAGATGCTCAACCAGATCGAGGCCGACCGTGACGGCGAGGTGGCCAAGGTGCTGGTCGAGAACGGCCAGCCCGTGGAGTTCGATCAACCGCTGTTCATCATCAGCTAGCCGCGCCCGGAGCCTCACATGCTGGAAAAGATCGTCATTGCCAACCGCGGCGAGATCGCCCTGCGCGTTTTGCGCGCCTGCCGCCAGCTCGGCATCAAGACGGTGGCCGTGCACTCCTCGGCGGACCGGGAGCTCAAGCATGTCCGCTTGGCCGACGAGTCCGTCTGCATCGGGCCGCCGGCCTCCGCGGAGAGCTACCTGAACATCCCGGCTATCATCAGTGCGGCCGAGGTGACGGATGCCATGGCCATTCACCCGGGGTACGGTTTTCTCTCCGAGAACGCCGATTTCGCCGAGCGGGTGGAGCAGTCGGGTTTCGTCTTTATCGGACCCAAGGCCGAAACCATCCGCATCATGGGTGACAAGGTGGCGGCCATCCGCGCCATGCTGGAGGCCGGCATCCCCTGTGTACCCGGCTCCGGCGGTCCGCTGGCCGATGATGCCGACGCCAACCTGCGCATCGCGCGCGAGATTGGCTACCCGGTGCTGATCAAGGCCGCCGCGGGCGGGGGTGGCCGGGGCATGCGGGTGGTCCGCTCCGAGGCGGGGCTGCTGAACGCCATCTCGCTGACCCAGACCGAGGCGCAGTCCTCCTTCGGCGACAGCACCGTCTACATGGAGAAGTACCTGGATAACCCCCGCCACGTGGAGGTGCAGGTGCTGGCCGACGGCCAGGGCAACGCCATCCACCTGGGCGAGCGTGACTGCTCCATGCAGCGCCGCCACCAGAAGGTGGTGGAGGAGGCGCCGGCGCCGGGCATCACACCGGAGGAGCGCCGCTTCATCGGCGAGCGCTGCGCCGAGGCCTGCCGCCAGATCAACTACCGGGGGGCCGGCACCTTCGAGTTCCTCTACCAGGACGGCGAGTTCTTCTTCATCGAGATGAACACCCGCCTGCAGGTGGAGCACCCGGTCACCGAGATGGTCACCGGGGTGGACCTGGTGAAGGAGCAGATCCTCATCGCCAGCGGCCAGCCCCTGCGCTACCGCCAGGAGGACATCGAGATCCGCGGCCACGCCATGGAGTGCCGGATCAACGCCGAGGACCCGCGCACCTTCATGCCCTCGCCGGGCACCATCGACCAGTACCACGCCCCGGGCGGCCCCGGCGTGCGAGTGGATTCGCACGTCTACAGTGGCTACAGGGTGCCGCCCTACTACGACTCGATGATCGGCAAGCTGATCACCCACGGCGAGGATCGGGAGAGCGCCATCGCCCGCATGCGCACCGCCCTCTCCGAGGTGGTGATCAGCGGCATCAAGACCAATACCCCCCTGCACCAGGAAATCATGGATGACGCGGGTTTCCAGACCGGCGGCATGAACATCCATTACCTGGAGAAAAAGCTGGGCCTGAGCTGAGGGCCCGGGCCCACCGACAGCAATCGGGAGCACGCATGATCCGTAAACTGATGATCGCTACCCTGGCCCTGGCCGCCGCCTCCGGCGTCTCGGCGCGGGAACTGGACATCGGCCTCAGCGACGAGGTGGCCGAGGTCAACTTCTCCATGCCCGCCGGTGAGCCCTTCGAGGCCAGCCAGGGCCGCTGGGGCCTGGGGTTCATGTACAACGACGACGATGACTACGTGGCCAGTGGCTCGCTGTCCGTGCTCGGTCATGCTCGCGAGGGCTACCGGCCGGTGCAGTTCGGGGCCGGCGTGAAGGCCTACGGTGCCCGTCTCGACCGGCCCAGCAAATCGGTCGGCGGCGTGGGGGTCGGGGCCTCGGCACGCTTCGGGATCCCCACCGACGTCCCCCTGGCCGTGGTGGTCAGCGGCACCGTGGCACCCAAGGTGACCACCTTCGGCGATGCCGACCGCATCACCGACCTGACCGGCCGGCTGGAGGCGCAGATCACCGATGCTGCCCACCTCTTCGCCGGCTACCGCTACCTGCGATTCAACATGGAGCGCGGGCTGCGGGATGAGCGGGTGGCCGACGGATTCCAGATCGGCGTCCGGTTGCGCTTCTGACCCCCACCGGCCTCCCCGGTGGTGCCCCGCCGGGGGGCGTTCAGCCACTGAAAATCAGGGGTCGGAGCAGGTTCAGGCCCAGAAGCACCAAAAGGATAGAGAAGGCGCGGCGCAGGATGTGCTGGGGCAGGGCGTGGGCCAGCCGCGCCCCCAGCGGCGCGGTGAACAGGCTCATGGCGATCACCCCCAGGAAGGCCGGCCAGTAGACGTAGCCGATTGCCTTGTCCGGCAGTTCCGGGTGGCCGTATCCGGTGGCCATGAAGGCCACCGCCCCCACCAGCGCGATGGGCATGCCACAGGCGGCCGAGGTGCCCACCGCCTGGCGCATCTGCACCCCCAGCTTGGCCAGCAGCGGGACGGTCATGGCCCCGCCGCCGATCCCCAGCAGCGAAGAGATACCCCCGATTACCGTGCCCGCCGGTGCCAGAATGAACCCGCTGGGCGTTGTGGACGCGGCACCGACTTTGGGTCCGCGGCCAAGGGCCAGCTGTAGCCCGAGGGCCACCAGGAACACCCCGAACACCGCCTTGAGCAGCTCGCCACTCATCTGGTCGGCGATCAGCGCCCCCAGCACCGCGCCGATGCACATGCCGATCACCAGGCGGATGAACACCGGGGGCAGCACCCCGCCCCGCACCCAATGGGAGCGCACGGAGCTGATCGCCGTGAAGACGATGGTGGCCAGCGAGGTGCCCACCGCCATGTGCATCACCACCGCGTCGGGCATCTGGCGGAAAGTGAACAGGGCCAGCAGCACCGGCACGATGATGACGCCACCGCCGATGCCGAACAGCCCGGACAGCAGCCCCGCTACTGCCCCGGCGCTCAGGTAGACCAGGATATCCAGCACACGCCTCTCCCCCGTGGTGGCGCCCCCGTCCGGCTGATCCGTCCGTGATCCGCGGGCAGCGCCGGCGGGGCGCCGCTTTTTACCCTCCTCCCGGTGGCTTACAATGCCGGTAACGAGGCACACCATCTGAATAAAGCGTTTAACGATAACAGAAAGAGGCAGGGACCGACTCATGGCCAAGCACACCGTCTGTATCCTGGGAGGCTCCGGGTTCATCGGCACCACCATCGCCGGCCGCCTGGGCCATGATGGGCACCGGGTGATCGTGCCCACGCGACACCGCGAGCGCAGCCGCCACCTGTTGCCCATCCCCAATGTGGAACTGGTCGAGACGAACGTCCACGACGAGGATGCCCTAGTGGAGGCGATCCAGGACTGCACCGCCGTGATCAACCTGGTGGGCATCCTGAACGAGCTCTCCGGTCCCAAGGGCGAGGGCTTCCGGCAAAGCCACGTGGAGCTGCCCCGCAAGGTGGTCTCCGCCTGCCAGCGCGCCGGCGTGGGCCGCTACCTGCACATGAGCGCCCTGGGGGCCGGTCCGGAGGCGCCCAGCCTTTACCAGCAGACCAAGGGCGAGGGCGAGCAGCTGGTGCTGGCGGCGCAGAGCGAGTCGTTGTCGGTGACCGCTTTCCGCCCCTCGGTGGTCTTTGGCAGTGGTGACAGCTTCTTCAACCGTTTCGCCGGGCTGCTGCGGCTCTCCCCCGGGTTCATGTTCCTGCCCACGCCCGGCGCGGAGTTCCAGCCGGTCTGGGTCAATGACGTGGCCAGCGCCTTCATCCGCTGCCTGGATGACAGCAGCACCGCCGGCCAGGCGCTCGACCTGGTGGGTCCGCAGCGCTATACGCTGGAGGAACTGGTGCGTTACACCGCAAAGGTGGCCGGTATCCGGCGCCACATCGTGCCGCTGTCCGACAGCATGTCGCGGCTGAACGCCCGGCTGCTGGGGCTGGTGCCGGGCAAGCCCTTCACCATGGACAACTACCTGTCCGCCACCGTGCCCAATGTCTCCGACGACAACGCCCTGCCGCGGCTGGGTATCCACCCGACGGCGGTGGAGGCGGTGGTGCCCACGTTCCTGGGGCCGCACGAGAAGAACAACCGCTATCAGTCCCTGCGTCGCGAGGCCCGTCGCTGACCCGTGGAGGTCTATCTCGTCGGCGGTGCGGTACGCGATGAGCTCCTGGGCCGAACGGTCCGGGAGCGTGACTGGGTGGTGGTGGGGGCCCGGCCCGAGGAGCTGGAGCAGCGTGGCTACCGGGCCGTAGGCCAGGATTTTCCCGTCTTTCTGCACCCGGACACGCACGAGGAGTACGCCCTCGCCCGCACCGAGCGCAAGACCGGTCGGGGCTACCACGGCTTCGAGTTCCAGGCGAGCCCCGATGTCAGCCTGGAGCAGGACCTGGCGCGGCGGGACCTCACCATCAACGCCATGGCGCGTAACGCCGACGGCGTGCTGATCGACCCCTACGGTGGCCGCGAGGACCTGGACAACCGCCTGCTGCGCCACGTCTCCCCCGCCTTTGCCGAGGACCCGGTGCGTATCCTGCGCCTGGCCCGTTTCGCCGCCCGCTACCACCGGCTGGGCTTCCGGGTGGCGCCGGAGACGCTGGAGTTGTGCCGGCAAATGGTGGACAGCGGCGAGGTGGACGCCCTGGTACCGGAGCGGGTCTGGCAGGAGCTCTCGCGGGCGCTGATGGAGCCCACCCCGGTGCCCTTCTTCCGCGTGCTGCGCGCATGTGGTGCCCTGGCCCGCGTGCTGCCGGAGGTGGACCGCCTGTTTGGCATACCGGAACCGGAGCAGTACCACCCCGAGGGCGATACCGGCGAGCACACGCTGCTGGTGGTGGACCAGGCGGCCCGCCTGGAGGGCCCGCTGCCCGTCCGCTGGGCGGCGCTGGTCCACGACCTGGGCAAGGCCACCACGCCCTCCCAGGTCTGGCCCCGGCATCCGGCCCACGAGCACCGCGGAGTGCCGTTGGTAGAGGCGTTGTGCGAACGGTTGCGGGTGTCGCGGGAGTGCCGAGACCTGGCGCGACTGGTCTGTCGCTACCATCTGGAGGCCCACCGGGCCTTCGAGCTGCGGGCGAATACCCTGCTCAAGCTGCTGGAGGGGCTGGATCTCTTCCGGCGGGAGAGCCGGCTCGCCCCCTTCCTGCTTGCCTGCGAAGCGGACGCCCGCGGCCGGCTCGGCCTCGAAGACCGCCCCTACCCGCAGGCGGCGTTCCTGCGCGAGGCTTACCGGGTGGCGGCCGCAGTCACCGCCAAGCCCTTTGTTCAGGCCGGCCTGAAGGGCAAGCAGATCGCCGAGGCGGTTACCCGGGAGCGGATCCGTGCCCTCGCGGTCCACCAGCGGGATTACACCGCCGACGACGGACCGGCCGAGGGCTGAGGCGCCTCAGGGGGCTGGGTTGGGGTTGCGGGCGTGGATCGCCTCGATGGCCTCCAGCACCTCCTCGTCCAGCTCCAGGTCGATGCTGTCGATATTGGCCTCCAACTGATTGAGATCAGTGGCGCCGATAATATTGCTGGTGACGAAGGGTCGGGAGGTGACCCAGGCCAGGGCCATCTGCGCCGGGTCCAGGCCGTAGCGGTGCGCCAAGGCGACGTAATCGGCCGTGGCCTGCACGGCCCGGTCCTTGGTGTAGCGCTGGAACTGCTTGAACTGCGTCAGGCGCGCGCCCGACGGCTGGCGGCCCTCCAGGTACTTGCCGGTCAGCGTGCCGAAGGCCAGCGGTGAGTAGGCCAGCAGTCCCACCCACTCCCGGTGGGAGACCTCGGCGAGCCCCACCTCGTAGCTGCGGTTGAGCAGATTGTAGGGGTTCTGGACGCTCACCACCCGCGGCAGGTCCTGCGCCTCGGCCAGGGCCAGGCAGCGCATCACCCCCCAGGCGGTCTCGTTGGACAGCCCGATGTAGCGGATCTTGCCGGCCTCCACCAGGTCGTACAGCGCCTCCAGGGTGGCGCGCAGTTGCGGGATCGGGTCCGGCTCCCTCAGGTCGGCCTGGTAGCCGAGCTTGCCGAAGAAGTTGGTCTTTCGCTCGGGCCAATGCAGCTGAAAGAGATCGATGTGGTCGGTCTGCAGCCGGCGCAGCGAGCCGTCCACGGCCTCCACCAGGTCGGCGTGGGTGTAGCGCGTCTTGCCGTCACGCACGGTGTTGGCGCCGGGGCCGGCGATCTTGGTGGCGAGCACCACGTCCTCGCGCCGCTTGCGTTGTTTCAGCCAGTTGCCGATGTAGGTCTCGGTCCGGCCCTGGGTCTCGTTCTCGGCCGGGAACGGGTACATCTCCGCCGTGTCGATGAAGTTGATGCCCCGGGCCAGGGCCTGGTCCAGCTGCTCGTGGGCCTCGGCCTCGGTGTTCTGCTCCCCGAAGGTCATGGTGCCCAGGCAGAGGGCGCTGACCTCGATATCGGTATGACCCAGCTTGCGGTACTGCATGGAACCCCCTCGGTCAGACAGGATAGTGGTGATTCAGCCGGCAGCCCGGGGCTTACGGTAGTAGAGGTCGAACACCCGGTGCCCCTTGCGCAGCCCCCGCCGCTCGAACTTGGTTTCCGGCCGCTCACCGCGCGGGCTGAACTGGCGGGGGCCGCAGGAGTTCACCAGCGCTGGCTCGGTCTCCAGCACGTCGAGCATGTGTTCGGCGTAATTGGCCCAGTCGGTAGCCAGGTGCAGGAAGCCGCCGGGCGCCAGCTTGGCCGCGACCTCGCGGACCCATTGCGGTTGCACCAGTCGCCGCTTGTGGTGGCGCTTTTTGGGCCAGGGGTCGGGGAAATACAGCTGCACCCCGTGCAGGCTGCCGTCCGGGATGTGCCGGCGCAGGATCTCGGCGGCGTCCGCCATCATCACCCGCACGTTGGACAGCCCGCGGGCCTCCAACTCCATCAACAGGTGGCCGACCCCGGGCCGGTGAACCTCAATGCCCAGGTAATCCCGCTCCGGGTGGGCCGCGGCCTGCTCGGCCAGCGACTCGCCGTTGCCGAAACCGATCTCGAGCACCCGCGGGGCCTGGCGGCCAAAGGCGGCGTCCAGGTCCAGCGGTTGATCGGCAGGGGGCTGTTCCAGCCCGAACATCGGCCAGAGCACCTCCAGCGCCCGTTGTTGCCCGGCGGTCAGGCGGCCCTCGCGCCGGACAAAGCTGCGAATGGGCCGTTTACCGGTGGTCTGCTCGTCACCCGCGGCCATTTCAGAAAAAGGTGCCTTCCAGGGGACTGGAGGCGCTGGCAAAACGCTTGCGCGGGATGCGCCCGGCCAGGTAGGCCTCGCGACCGGCCTCCACCGCCTTGCGCATGGCGCTGGCCATAAGCACCGGATCCCGTGCGCCGGCTATGGCGGTGTTCATCAGCACGCCGTCGCAGCCCAACTCCATGGCCTCCGCCGCATCGGAGGCGGTGCCTACGCCGGCGTCCACCAGCACGGGCACCGACGCGTTCTCCACGATGGTGAGGATGTTCCAGTGGTTCTGGATGCCCAGCCCGGAACCGATCGGCGCCCCCAGGGGCATCACCGCCACACAGCCGATCTCCTCCAGGCGCTTGGCGATGATGGGATCGTCACTGGTGTAGACCATCACGTCAAAGCCGTCGGCCACCAGCTGCTCGGCCGCCTCCAGGGTGGCGGGGATGTCCGGGTAGAGCGTCCTTTCGTCGCCCAGCACCTCCAGCTTCACCAGGTTGTGCCCGTCGAGCAGCTCCCGCGCCAGCCGGCAGGTGCGCACCGCGTCCTTGGCCGTGTAACAGCCCGCGGTGTTGGGCAGCAGGGTGTACTGCTCGGGGGGGATGACATCGAGCAGGTTGGGCTCGTCCGGGTTCTGACCGATGTTGCTGCGGCGGATGGCCACGGTGACGATCTCGGCGCCGCTGGTTTCAATGGCGGTGCGAGTTTCGTCCAGATCCCGGTACTTGCCGGTGCCCACCAGCAGGCGGGACTGGAAGGTGCGGCCGGCGACGGTGAAGGTGTCCTGCGAGGCTGCCATGGCCTGTCTGCTCCTGATTGGGAAGGGCTGCGATTGTCCTGGGTGCTGCGGGGCGTCAGCCGCCGCCGATGGCCTGAACCACCTCGACGCGGTCCCCCGGTTGGAGGCGGTGTTGCTCGAAGCGGCTGCGGGGGACGATGGCCTCGTTCACTTCCAGTGCCAGCCGCCGGCCCGCCAAGTCCAGTTCCTCCAGCAACTCTGCGGCCGTGATGCCGGTGCGCACCTCACGCGCCTCGCCGTTGACCCGGATCTGCATGGTTTCGGTGTGATCAGTCATGGCATCGATTGTACAACAGGTGTTCTGACCGTTTCCGCATGCCCCTATAGGCGGATGTAATAGGTGCGTCACGGTCCGGTCTAAAGTCGTTTTCTTCCCGAGTCGTTGTTGCCAACAGGGCCGCAATCGCACTGCATGGCTTCCTACGCCGTGCTGGCGGCGAATGGCAGTGTGGGGTAAGCCTTGCGCGGTGTCGGCTTGACCTCGATGCCGAAGCGGTCTTCGACATTGCCCAGTTCGACGAACTTCTCG
>NZ_RCDA01000006.1:78623-86001 GCF_003664325.1 Alkalispirillum mobile
GGGTCGGGCGGCATCAGGGCGAAGTTCCAGCCAAAGCCCGTCACCCCGCCGGCGCTGAGGCTGGGGTTGAACCCGCAGACCGCGATCACGTCCTCCCAGGGTACGAGCACCGTCTGGCGCTGCTGGCCGACCAGCTTGCGGCAGAAGTCATAAAAGTGGGGGTAGAGGGGAAGAAAGGCCAAAGAGGCGATGTGGATGAGCACTACCTTGAGTGGGAAGGCCGTTTCCGGATTCGTCATCCATTCGAACACGTCCCCAAAAACCATCATGCCGGTCGGCATGGCAATGGCACCGGAAATTGCCATCAACCACATGTTGGTCGGATCGGGCAGCCAGAAGCGCCTTCCCGGGGCATCCACCACGAAGGCCACCTCGCGGCGTTGTCGGTGCAGGCGAATGGGCGGGATGCGCTTCAGTACGACATCGGGATAGAGAATGCCCGCGAAGAGAGGAAATAATAAAGCCGCATAAACCGCTCCCAGCCAAAACGTAACGGCTTCAAATGGCAGCCATCCCTTGATGACGGCCATGAGCAGAATAATTATCCCGAAGGCCGTCATTGCGGTCAGCCCAACACTAAAGACATGCCCCGTAATCAGGAGGCTATCAAGGCTGGCGCCCTGGCGCAGGTCCATCGTGGCCTCGTCGTGGCGCACGTCGATATGGGCCACGTCCACCCCGTGTTCGCTGTCGGTGGGGACCGGCAGGGGGCTGAGGCAGTACTGCTCACCGCCGGCGCGGCTTTCCCGCTCGCCGGCGCGCATGGGGGGCAACGGTTGGTCTGTGGTCGGTTTGGGCATGCGGGGTTTTCCCTTGTTCTTATGGCCAGGGCGTCAGGGGCATGTCCGGCCAGTTGCCCACCTGATGGCGGGTGAGGCGGCGATCGCCGAGGGCGGCGAGCTCCTTCCACGCGTCGGAGAGCGACGTGCCGCGCCGATGCAGCCGGAATACCCGGGTGGTGCGCTCCTCGGGGCCTTTCGTCCGGAGGACCAGGCGGAACTCGCGGGAGTCCGCCAATGCTTCCGGATCGAAATGGTAGTGCACGGCATAGCTAGAGCCCCGGCTGGTGCCCCCCTCGGGGCATTTCGTGCGGATGACCCGGCCGAACGGGCGGTAGAGTTTGAGGCGGTAGTGTTGAGCCTGTGCATGGTTGTTCCGGTCAGGGCGCGTTGGCGGCGAATGGCAGTGTGGGGTAGGCCTTGCGCGGTGGCGGCTCGACCTTGATGCCGAAGCGGTCTTCGACATTGCCCAGTTCGACGAACGGCTCGCCGCGCTGGTAGGCGGCGCGCAGGTGTTCGCTGAGCTCGGTCAGGGGTCGGGAGGGCCGGGCCCACTGGGCCTTGGGCAGCGGACGGGACCACTCGGCGAGCCAGTCCCTGGGTACGGCCCGGGGCAGCACATGCTTCATGCGGTACTCGGTGTACCAGTGGGCGAAGCGGGCATGGTTCCACCACTGCTCGCGGCGGAAGCGCTGCCAGCGGCGCTTGTCGTGGGTGCGCTCGTAGCGTTCCCGCTCCCGGGCCACCTGGGCGTCGTACCATTCCACGCCCCACTCCCGGGCCGAGGGCGTGATCGCCTCGGGCCCCTCCTCCATGAAGCGGCGGATGTACTCCCACTGGGCCAGTGCGCCGGGCAGGCCGCCGACCCCGACGATGATGCCGGCCCCGGGCAGGGTGTAGCCGGGTCGTTCGGGGTCGGGCGGCATCAGGGCGAAGTTCCAGCCGAAGCCCGTCACTCCGCCGGCGCTGAGGCTGGGGTTGAACCCGCAGACCGCGATCACGTCCTCCCAGGGCACGAGCACCGTCTGGCGCTGCTGGCCGACGAGCTTGCGGCAGAAGTCATAAAAGTGGGGGTAGAGGGGAAGAAAGGCCAAAGAGGCGATGTGGATGAGCAGTACCTTGAGTGGGAAGGCCGTATCCGGATTCGTCATCCATTCAGGCGATTCCGCTATGAAGATGAGCCCTGTTGATGCAGCGATGGCACCGGAAATTGCCATCAACCACATGTTGGTTGGGTCGGGCAGCCAGAAGCGCCTTCCGGGGGCATCCACCACGAAGGCCACCTCCCGGCGTTGTCGGTGCAGGCGAATGGGCGGGATACGCTTCAGTACAACATCGGGAAAGAGAATGCCGGTGAAAAAAGGAAACAGCGAGATTCCGTAAGTAACGCCCACTCCGCCTACTACCAGCTCCAGGGGCAGTGACCCCTTGTATACGGCACTCAGCAGGAATACGAGCGCCAGTCCGGCCAAAAATGTCATGAGCCCACTGGCAACATGCCCCGTAATCAGAAGACTCTCAGGGCTAGCACCCTGGCGCAGGTCCATTGTGGCCCCGTCGTGGCACATGTCGATGTGGGCCACGTCCACTCCGTGTTCGCTGTCGGTGGGGACTGGTAGCGGGCTGAGGCAGTACTGCTCACCGCCGGCGCGGCTTTCCCGCTCGCCGGCGCGCATGGGGGGCAACGGTTGGTCTGTGGTCGGTTTGGGCATGCGGGGTTTTCCCTTGTCCTTATGGCCAGGGCGTCAGGGGCATGTCCGGCCAGTTGCCCACCTGGTGGCGGGTGCGACGGCGATCGCCGAGGGCGGAGAGCTCCTTCCAGGCGTCGGAGAGCGACGTGCCGCGCCGATGCAGCCGGAATACCCGGGTGGTGCGCTCCTCGGGGCCTTTGGTGCGGATGACCAGGCGGAACTCGTGGCAGTCGGCCAATGCCTCGGGATCGAAATGGTAGTGCAGGGCATAGCTAGAGCCCCGGGTTTCGAGCTCGGCATGTTCGAGTAAGTCCCGGGTCATTCCCTTGAGGTGCGGGGTGACGCCCCAGAGGCCCACTGCAAGGTTTTCGGCACTGGGGGCGTCAAGCCCGGGCAGCCCAATGCGGATGGCGAGGTCAGTTGCTGCCGGGCCGGGTCCCGGGCCGCCATGGGGCTCGGCCTGCCCCTGGCGCTCCACCCTGAGATCGGTATCGCCCAGTCGGGCCAGTTCCCGCTCGTGGGCCTCGCGATCCCAGCCTGCGTCCTCTCGCCCCCAGTGGCTGCGCTGGCACCAGCGCTGCACGGGGCTCAACGAGAAGCGATTGGCGAGCGCCTCGCCGATGATCCACAGCGCGGTGCCGACCGCCACCACCCAGCCCGCGGGGCCGGCGAATTTGAGCAGCAGCAGTCGCCAGGCAACGGCGGACTTGCCCAGTATTCGGCCAAGGGCGCTCATTCCGCCGATAAAGAAGCCACCACCGAAGACTCCGACGGCACCTGTAAAGGCAACCTGTGAGGCCCGTCGCTCGGCGTCGGTATCCGCTCGGCCGATACGCTGATATTGCCTGTAAGCCTCGAAAGCACCTGCTAGGCCACCCAGGCCAGCAACTATACCCATCGCCCCATTGGCCACCCTGGCCCAGCGCTCCAGTTGCGCGGGGCTGCCGGCGGCGGCGCGGGTCTCGGCCAGGGCCACCTGCTGAAAGCCGCGCCCCTGGTAGAGGGTGCGGTGGCGGGCGTCGATGATCATTTCCCGTATCGCCATGATGCTTGCGGCCGCCCCTGTCGCATGAGAGCCCGTCGCGAAGGCGTGCTCCATGAGGTGCTCTTCGCCCCAGGAATCAAGCGTATTGCGCAGGGCTACGCCCGCCATGATCATGCCCAGCACGGACAGGCTGCCATTGACCAGCACCCCCAGGCTGTGGCCCGTGGAGACTTCACCCTGCTCGTCGCGCACCAGGGTGTTCAGGGTGGCGTGCAGGGTGGCTCTTGGCTGGCGGGCGATTTCCCGGTCGGCGGCACGTTCCGCCAGGGCCGCACGGGTAGCGGCCATGCTGAGGCCGCCGACCTTGAGGGCGTGGCCGTTGTCCTGGTCGATCGGGAAACTGTGTTCGGCGAGCGCGTCGAGTGCTTCGCCCAGCAGGCGTTGGTGCCGGTTGATGTCCGCCTGGGCCTTCCGGATCTTGCGGGCGTTGAACTGGTCGGCCGCCCGGCGATGGGCCTGGCGGGTGCCCCGCCTTGAGGCGCGCGCCATCTCCTGTTGGCGTTCTTGCCGGAGTTGTTCGAGTTCCTGTTCCAGCGCGGTCAGCCGGGTCATGGCCGTATCGGTGTCCTCCAGCGCCTGCTGGATGCGGCCGAGTGCCGATTGATCGGGGATGTCCCAGCCCAGCTCCAGCAGGCCCAGGCGTTCGGCGAACATCAGCCTTTGCCCTTCCGGCAACCGGGAAGCGAGGGCCGCGATGCGTGGCCCGAGATCGATGTCCTGGACCTCGTCGAGCAGCGTGTTGACGACGGCCTGCCCCAGCAGCTTCTCCTTGAGCTGGACTTCGCCGGCGATGGCGGTTCGGGCTTCGTCGGAAAGGCCCGCCACGCTGCGAAAGCGAAGCCCGGTCTGTTGCTCCACCGTATCCCGCCACTGCTGGTAGCGGGCCAACGCGCCTTCGGCGCCGATCAGTGATGCCGCTTGGGACAGGGCCTTCTGGATGCCACTTCCTTGTGACAGGAACGTCTCGATGAACGATTCGGTAGGCACGAAGTGCATCAGGTGCGCCGTTGCCGGGGCGTTGCC
Source organism: Alkalispirillum mobile (assembly GCF_003664325.1). NCBI lineage: Bacteria > Pseudomonadati > Pseudomonadota > Gammaproteobacteria > Chromatiales > Ectothiorhodospiraceae > Alkalispirillum > Alkalispirillum mobile. Next base: position 83,162 of record NZ_RCDA01000006.1, read on the forward strand.
GGCGTAGTAACGCGCCAGGAAGGCCTCCTGGCCGCAGGCCAGCAGCGTTTCCACGGCCTGCTTCTCCAGCAGGCAGGCCAGCACGATGTGCTGCTCTTCCTCTCGGTCGAGCAGCAGCGCCTGGGAATGCCAGTTCTCCAGAATGGCCGCCAGATCGGTGCCGATGCTTTGATAGTCGTGCTGCCACTGCGCCTCGAATCGATCGGCATGGGCCAGGTAGTCCGCCATCTCGCTCTGGCGGATCACATCGACGATGCCCTTGGGCGCCAGGGCGTAGTGGCCGCCGATCACCTCGCGGAAGTGATCCCGCTCAGCGCGCTCGACGAAGTCTTCCACCTGCCCGGGCGTGGTGCCCAGTCTTTCGGCCAGTTGTTCGCTCAACGCCGTGATGTCGTCTTCGATCGGTGCCAGATGCCTGGCAATATGCCCCGGGTGCCCGCCGGAACTGGCGACCGCGTCCTCGCGGGTTTCGCGATGCTGGGCAAAGAGCTCGGCAAGACGCTGGAGGTCATCCCGCTCGGTATCGCCTGCATTCCCCAGCCAGTCGGGGATGTTGCCCTCCCCCGCATTGCCGACGTGAGGCTCGAAGTTCAGCGTCATCAGCCCCTCTATGGTTCGGGCGGCGAAGAGCGGGGTTTCCTGCTCGGCAAGCCAGTTGCCCTGCTGTTCCGCCAGGCAGGCCCAGGCCTGGGCCAGGTCCTTGATGCGCCCGGCGATGTCGTCGACCAGCAAGCAGGCACTGTCCTGCTGGTAGCCTCCCTGAATCGCCGCCTTGATCTCCGCGGCACGGGCAAGGCGCCATTCGCCGTGTTCGCCTTCGGTTTCGCACCAGGGATAGCTGCCCGGGTCGAGGGGCTCGCCGCTGTCCGGGTCCGGGGCGGCCGGCGTCGGGCGAGGTTCACCGTAATCGTCCGCCAGGACATCCTTCAACGCTTCGGGGTCCAGCAGATGGGCGGTGCCGTTCCCCGGGCAGTAGGCACCTACATTCACCCGCGTCATGACCTGATCGCGAAAGGCCGCCTGCCGCAGCATCGACTGATGCACGTCGGTGAGCTCCACCGGGCTGAACAGCACCTGGATGCTGCCCCTGCGTTCGATGATGATCGGATCACCGCTGCCATCGGGTTTGACCCGGAAGACCTGCAACTCGTCCGGCGCGGAACTGTGGACCAGGTAGAGCCAGCCCTCACGGACCGGACGAACGCCGCAACGCCGGAAACGGCCGTCGTGCAGCGGGGCAAAGCCCGGAGTGTCCGATGCCCGCTCCGCCTCCGATGACTCGACCAGGGCGTAGCGCACCGGAACCAGTTGCAGGTCGCTTCGCGTAATGGGGCACAGGCCCTGTTCCTCACCCGGGTCGTTGTCGTTCTGACTGTCGGCGACGCGGTTGGCGGCTTCCAAGTTGCTACTCATGCACTGTTCTCCCTGCTCGCAAGCCGCTGGGCCTCGGCGAGGGCGGCCTTGAGTCGTGCCATGGGGGGACGGTTGTCGGTTTGGTTCAAGAGGCGAGCCAGCTCCGGCATGCGCTGTTGATCCAGGGCAGCCTGCCCGTGGGTACCCAGGATGTTGGCCATGTAGTAGTGGGCGCGGCGGCCTTCGAAGCCCAGGTGCCGGGTGATATTGATCACTTGCCGGGCGCTGGCGAGCGCCGTCCCGCACTCCCTGAGCAGTGGGCCGTTGGCAAAATACGTCTCGAGGTGTTGCGCCAGCTCGCCGGCAAACTGCTGCCGAGCAATGCGGCTCAGCGACTCGAGATGTGCCGGCTGCAGGTTGAAGCGCTTCCGTGGTGGTGTCGGTGCCCCGGGGTGACTGTCATTCGGGGCGCGTGCCACATATCGCCAGGTGACGTTGCCGTCTTCGGTCGTGGGCAGCCATAGCGCTTCTATCACGCCAAGGAGAGGGCTTTGGGATGGCTCGGGTTCGGCCTCGAGCAGGCACTGCATGACCCGGGGTGAGGCCACTCGCAGAATCTTCTCCCCCTGCCCGGGGTGCTCGACGAATAGCAGCCAGCGGAGGTGCTCCGCCACTTCGGGCAACGAGGCCTCGCTGGCCATGAGCCAGCCCCAGCCTACCGCCGCACCCTGTTCCATGAAGGGTTTCCAGAGCGGGGTGTCCGCTTCCAGGGCCACCAGACATGGCGAAAGGTTTCGACACTCCGCCAGCGGCGTGTGCAGGTACAGCGGCTCATGGCGAGGGGTATCGAGCTGCTGGTAGAGCCAGCGCTCCAGCGGTTCCAGTGCGATGCCGTCGAGCAGCAAATAATGCGTCCCGTTATCGATCGCTACCTGTGATGGTGGTGTGCCAACGGGCAGAGTGGTTACGGTCATGTCTGCCCCTGGTCATCGTCGGCCGGTGTGCAGGGCTGTGTAAGCGCCCTTTCCCGGCGCAGGGCGGCCTCCTGGCGAACCGATTCAATGCGTGGTCCGTCCAGCTTCGTGCGCACCTGGGAAGCCGCAGGTTCATCCTTTTTCGCTTCCTCTGGCAGTGCAGGTGTTTGGGCGGCCTGGCCGGACCCGGCACTCGGGCTGCCACCGGAGTTCATGCGGATGCCCGCGCCGCTAAGGGTGATGCCGGCCGGGTCGATCTTGATGAAGCTGCCCCCGGCCTGGAGGGTGATCTCGGCACCGGCTTCGAGGACCAGGTTCATGCCGGCAACCTGGTGGATCTCCCTGCCGGCCTCAATCAGTTGAGCGGTCCCGAGATTTTGGTGCAGGGTGCCGTCCACCGTGAGGTGCTGATCGCCCCCGGTGCGCTCGCGCCGTTCGCCCTGGACGGTGAGGTGCGCATCGCCGCGCACCTCGGCCAGCCGGTCGCCGTGCACGGTGAGGTGGCTGTGGCGC
>NZ_RCDA01000007.1 GCF_003664325.1 Alkalispirillum mobile
GCGCCACAGCCACCTCACCGTGCACGGCGACCGGCTGGCCGAGGTGCGCGGCGATGCGCACCTCACCGTCCAGGGCGAACGGCGCGAGCGCACCGCGGGCGATCAGCATCTCACCGTCGAGGGCACCCTGCACCTGAAGGCCGGACAGGCCTGGCTCAGCGAAAGCGGCCGCGAACTGCACCTCAAGGCCGGCCAGAAGGCCGTCCTCGAAGCCGGTGCCGAGATCACCCTCCAGGCCGGGGGCAGCTTCATCAAGCTCGATCCGGCCGGCATCACCCTCAGCGGCGCGGCCATCCGCATCAACTCCGGTGGCAGCCCCGGGTCGGGCAGCGGGCAGCAGATGCAGGCGCCCGAACTGCCGGGGCATGTGCCCCCGGGGGCAGCCGACGGGGTGGCGGAAAACGGCCCCGATGCCTTGCTCGACGCCCAACCGCTGTCAGCCAGCCGCTTACGGCAGTGGGCCGCGCGGGACACCTTGTTGCAGCCCCAGTGTCACCGGGGCCAGGACGACCGCTGCCCGCTCACCGACTGTCCATGCCCGACGGGTGATGATGACCCGGATCACGCCTGAACGAGTCCGCCGATATGGATATCAGCCACAATCCAGAAAACGTTCTGATGCTGCTCGACGGCGCCACCACCGATGCCCCGAGGCTCGCCTACCAGCATGATGATGCCCCCGAGCTGGAACGGCTTTATGCGGGAACCCCGCACCAGGCCGCGATCTCCGTCAGCCCCTGCCTGGTCCGGCCTTCACCCGGTAGCGAGCTTCTCGCGGCCCCGGAAACCTGGCAGGACCACGGCATCCTGCTCGAATCCCCGGCCGACCTGCCCGTGGTCGCCAACCACCTGCGCAGCCTGATCAGCCTGCGGCTGCCCTCCGGGCAGGGCGCGTACTGTCGGTTCTATTCGCCAGGGCAGATGATCCCCTTCCTCTGCGCACTCGATCCGGAAGAACTCCGTGCCTTCAGCGGACCCATCCACGCCTGGCACCTGCCCGGCACCGACTATGTCATCCGCGCGGCGTCGGCGGGTCCCGCGCGAAATGCAGCCGACGAGGGCTGGTTCCAAATGAGCGACGACCACATGAAGCACCTGCAGGAACAGTCCCGGTGGCTGTTCAGGATGCGCGTGGCGCGGTTGTCGGGGCTGGCCGGGCAGCCGGACGGGCAACTGCGCTGCGCGCGCCTCATCGAGCGCGCGGAGCACTACGGTTTTCGTTCCGAACTCGAGGTGGGGCGGTTCGTGGCGCTCGCGGCGGCCCACGCCCCCCGCCTGGAAGAGCAAGACGGTCAGGGCATCCTTCGAACCGACGGATGGCAACCCGCGAAACGGCTCGATGCGCTGGAGCAACTGGCCCTGGGAGGTGCCCGATGAGTTCTGTCCACACCGTACGCGACGGCGACACCCTCCGGGGCATCGCACGGCAGCATGGCATTCCCCTGACAACCCTGACGGAGCTGAACCCCGAGATCGATAACCCCGACCGCATTTATCCCGGGCAAACGGTTCAGTTGCCGGAAAGCGGGGGAGGCCTGTCCGACAGCCGGTCGCCCGGTGGCATCAGCCAGCCCGCACCCTGCGAGGACGAGGCGGGCGAGGTCACGCTGCTGCCCTTGCGATATGCCCTGGTGGAACCGTGCGAGATCGCTGGTGCGCGAATCCGTTCCCCCTATCCCGAACTCGGCACACGCCCAATCGGTGTGCGCCTGGCGCGGGATGGTTATATCTACGTGGTCGAAGAGCAGCCCTCCGCGGACGGGCAGCCACCCCGGCTGCACGAGTTCCGGCTGGAGGCCATGACGCCGACCCGCCTGCTGGATGGTGTGGAGACGGTGACCGAGGACTGCCGCGAAGAGGCGCAGGGCACGCCATACCTCACATTCGGGTCCACCTGCCGTCTCCATGTCGCCTATGCCACGGCCCCGTGGAGCGCCGACCGCTGCAACCGCATGCTGGAGGATCACCGCGAACGCGGCCGGCGCATGCAGCCCGTCGATCTCGCGGGGGCGATCTCCGGGAACGCCCGTCGCCACCCGGCGAGCGTTGAGCCGCTGCTCACAGGCGACCGGCTGCGTGCGGCCGTGGCGGAACTGCGTGACCCGCCCGAGAGCGGCACGCCGGAAAGCCCGGTGGAAGCCGAGCGAACCGCCTACCCCTGGACCGCTCCGCCGCCTTCCCCACCGGCCACCGATACGCTCGAGACGAGCGAGGACAGCACCCCGGCCACCCCGGGCGAGGGCGACCAGGCGATCCCCACCGGGCCGGCGCTCGCGCCCTTCGAACACACCACGCTGGACGACATCCTCCGGGTTTCTGCGCCGGAGGATGTCGAAGACGACCACCTGTTCGGCCTGGTGCTGCGCGACGACCTGGGGCTACTGCAGGACCTGGCCGATTACCAGGATCACGTGGTCGCCTGGCTGGATACCTGGACGCAGGCGCATGAAACCCGGTACGTGGTTGGCGGGTTCATCGAATCGCTCTTCCTGCTCGATGAGGAGGATTTCCTCGATGACCCGCGCTTCCGGGAACTGGTGGAGGACACCACCGAAGAGCAGCGCCGCGCCATACTCGACTACCTGAACACGCTGGAGCACGAATCCGGCGGATTTATCGAATCCACCCGGCAAGCCTTCGGAAGCTTTGAAGGATTCCTTCAGGCCGTCAACCCGTTCGCCGACCCTTCGCACCGCCAGGTGGCCCAGGCCCGCAACGAGATGTCAGCTGCCCTGGGTGCCGAACTCTGGGAGCGCCACCAGCCGGTCATCGACGAAAAGCGCGACGCCCTCCGGGCACGGCTGCAGGGGCAGGGGGTCGGCGCGCAGGGGCTGCTTGATCTCGTCGACAGGCCGGCCATGGGCGAGTTCCTCGAAACCCACCGGGGGCACCTGCAGCGCTGGCACGATCTGCTCGATCGCATCACGGCGGATCGGGTCGAGCTGATCACGACCAACCACTTCCACGAGGCGGCCTGGTACTTCGACCCCGACCACGACGATCAACTGCAGCAGGCGCTGTACACCGAATACCTGTGCCTGCGGGACATCTGCCGCACGGACGAGGCCACCGAAGCCATCGCCGCCTGGCTGGATGCCCAGCCGCAATGGACCGAACCCCTTTTTCAGACGCTGCCCCCGGAAGACCAGCGTCGCGCCGCCCGGGAGCTGGAAGAACTGGTCGGGCTGACCCGGGTCACGGTCGGCACCACGCAGGCCCCCGAAACGGTGGAAAACTTCCAGCACCTGGCGCTGCGGCTTCAGGGGATCAGCCAGGCCTACAACCTGCCCGGCACCAGCGAATTCGGAGTCGCGGCCCGGGGCATGGATGACCTGCGCCGCGCAACCTTCTTCCCCGCCAAGGCACTGGGCCTTGCCCGGGCTCGCGACCAGATACTGCAGAGATTCCAGGCCGGCGGCGACCTCGACCTGGGCGACATCATGCGCCGCATACCCGGTTCCGCTTGGCTGGACATGGTCCGGGGGTTCGCCGAGCACGGTGCCACGGTCGACCTGCCCACGGAACGCCACGCCCGCCGCTTCAGCGCCGACGTGGACCGGGCACTCGCCCTCCGCGCACACCTGCGCCAGCTCAACCGCAGCCTGAAGCAGGAAGGCGAGCGCCACCGCCGGGGGTATATCAATGCCGCGGTATACCGCGAGACCACCCGGGACCTTCGGCGCGACCGCGAAAACATCCGCGCCCGCCTGCTCGATGTGGAGCAGCGCCTGTCCGCCGCCATCAATCCCCTGGAGACGACGGACAATCGCGTCGGCCTGCAACTGCGGGGACTGGATGCCGAAGCCCACCGGGAGATCCGCCGCATGGCCGACGACGCCCGCGCCGGCCGGCCCCTGCAAATCCGCGCCGACGCCGGCAGCGTGCTGCGCAGTGATAGCCTGGCCGTGATCATTGCGGTGCTGCAGCTGCGAAACCTGGGCGGTGCGCTGCACGAGTATCTCGGCAAAGACCGAAGAAACTTGCACGACCATCAGGCCTTCGCGAACGCCATGTTCGCCGCCGCAGCCTCCTCCTTCGCCGCCGCTCAGGGCATCGCCATCACGCTGCTCGCCGCCCAGCTGCCCCGGGTGCGCAGCCAGATGGCGCGGGGCGCGGGGGCCGCCCGCCTCGGCTGGCTCACCGGCCACCTGGGCATCGGGGCGTACGGGCTGGGCTTTCTCGCCTCGCTGTCGGAGACCGGCCGCAGCCTGCGCCGATGGGGCGAGGCCCTGCAACAGGGCGATGGCCAGGCCCTGGCCGGCGCCACGCTCTCCCTGGCCGGCTCCAGCGGGCTCACGGCAACCCAGGGCTGGGCCTTCTGGCGGAACACCAGTCTCGTGCGTGACATCTACCGTGCGGGCGGGGGCGCCGCCGCCTGGGCGACCCGCAGCGCCGCGTTCGTCTCCATCTTCTGGCGGGCCAACCTGCTGGGCCTGCTCTTCACCGCCATTCAGCTCGGCGGGCTCGCGTGGTACCGCCGCCACCAGCGCGACGCACTGGACACCTGGCTGGAGCAGAGCGCCTGGGGGGTCAACAATGCGGCGCTCGATCTGCAGACCCACCAGCGGCGCTGGGCCGGCGCCGTCGTCGAACCCCTCCTTGTCCTGCGCAAGGTCGACCATGGCGCGGAACTGGAGCTGGTCCTCCCCGACCTGGATCCGCAGGACCTCGCCGCTGGCGCCGTCCAGCTCGCGGCCCTGCGAAAGGACCCCGATCATCAGTCCGGCCGTAAGTGGTACGCCTGGAGCCAGCCGCTCGCCGAGCAGCTCGAGCAACCGTCCAGCGAGGAGGCGACCCTTCGCCTGCGGCTGTTCCCCGAAGAGCTCAACGCCCAGACCGGCCTCACGCTGCGCCTGACCTACCCCTCCGCGCTAGCCCCCGGGCTGGAGCGGAAGGTCCAGTTTCAGCTCAACACCCTGAGCCCCCATGGGGTGCCCACGGCCACCGAGGTCGCCTCCGGCCGGCGCAGTGCGCCACCGGAGGGACGCATCATCGCTCCCATGCCGATGGCCGTTTGGGTCGTGGATGCCCCGCCGACCGTACCCCTGCAGCCCGGGACAGAAGCATGAGAAAGAAACAACCCGCCGATCCGACCCCCGACCTCTCCGCGCAGCCCCGGGCCGGGGAAATCCGCCCCTTCCCCACCGGCGAGGCGCTGTTCCTTGCGCCGCTGCCAATACCGCTGGGCATACGCGCGACGGACCCGAACCAGTTCCTCGTCCACATGGACGACACCTGCCTCGATCTGGACGCCAGCCGCCACACCGCACAGGCCCACCAGATCATGATCGGCATGCCCTTCTTCATCGGCGTGATCTTCACCGCCTTGGGGATACCCCTGTTTACCGGAACGGCCGGGCTCGCCTACGGTGAGCCCTTCTGGGAAATCACCCTGGAAATGGCCCTGTTCGCCGTCCCCTACGGCCTTTTCGGCGGCACCCTGTTGTTTCTGATTGCGCTCCATGCCTTCTTCCACCGCATGAAGAAGACCCGGCGCTACACCCCCGTGCGCTTCCATCGCCAGCGCCGCGAGGTCGCCACCTACGACCCCGACACCGGCCAGACCCTTTTCGCACCCTTCGAGCAGGTCACCGCCTGGGTCGCCACCAGCACCGGCGCCACCCCCTACGGCGCCATGACCCAGTACAACCTCGGCCTGACCTTCGAGGACTCCGATACGGGCCGGTCCCATACCGCCATGTTCCCCGCCTCGACCACCGGGGAAGCCATGGGCCTGTGGGAGGCCATACGCCGCTACATGGAGTACGGACCGGGGAACCTTGAGCGGCCTACAATAGATTGGGCCGGCGACCCGATCGACCCGCGTGAATTCCTCCCCTATGACGGCGAGCATACCTTCGAGATCAAGCGGGCACGGCTCATGCAGTATTACCGCGAGGGGTACCATTCGGTCATCCTCGTCTTCTTCTGGCACCTCTACCACCTGATCACTTTCTGGAAGCTTCCCTTCCGCCTGGCCGAGTGGGAATACCACCAGGGCCGAGCCCCGATCCCGCCGGACATGCAGGCCTGGTCGCAGCCCATCCCGGAGCCGGAATGGGCCACTCCCAGCCCGGCGCTCGAGGCCGCCACCCGCCGCGCCGCGCAGGCACTCGAAGAAACCCCCGGCATCACCATGCCCGAAATGCTCACCACCGCCCTCGGCGACTGGCAGCCCCCACCAGCCAACCCCAGCGGGGAGGGGAGCAACCCAAAACCATGAGCAAGAAGCCACCGGCCGATCCGACCCCCGACCTGTCCGCGCAGCCCCGGGCCGGGGAAATCCGCCCCTTCCCCACCGGCGAGGCGCTGTTCCTCGCGCCGCTGCCAATACCGCTGGGCATACGCGCGACGGACCCGAACCAGTTCCTCGTCCACATGGACGACACCTGCCTCGATCTGGACGCCAGCCGCCACACCGCACAGGCCCACCAGATCATGATCGGCATGCCCTTCTTCATCGGCGTGATCTTCCTTGGCTTGGGGTTTCCGCTGCTTGTCGGCACGACCGGGCTCCCATACGGTCATCCGTTCTGGGCAAGCATGCTACAAGCGGCCATGGTCTCCATCCCCTACGGCCTTTTCGGCGGCACCCTGTTGTTTCTGATTGCGCTCCATGCCTTCTTCCACCGCATGAAGAAGGCCCGGCGCTACACCCCCGTGCGCTTCCATCGCCAGCGCCGAGAGGTCGCCACCTACGACCCCGACACCGGCCAGACCCTCTTCGCACCCTTCGAGCAGGTCACCGCCTGGGTCGCCACCAGCACCGGCGCCACCCCCTACGGCGCCATGACCCAGTACAACCTCGGACTGACCTTCGAGGACTCCGATACGGGCCGGTCCCATACCGCCATGTTCCCCGCCTCGACCACCGGAGAGGCCATGGGCCTGTGGGAGGCCATACGCCGCTACATGGAGTACGGACCGGGGAACCTTGAGCGGCCTACAAAGGATTGGGCCGGCGACCCGATTGACCCGCGTGAGTTCCTCCCCTACGACGGCGAGCATACCTTCGAGATCAAGCGGGCACGGCTCATGCAGCACTACCGCGAGGGGTACCATTCGGTCATCCTCGTCTTCTTCTGGCACCTCTACCACCTGATCACTTTCTGGAAGCTTCCCTTCCGCCTGGCCGAGTGGGAATACCACCAGGGCCGCGCCCCCATCCCGCCGGACATGCAGGCCTGGTCGCAGCCTGTTCCGGAGCCGGAGTGGGCCACCCCCAGCCCGGCGCTCGAGGCCGCCACCCGGCGCGCCGCGCAGGCACTCGAACAAACCCCCGGCATCACCATGCCCGAAATGCTCACCACCGCCCTCGGCGACTGGCAGCCCCCAATAACCAACCCCAACGGCGAGGGGAGCCACCCGAAACCATGAGCAAGAAGCAACCCGCCGATCCGACTCCCGACCTGTCCGCGCAGCCCCGGGCCGGGGAAATCCGCCCCTTCCCCACCGGCGAGGCGCTGTTCCTTGCGCCGCTGCCAATACCGCTGGGCATACGCGCGACGGACCCGAACCAGTTCCTCGTCCACATGGACGACACCTGCGTCGATCTGGACGCCAGCCGCCACACCGCACAGGCCCACCAGATCATGATCGGCATGCCCTTCTTCATCGGCGTGATCTTCATCGCCTTGGGTATACCCTTGTTCACCGCAACGGTCGGGCTCGCCTACGGTGAGCCCTTCTGGGAAATCACCCTGGAAGTCGCCATGGGCGCCGTCCCCTACGGCCTTTTCGGCGGCACCCTGTCGTTCCTCATCCTCCTCCATGCCTTCTTCCACCGCATGAAGAAGACCCGGCGCTACACCCCCGTGCGCTTCCATCGCCAGCGCCGCGAGGTCGCCACCTACGACCCCGACACCGGCCAGACCCTTTGCGCACCCTTCGAGCAGGTCACCGCCTGGGTCGCCACCAGCACCGGCGCCACCCCCTACGGCGCCATGACCCAGTACAACCTCGGGCTGACCTTCGAGGACTCCGATACGGGCCGGTCCCATACCGCCATGTTCCCCGCCTCGACCACCGGGGAGGCCATGGGCCTGTGGGAGGCCATACGCCGCTACATGGAGTACGGACCGGGAAACCTTGAGCGGCCTACAAAAACCCTGTCCGGGCAACCCATCGACCCGCGCGAATATCTCCCCTACGACGGCGAGCATACCTTCGAGATCGCCCGCCACAAGCTCCACGAGGACCTCCGCGACGGCTTCACGAGCCGAACTTTTGTGTTCTTCTGGTATCTCTACCACCTGATCACCTTCTGGAAGCTCCCTTTCCGTCTGGCCGAGTGGGAATACCACCAGGGCCGCGCCCCGATCCCGCCGGACATGCAGGCCTGGTCGCAGCCCATCCCGGAGCCGGAATGGGCCACTCCCAGCCCGGCGCTCGAGGCCGCCACCCGCCGCGCCGCGCAGGCACTCGAAGAAACCCCCGGCATCACCATGCCCGAAATGCTCACCACCGCCCTCGGCGACTGGCAGCCCCAACGACGCGACCCCAACGGGCAGGGGGGCAACCCGAAACCATGAGCAGGGCGCCGCACGCCGCACCGCTCAGGCCCGCTCCCCCTGGCGTCGCCAGCGATGCCAACTCGCGCCGCAGATCGGCCACATCGGCATGGAGGCCTACCGGCAACAGCAGGCGCGGCTGCGGCCGAATCCTGCGGCGTGAGTCCCACTCTTGAAGGTTCTGGGTTCACACCCTCTCCCCCCGCGACTCAACCCGGCGCAGAAACCGTTTGAGCTTGAGATCCGCATCGACTGGCCATGAAGCGCTCCCCTCGCACTCACCCGTTGAGACCGCTACAATCGGCCTCTAATGGCAAAAAGCCGGGCCCATGACCCCGGCCATCCACCCGTCGCGGCCATGCAGCCCGGCGCAGGACCACCAGAACAATCGATAGAGGAGCTTGGGGTGAGCGAATACCTGTTCACGTCAGAGTCGGTATCCGAAGGCCATCCGGACAAGATGGCGGACCAGATCTCCGACGCCGTGCTAGACGCCATCCTGGCCGAGGACCCCCAGGGGCGCGTTGCCTGCGAGACCATGATCAAGACCGGGATCATCATCCTGGGCGGCGAGGTGACCACCTCCGCCAACGTGGACTACGAGGCCGTGGCCCGGGAGACGGTCAAGGAGATCGGGTACAAGCACCACGAGATGGGCTTCGACGGCGAGACCTGCGGCGTCATCAACATCCTGGGCAAGCAGTCGGTGGACATCGCCCAGGGCGTGGACCGCGACCACCCCGAAGAGCAGGGTGCCGGCGACCAGGGCCTGATGTTCGGGTATGCCAGCAACGAGACCGACGTGCTCATGCCCGCCCCCATCACCTACTCTCACCGGCTGGTGCAGCGCCAGTCCGAGCTGCGCCGTAACGGCCAGCTGCCCTGGCTGCGCCCGGACGCCAAGAGCCAGGTCTCCCTGCGCTACGTGGACGGTCGCCCGGTGGCGGTGGACACGGTGGTGCTCTCCACCCAGCACGCCCCGGACCTCACCCAGGACCAGGTGCAAGAGGCGGTGATCGAGGAGATCATCAAGCCGGTGCTGCCCGCGCAGTGGATCACCCGGGCCACCCGCTACCTGGTCAACCCGACCGGGCGGTTCGTGATCGGCGGCCCCGTCGGTGACTGCGGGCTCACCGGGCGCAAGATCATCGTCGACACCTACGGCGGCATGGCCCGCCACGGCGGCGGCTGCTTCTCCGGCAAGGACCCATCCAAGGTGGACCGCTCCGCGGCCTACGCCTGCCGCTACGTGGCCAAGAACATTGTCGCCGCCGGCCTGGCCGAGCGCTGCGAGATCCAGGTCTCCTACGCCATCGGGGTGGCCGAGCCCACCTCCATCAGCGTCGATACCTTCGGCACCGGCCGGGTCGAGAGCGAAAAGCTGACCCGCATCGTGCGCGAGCACTTCGACCTGCGGCCCTACGGCATCCTCAAGATGCTCGACCTGGTGCGCCCCATCTACACGGATACCGCGGTCTACGGCCACTTTGGCCGGGAGGATGCAAACTTCCCCTGGGAGCAAACCGACCGCGCGGAGGAGATCCGCGCCGCCGCCGGCCTGTAACGCACCGGACCGCAAACGCGAAGACCCATCGGCTCGGCCTCGAGGAGCGCTGCAACAGGGCATATCGCCCTGCCAGGCTCGAGGCCCCGCCGTCACCTTTCCCAACGGCGCTCAGCGAAATCGGAGTCTGCACCATGAATGCTGTCGTGGATACCAAGACCAACGACTACATCGTGCGCGACATCGGCCTCGCTGACTGGGGCCGTAAGGAAATCGCCATCGCCGAGACAGAGATGCCCGGCCTGATGGCGGTGCGCGACGAATACCGCAACGAGCAGCCGCTCAAGGGCGCCCGCATCGCCGGGAGCCTGCACATGACCATCCAGACCGCGGTGCTCATCGAGGCACTGATCGAGCTGGGGGCCGAGGTGCGCTGGGCGTCCTGCAACATCTACTCCACCCAGGACCATGCCGCCGCGGCCATCGCTGCCCAGGGCATCCCGGTGTTTGCCTACAAGGGCGAGACCCTGGAGGAGTACTGGGACTACTGCCACCGCATCTTCGAGTTCGAAGGCGAGCCGGCGAACATGATCCTGGACGACGGCGGCGACGCGACGCTGCTGCTCAACCTGGGCGCGAAGGCTGAGCAGGACGCCTCCGTGCTGGACAACCCGGGCAGCGACGAGGAGAAGGCGCTGTTCGCCAGCATCCGCAAGCGCCTGGAGAGCCAGCCCGGCTGGTACAGCAAGCGCCTGGATGCCATTCAGGGCGTCACCGAGGAGACCACCACCGGGGTCAGCCGCCTGGTACGCATGGCCAGCGAGGGCACCCTGCCCTTCCCCGCCATCAACGTGAACGACTCGGTCACCAAGTCCAAGTTCGACAACCTCTACGGTTGCCGCGAGTCGCTGCTGGACGGCCTGAAGCGGGCCACCGACGTGATGATCGCCGGCAAGGTCTGCGTGGTGGCCGGCTACGGCGACGTGGGCAAGGGCTGTGCCCAGAGCCTGCGCGGCCAGGGCGCCACCGTCTGGGTCACCGAGATCGATCCCATCTGTGCCCTGCAGGCGGCCATGGAGGGGTATCGGGTGGTCACCATGGATGAGGCGGCGGACAAGGCGGACATCTTCGTCACCGCCACCGGCAACTACCACGTGATCACCGGTGAGCACCTGAAGGCGATGAAGCACAACGCCATCGTCTGCAACATCGGCCACTTTGACAACGAGATCGACGTGGCCAGCCTGCGCGACTGCGAGTGGGACAACATCAAGCCGCAGGTGGACCACATCACCCTGCCCAGCGGCAACAAGATCATCCTGCTGGCCGAGGGGCGGCTGGTGAACCTGGGCTGCGCCACCGGCCACCCCAGCTTCGTCATGTCCAACTCCTTCACCAACCAGGTGCTGGCACAGATCGAGCTGTTCGCCCATGGCGACAACTACGACAACCAGGTCTACGTGCTGCCCAAGCACCTGGACGAGAAGGTGGCGCAACTGCACCTGCAGAAGATCGGCGCACAGCTCACCGAGCTGACCCCGGAGCAGGCGGAGTACATCGGCGTATCGGTGGACGGGCCCTACAAGCCCGAGCACTACCGGTACTGACCGGGCGCCCCCCGTCACTGCGAGCCCCTTCCGGGGCGTGGCAGTCCATGCCAGCGTTTAGATCGCCGCGGGCCTCCGGCCCTCGCGATGACGGGATGCCTCTCCTGGTTCGTCCCCATTTCGGGCCCGCGTAGCGGGGGAGGCCCTCGCTTTGACGGGGGACGTCGTGCTGGCTCATACATATGGTGAAGACCGACAACATGGAATCGCAGAAACAGCATACGCCGGTGTACAGCTGCGAGTTTTTCCCGCCCCGCACCGAGCGGGGCGTGGAGAAGCTGCGGACCACCCGCGAGCGGTTGGCGCAGCTGAACCCGGCCTACTTTTCGGTGACCTTCGGCGCCGGTGGCTCCACCCGCGACCGCACCTTCGAAACGGTGACCGAGATCCACCGCAGCGGCCTGGAGGCCGCGCCACACATCTCCTGCATCGGCTCCACCCGCGAGAGTATCGCCGAGCTGTTGCACAACTACCGCGAGCAGGGCATCCGGCGCATCGTGGCGCTGCGGGGCGACATGCCCTCCGGCACCCGCGATGTGGGTGAGTTCCGCTACGCCAACGAGCTGGTGGCCTTCATTCGCGAGGAGACCGGCGACCACTTCAAGATCGAGGTGGCGTGCTACCCGGAGTTCCACCCCCAGGCCCGCGACGCCGAGGCCGACCTGGACAACTTCGCCCGCAAGGTGGAAGCCGGGGCGGATGCCGCCATCACCCAGTACTTCTACAACGCCGACGCCTACTTCCACTTCGTGGAGCAGGCCGAACAGCGCGGCGTCACGGTGCCGATCGTCCCGGGCATCATGCCCATCATCAACTTCAAGCAGCTGGCCCGCTTCTCCGACGCCTGCGGGGCGGAGATCCCGCGCTGGCTGCGCAAGCGGCTGGAGGCCTGCGGCGACGACAAGGTCGCCATCCAGGCGCTGGGCCACCAGGTGGTGGCCGACCTCTGCCGCCGCCTGCTGGACGGCGGCGCGCCCGGCGTGCACTTCTACAGCATGAACCAGGCCGGACCGGTGGAACGGCTCTGGGCCGACCTGGACCTGCCCCGGTGAGCACGCATGCACCCGGCCGGCCCGGTCGGGTGCATGCCCTGACTAAAACGCGTCCCGGCCCCGATCCGGACTCAGGGCGGCGGCCAGCAGGCGTTGGGTGTAAGGCTGCGCCGGCTGCTCGAACACCCGGTCCGCACTCCCCTGCTCCACCACCTGGCCGTCCTTCATCACGATGATGTGGTGCGAGAGCGCCCGCACCACCTTCAGGTCGTGGCTGATGAACAGGTAGGCCAGCTGGTGGCGGGTCTGCAGATCGCGCAGCAGCGCCACCATGCGCGCCTGCACCGAGCGGTCCAGCGCAGAGGTGGGTTCGTCCAGCACGATCAGCTTCGGCTTCAGCACCAGCGCCCGGGCCAGGGCCACCCGCTGGCGTTGGCCGCCGGAAAGCTCGTGGGGGTAACGGCTCATCACCTCGACGGGCAGCCCCACCTCCTCCAGGGCGCGGGCGATCTCAGCGTGGCGTGCCGTCTCATCCATGTCCGGGGCGTGGATCTCCAGCCCCTCGGCCACGATCTGTTCCACCGACAGCCGAGGACTGAGGCTGCCGTAAGGGTCCTGGAAGACCATCTGCATCCCTTTGCGCAGCGGCCGGAGCGCCCTGGGCTTCAACTCGGTGATCTCCCGCCCGTCGAACACCACCCGCCCCTGCGCCGCCAGCAGCCGGAGCACGGCCTGGGCCAGCGTGGTCTTGCCGGAGCCGCTTTCCCCCACCACGCCGATGGTCTGCCCCGGCGCCAGATCCAGGTCCACTCCGTCCACGGCCCTCACGTAACCCCGCACCCGGCGCAGGAAGCCGCCCCGAATGGGGAAGTGCACCTTCACCGCCTCCGCCTGCAGCACCGACCCGTCCGCCGCGGGCACCGGCGACGGCCGCCCCGAGGGCTCCGCGTCGATCAGCTCCCGGGTATAGGGGTGGCCCGGGCGGGTGAACAGGGCCTCGGTGGGCGCGGCCTCCAGCAGCTCGCCGTGGCGCATTACCGCGATGCGATCGGCCATGTGGCGCACCACGTTCAGGTCGTGGCTGATCAGCAGCACCGCCATGTTCAACCGCCGCTGCAGGTCGCGGATCAGCTGCAGGATCTCCGCCTGCACGGTCACATCCAGCGCCGTGGTGGGCTCGTCGGCGATCAGCAGTTTGGGGTTGTTGGCCAGGGCCATGGCGATCATCACCCGCTGGCGCTGCCCGCCCGACAGCTCGTGGGGGAAGCTCCGCAAGCGCCGCGTCGGGTCGGGCAGCTGGACCAGGTCCAGCAGTTCCAGGATCCGCTGGCGTGCCCGGGCACCGGTGAGCCCCTGGTGGATGCGCAGGGTCTCGCCGATCTGCCGGTCGACCCGGTGCAGCGGATTGAGGGAGGTCAACGGCTCCTGGAAGATCACGCCGATGGGCCCGCCCCGGAGGTGGCGCAGCACCCCGTCCGGCGCGCCGAGGATCTCTTCGCCCTCGAAGCGGATGCTGCCGCCCGGATGCCAGGCCCGCGGATAAGGCAACAGGCCCAGCACCGACAGGGCGGAGACCGACTTGCCGGAGCCGCTCTCCCCCACCAGCGCCAGCGTCTCGCCCGCGTCCACCCGCCAGCTTACCCCGCGCACGGCGGGCACCTCCCGCCCCTCGGCGCGGAAGCTCACCTGCAGATCCGTCACCTCCAGCAGCGCGCTCATCGGCCCACCCCCGCCGCGTTCACCTGCCCGAGGGTCTTGCGCGGGTCGAAGGCGTCGCGCACCGCCTCGCCGATGAAGATCAGCAGCGTCAGCATCACGGACAGCACCAGGAACACGGTAATGCCCAGCCAGGGGGCGTGCAGGTTGGCCTTGGCCTGGGCCAGCAACTCACCCAGCGAAGGCGAGCCCGGCGGCAGGCCGAAGCCCAGGAAATCCAGCGCCGTCAGGGTGGTGATGGCCCCGGAGAGGATGAAGGGCACGAAGGTCAGCGTAGCCACCATGGCGTTGGGCAGCGCATGGCGCAGGATGATGGTCCGGTCGGGCACCCCCAGGGCCTTGGCCGCCTTCACGTACTCGAAGTTACGCACCTTGAGGAATTCCGCCCGCACCACCGCCACCAGCGTGGTCCAGGAGAAGAGCAGCATAATAAACAGCAACCACCAGAAGTTGGGCTGCACCAGACTGGCCATGATGATCAGCAGGTAGAGCACCGGCAGGCCGTTCCAGATCTCGATGAACCGCTGGGCCAGCAGGTCCAGCCAGCCACCGAAATAGCCCTGCACCGCCCCGGCCAGCACCCCGATGATGGAGCTGGCCACGGTCAGCGCCAGCCCGAAGAGCACCGAGATGCGAAAGCCGTAGATCAGCCGGGCGGTCACATCCCGCGCCTGGTCGTCCGTCCCCAGCCAGTTCTCCCCCGAGGGGGGCGCGGGCGCAGCGTGCTCCAGATCGTAGTTGATGGTGTCGTGGCTGTAGCGGATCGCGGGCCAGAGCATCCAGCCCTTCTCCTCGATCAGCTCGGCGACGAACTCATCCCGGTAGTCCGCCGTGGTGGCGAAATCCCCGCCGAAGGCCGTCTCCGGATAGTCGCGGAAGACCGGGAAATAGTAGCCGCCGTCGTACTGCACCACCAGCGGCCGGTCGTTGGCGATGAACTCCGCCCCCAGCGACAGCCCGAACAGGGCCAGGAAGATCCACAGCGACCACCAGCCCCGCCGGTTGGCCTTGAACTGCTGCCAACGCCGCCGGTTGAGCGGACTGAGTTGGAAACTCGGCCGCCAGCCCGCCATCAGCCCGCCCTCCGCTCGAAGTCGATCCGCGGGTCGATGGCCACGTACATCAGATCCCCGATGAGGTTCAGCACCAGCCCCAGCAGGGTGAAGATGAACAGCGTGCCGAATACTACCGGGTAGTCCCGGTTGACCACCGCCTCGAAGCCGAGCAGGCCCAGCCCGTCCAGAGAGAAGATCACCTCAATGAGCAGCGCCCCGGTGAACAGGATGCCAATGAAGGCGGCGGGGAAGCCGGCAATCACGATCAGCATGGCATTGCGGAAGACGTGGCCGTAGAGCACGCCCCGCTCGTCGCAGCCCTTCGCCCGGGCGGTCATCACGTACTGCTTGTTCACCTCCTCCAGGAAGCTGTTCTTGGTGAGCATGGTCAGCCCGGCAAAGCCGCTGATCACCATGGCCAGCACCGGCAGGGTGATGTGGTGCAGGTAGTCGAGGATGCGCATGGGCCAGCTCAGGTCGTGCCAGTCGTCGGAGACCAGCCCCCGCAAGGGGAAGAGATCGAGCCAGGAGCCGCCGGCAAAGAGCACGATGAGCAGGATCGCGAACAGGAAGTTGGGGATGGCGTAGCCGACGAAGATCACCGCCGAGGTGGACAGATCAAACCGGCTGCCGTCGCGCACGGCCTTGCGGATGCCCAGGGGGATGGAGATGAGGTAGACCAGCAGCGTGGTCCACAGCCCCAGGGAGATGGACACCGGCAGCCGCTCGCGGATCAGCTCGATGACGCTGCGGTCGGCGTAGAAGGACTCGCCGAAGTCGAACTGCATGTAGTTCCAGGCCATCTGCAGGAAGCGCTCGTGGGCGGGGCGGTCGAAGCCGAACTGCGCCTCCAGCTCGGCGACGAACTCGGGGTGCAGCCCCCGGGCCCCGCGGGAGACCTCGTCCGCCATGCGCGCGGCATCCCCCGCCTCGCGGGCGTTGACCCCGGTGAACCGGCCGGTGGCGTCCCCACCGCTGCCCTGCACCTGGGCAGCGATGCGCTCCACCGGGCCGCCGGGGGCGAACTGCACGATGGCGAAGTTGATGAGCATGATCCCGAGCAGCGTCGGGATCATGAGCAACAGTCGCCGGGCAACGTAGCCCCACATCAGAGATCAGCGGCCCGCTCTTCGTCGTACCACCAGGTATCGAAACCCAGGCTGTAGGTGGGGCTGGTCTCGGGCCGGCCGAACTTGTCCCAGTAGGCCAGGCGGAAGGCC
The DNA here is from genome assembly GCF_003664325.1 of Alkalispirillum mobile. Lineage (NCBI taxonomy): Bacteria > Pseudomonadati > Pseudomonadota > Gammaproteobacteria > Chromatiales > Ectothiorhodospiraceae > Alkalispirillum > Alkalispirillum mobile. The sequence continues at coordinate 16,605 of NZ_RCDA01000007.1, forward strand.
GGCAGGTGCCAGTGGGGCACCACGTAGTGCCCGTGCAGCAGCACCCGGTCCAGGGCGCGGGTGGCGGCCACCAGGGTGTCACGGTCGGGCGCGTGGATGATGCGCTCGATCAGCGCGTCCACCGTCTCGTCGCAGATACCGGCGTAGTTGCGGCTGCCCGGGGTCTCGGCGGCGGCACAGCTCCAGTAGTTGCGCTGCTCGTTGCCCGGGGAGTTGGACTGGCCGATCAGCTGCACGGTGACGTCGAAGTCGAAGTCATCCATCCGGCTCTGGTACTGGGAGGTGTCCACGGTGCGCACGCTCACATCCATGCCCAGCCGCTCCAGGTTGCGCCGCCAGGGCAGCACCACCCGTTCGAAGCTGGAATCGTCGAGCAGCACCTCGAACCGCATGCGCTCGCCGCTCTCGGTGTGCACCAGGCGGCCGTCGTCCACCTCCCAACCGGCCTCGGCCAGCAGCTGGCTGGCCTGGCGCAGGTTACGGCGCAGGCCGCGCTCGCCCTCGGTGCTCGGCGGCTCGAAGGCGGCTTCGAACAGCGCCTCGGGCAAGTCATCGCGGTAGGGCTCGAGCATCTCCAACTCGGCGTCCGACGGCGCGCCCTCCGCCGCCAGCTCGGAGTTGGAGAAGTAGGAGCGGCTGCGGGTGTAGCCGTCGTGGAAGAGGTTGCGGTTGGTCCACTCGAAGTCGAAGGCCAGGGAGAGGGCCTCGCGGACCCGCGGGTCGCTGAAGCGGTCCTTGCGGGTGTTGATGAAAAAGCCCTGCATGCCCGTGGGGATCTCGTGGTCGATCTCCTCCCGCTGGACGCGACCATCGCGCACGGCGGAGAAGTCGTAGGCGTTGGCCCAGTTGCGTGCAATGTTCTCCTGGCGGAAGTCGTACTCACCGGCGCGGAAGGCCTCCAGAGCCACGTCGGCGTCGCGGTAGTAGTCGTAGCGGATGCGGTCGAAGTTATGGCGCCCGCGCTTTACCGGCAGGTCCTCCGCCCAGTAGTCCTCCACCCGCTCGTAGACGATGTGCCGCCCCTGGCGCACCTCGGCCACCCGGTAGGGGCCGCTGCCCAGCGGCTTGTCCAAGGTGGTGCGATCGAACTCGCGGTCCGCCCACCAGTGCTCCGGCAGCACCGGCATCTGGCCAACGATCAGGGGCAGCTCGGCGTTCTCGTTGCCCTCGAAGTGGAAGGTCACCTCGTGCTCGCCGGTCTGCTCCGCGCCGGTCACGTCCCGGTAGTAGCTGCGCAGGGAGGGGTGGCCCTTCTCGCGGAGGGTCTCGAAGGTCCAGATCACATCGTCGACGGTAACCGGCTCGCCGTCGTGGAAACGCGCCTCGGGGCGCAGGGTAAAGCGCACCCAGTAGCCCTCCGGGTCCACCTCGATGGTCTCGGCGATCAGGCCGTACTCGGTGAAGGGCTCATCGGCGCTGTTGGTGGTCAGGGTGTCGAAGACCTGCGACAGGCCCTGGGCCGGCACCCCGCGCAGGATCCACGGGTGGAGGCTGTCGAAGGTGCCCAGCGCGGACAGGCGCACCGAACCGCCCTTGGGGGCGCCCGGGTCGACGTACTCGAAGTGCTCGAAGTCGGGTCCGTATTTCGGCTCGCCGTGCAGGGCGATGGCGTGACCACCGGCCAGGGCGGCGGCGGGAAGCACCAGGGCGGAGGCCAGGGCCAGGTTGGACAAAAAGGGTCTGAGCAATCGCTTGGGCACGGTGCGGTCTCCTTACGGCTCGCCGGGCGATGTGACAGGTCACCTTATAGCAGACATTCTGCGGCAACCACCGTTCCCCGGCCAGCGGCCCCCCGGCACCGGGCCTACCGGCGGCGGGCGTGCTACGGGTACCCGGCGACTACAACGGCGGGCCGCTGATGGTAGCATTGGGGCCTCGCTGTAATGCCCACTCGCCCACCCGCGGGCACCACCGTTTTCAGGAGGCAACGACAACATGGGATTTCTCAACGGCAAGCGCGCGCTCATCGTGGGCGTGGCCAGCAACCGCTCCATCGCCTGGGGCATCGCCCAGGCCATGCGTGAACAGGGCGCGGAGCTCGCCTTCACCTACCAGACCGAGAAGTTGAAGGGCCGGGTCGAGGACCTGGCGGCCAAGGTGGACAGCGACATCGTGCTGCCGCTGGACGTGGCCGAGGACGAGCAGATCGACGATGTCTTCAAGCAACTCGGCGAGCGCTGGGACGGGCTGGACATCGTGGTGCACGCGGTGGGCTTCGCCCCGCGCGAGGCGCTGGAGGGCTCGTTCGTGGAGAATACCACCCGGGATGCCTACCGCATCGCCCACGACATCAGCGCCTACAGCTTCGTGGCCCTCGCCCGGGCCGCCCGGCCGCTGATGGAGGGTCGAAACGGCTCGTTGCTCACCCTCTCCTACCTGGGTGCCGAGCGCTCCATGCCCAACTACAACGTCATGGGCTCGGCCAAGGCCAGCCTGGAGGCGAGCACCCGCTTCATGGCCGCCGATCTGGGCCCGGAGGGCACCCGGGTGAACGCCATCTCCGCCGGCCCCATCCGCACCCTGGCCGCCTCCGGCATCGGCAACTTCAGGAAAATGCTGCAATTCAACGCGGATGCAGCCCCGCTGCGCCGCAACGTGACCACCGAGGAGGTGGGCAACGCCGCCGCATTCCTGTGTTCCGACCTGGCATCGGGCATCACCGGCGAGGTGCTGCACGTGGACTCCGGCTTCAACACCGTGGCCCTGTCCAGCTCGCTGATGGAATAAGCCTGGCATGGCCGGGGCGTGGCGATGCCGTGCCCCGGCCCGCAGGGTCCGGCTAGCGGATATTGTCCTCGATGGCGCGCAGGATGTGCCGGGACTTGGTCTCGTCGCCGAAGGTGCCCACCCGGATCCGCACATCAGTGATGTTATCCGTCTTCTTCGCCACGCGGATATTCACCGACTTGTCGTCGGCGTCCTCCAGCTCGTAGCGCGTGGTCATGCCGTCGGTCCGCCGGTCGATCTTGGTCAGCTCCAGCTGATCCACGGCCCGATCGGTCGCCTCGCGGCACTGCTGGTAACTGCACTCCACCTCCGAGCGTAACTCACCGCGCACATACGCCACGGCACCCGCAGCCCCACCACCGGCCACCAGGGCCGCACAGCCGGACAGCAGCACCGGCGTGCCGGCGAAGAGCAGCACCCACATCAGGGGTAAGGCAAGAAGCCTTTTCATCATCTTTTCCTCTCCCACGAGAAACATTGCGTATGCATTGATGATAGCCCGGCGCGCCCGCACATGCGCCCGGGGCCGGTAATGCAACATAGAGCAATACCGGTCATAAAAAAACCCACGCCGTTCCAGCGAACGACGCGGGCCTGCCAACTCCCCCCAGAGGGTCAGGAACTGAGGGGAATGCGGCTTACGCGGTTGCGGGTGTTCTCCCCTTGTTCATGGCCATGAAGCCGAACCAGAGGACGGCCCAGCCGATCCAGAGCAGGTACCAGATATTCATGCCACCTGCGATGATCGCCATGCCGATCAGACCCGCTGCCAATACATAGTAGATCATCGGCAGCAACGTCTTGCGGATGATGTCACCCTCGCGGCCGATCAGGCCCACCGTGGCAGAAGCAGCCACCACGTTGTGCACCGTGACCATGTTGCCGCCGGCACCACCCACGGCCTGCAGGGCTACCACCCAGGTCGCCCCGGAGGCGCCCAGACCGATCTGCTCGGCGGTGGAGATCTGGAAGAAGGAGAACATCAGGTTACTCACCGTGTTACTCCCGGCCAGGAAGGCCCCCAGACCACCGATCAGCGGCGAAAACAGCGGCCAGGCCTCGCCGGCCATGGCGGCCACACCCTGGGCCAGCATCTCGGGCATGCTCGCGATCTGGGCCGCACCGCCCAGCGCCACGCCGTCCTGCAGCGCCATGCGAATGTCCTCGACGCTGTCCAGACCACCCGGGGCGGAGTTGATGAACACCTGCACCATGGGCACGGCGAATATCAACGCCACGCCCGCCGCCAGAATGGTCCGGCCGGCGGTCTTCCAGGCGTTGAGGTAGTTACCGTGGTTCCACATCTGGTGGAGGAAGTAGGTGATCACCGAGGTCACCAGCAGCACGAAGCCGGGCAGGTAGAGCGGCTGCGAGCTCGCGGTAATGCCGGAACCAAAGATATCCGGCCAAGACAGCGTCACCGACTGCAGTGCGGCGACCACCGGGTCCACGGTCCGGGTGAGCACCAGCAGCACGGCAACCACCACATAGGGGGCCCAGGCCTGGAGCTGAGTCAGCTCGCTGCCCGCGGCACGCTCCGGGGTGGCCTCGTCCTGCAGGCGGCTGATCCACTCCGGCTCCCACTTGCTGCGCTCCTCGAAGTGGAAGGTATCCTTCGGGATCAGGAAGCCCTTCTTGGCCGCCGGCACCACGATGGCCAGACCGATCAGGCCGCCGATCAGGGACGGGAAGGCCGGACCGAGCAGGGCCGCCACCGCGTAGTAAGGCACCACGAAGGCCACACCTGCGAACAGCGCGAAGGGCCAGGCCCGCAACCCATCGACGAAGGAGCGGTTCTTGCCGAAGAAGCGGGTGAGCATGCCCACCATGATCAGCGGCACCAGGAAGCCCGCCAGCGAGTGGATGAGCGCCACCTGCATGCCGATCTGATTGACCAGCTCCGCGTGGGTGGTGCCCAGGGACTCGATGACCCGCTGGGTCACGCTCTGGTCCTCGATACCGGCACTGACGCCCACCAGGATCGGCGTGCCCACCGCCCCGAAGGAGACCGGCGTGGACTGGATGATCAGTGCCGACATGACCGCGGCCATGGCCGGGAAGCCCAGCGCCACCAGCAACGGTGCCGCAATGGCGGCCGGGGTGCCGAAACCGGAGGCCCCCTCGATCAGGCAGCCGAACAGCCAGGCGATGATGATCGCCTGCACCCGGCGGTCGGGCGAGATATCGGCAAAACCTTTCTGGATGGTGGCGATCGCCCCGCTCTCCTTCAGCGTGTAGAGCAGCAGGATCGCCCCGAAAACAATGAACAATATATTAAGCGCAACGACCACCCCGTTAATCGAGGCGGCAGCCACCACGTTGAACTCGGTACCCCAGAAGAAAAGTGCCACCGCGACGGCGACCACGTAAGCCAATGGCATGGCGTGTTTCGCCGGCCATCGAAGTATCACCAGAAACAACGCCACGGTTGCCAGCGGCAACAGGGCAAAGAATGAAAGCACACCCAAATTCATGAGCCCAGAACCTCCTCCGAATGATTATCTAAAGTGGGCTGGCGAGTCCTTGCGGCTTCCCTGACCCAACGGTTCCTGCACAACCAGCACCGCCTTATTGCAGGCTTGTTGCCTGTTTCTTGCCGGCCGGCTAGGCGCCGACCAACAACACAAGCAGCCGGCGCGGCCCGTGGGCCCCCAGCTGCATGGTCTGCTCCACGTCCGCCGTACGCGACGGACCGGTAATCAGATTGACCACCCGCGGCCACTGCGCCCCCAAACGGGTACGCAACTGCACCCAGGCATCCTCCAGGTGCCCAACCAGGTGTTCGGCATCCACCAGCACCACGTGGTAGTCGGGCAGGAAGTTGAGAGTGGTGGGCGTCTCGGCCCCGGAGCGCAGCACCACCGTGCCGGTCTCGGCCACCGCCAGCAGCGCCTGGCTGACGCCCACCAGGTCATCCCCGGCGCTGGCGCCCTCGCTCACGCGCAAGCCGTCCGAGGCCCAGTCGATATCGGCTACGGCAGGGGCCAGGCGCGCCTCGGCGGCCACGTCCTGCGCTTCGAGCCAACGCTTCAGCGCGGCCGGCGCGTCGCTGCGGCGAGCGATACGGACGCACTCGCCCGCGACCTTCTCCAAGCCCTCGGCGAACTGGTCGGGTAGCGGCTTGTTGGCCAGCACGGGGCGCAACGGCTCCTGCTCCCCGCCGTGGATACGCTGGTCCAGTACCGCCTGGCGGCTCTCGGAGAGCGCCGGGCGCCCGAGCCCGCGGCGGATGTCCCCCAGGATGCGTTCGCGGCTGCTACTCATCCCCGTCCCCCTTGACGCTTTTTCCAGGCGCTCATGAAGGTCTCCCCCTCGGGGACCGGCATCACCCGGCCGCCGGCCATCCAGTTGCCCCCCAGGGGCAGCTTGCTGATATGGCCACGCTTGCCGCCCATGCCGGCCAGCAACCGCGCCTGCACCCGGGTCGCGAGGCGGTACATGGCCGGGCGACGCGCTAGCCACCCCCACAGGGCCAGGCCCCAGCGTGAACGCTTGGTCCCCATACGGGCCTGGAACTGGCGATGGCGCAGGTTGCGCAGCAGGTCCGGCAGCGGAATCCGCACCGGGCAGACCTCCTGGCAGCGGCCGTTCAGGGTGCAGGCGTTGGGCAGGTCCTTGGCCTCGCGTAGGCCCAGGGTGAGCGGCGTCAGCACCGAGCCCATGGGGCCGGGGTAGACCCAGCCGTAGGCGTGCCCGCCGATGGCCCCGTAGACCGGGCAGTGGTTCATGCAGGCACCGCAGCGGATGCAGCGCAGCATTTCGCGGAACTCATCGGCCAGCATGGTGGATCGGCCGTTGTCGATGAGCACCACGTGGTACTCCTGCGGCCCGTCCGGGTCGCCCTCGCGGCGGGGGCCGGAGAATAGTGTGGTGTAGCTGGTGATGTCCTGGCCGGTGGCGCTGCGCCCGAGCAGCCGCAGCAGCGTGGTGGTGTCCTCCATGTTGGGAACCACCTTTTCGATCCCGGCGGTCACGATGTGCACCCGGGGCAGCGTGCTGGTCAAATCGCCGTTGCCCTCATTGGTGACAATGATGTTGCAGCCGTTCTCCGCCACCAGGAAGTTGGCCCCGGTGATACCCACGTCGGCGGACAGGTACTTCTGGCGCAACACCTGGCGCGCCTCATTGACCAGGTCCGGCACCTCGGTGAGCCGCTGCGTGTAGCCGTACTTGGCGTGGAAACGGTGAAAGAGATCGGAGATCTCTTCGCGGGTCTTGTGGATGGCGGGGGCGATGATGTGGCTGGGCGGCTCCTCCGCCAGCTGGATGATGTACTCGCCCAGGTCGGTCTCGACAACCTCCAGGCCAGCCTCCTCCAGCGCCTCGTTGACCCCCACCTCTTCGCCCACCATGGACTTGCCCTTGATGACGCTGCGCGCCTCCGCCTTGCGGCAGATATCCCGGACAATGTTGCGGGCCTCCTCGGCATCCGCCGCCCAGTGCACCACCCCGCCGTTCCGGCGCACCGCCTCCTCGTAGCGCAGCAGGTAGTGGTCCAGGTGCTCCAGGGTGTGGTTCTTGATCTGCACTGCCCGGTCGCGCAGCGCCTCGTACTCGGACAGTGCGCTCACCGCGTTGAAGCGCTTGAGCACGAAACCGTCCTTGGCGCGCCCCAGGGCCTGCTGCAACGTGGGATTGTGCAGGGCGGCGCCGGCGCGCTGGACGAACTCGTGGCTGTGAGACTCCATTAACGCTCCTCCCCGTCGCCCAGACCGGGACCGTGGGCCATGTCCGCCAGCACCTCTGCTGTATGGTAGACCCGTACGGGCGAGCCCGCCGCCTTCAGCCGGCCCGCCATGTTCAGCAGACAGCCCAAATCGCCCCCGAGCAGGGTGTCCGCGCCACTCGCCTGGGCAGCCTGCGCCTTGTCATCCACCATGCGGCCGGAGATCTCCGGGTACTTGACGCAGAAGGTACCGCCGAAGCCGCAACAGACCTCCGCGTCCTCCATCTCCACCAGCTTCAGCCCCTCCACCTGTTGCAACAGCGCGCGCGGCTGGCGCTTGATGCCCAGCTGGCGCAGCCCGCTGCAGCTGTCGTGGTAGGTGGCCTTGCCCTCGAACCGGGCACGGATGGTGTCGTTGGCGCCCAGTACATCGGTGAGAAAACTGAACAACTCATAGGAGCGGTCCGCCAGATGGCGCGCCCGGCTCTCCCACTCCGGCGACTGCTGGAACAGGTCGGGGTACTTGTGAACGCTGCCGATGCAGGAGCCGGAGGGCGAGACCAGGTAATCGTAGCCCTCGAAGGCGGTGATGACGCTGCGAGCCAGTTCGGCCGCGGTGATGTTGTCACCGCTGTTGTAGGCGGGTTGGCCGCAACAGGTCTGCTGCTGGGGCACCTCCACCGTGCAGCCGGCCTGCTCCAGCAGCCGCACGGTGGCGAAACCGATATTCGGCCGGAAGGCGTCGACCAGGCAGGTTACCAACAGCCCTACCTTCGGCCCTTGGGTGTCGGGTGTCGTCATGGGTTGGGCCCTGGGTGCGTCAGCACCGACCGGGCTCCTCCTCTGTTGTTCTGATTGCTTCGCGTTATTCTTGGTCAAATCAGTTACCCATCACATGGTCTGACCGATCTCTTATACTTGTCAATAGTAGAGGGGGACGACTGTGTCGAGGTTCAAATGACTGGAGACTAAGTGCGGTACAATGCGCATTTCCCGGCAAGGAGGACCCGCGGGTGCATGCGCAGGCCTGTAAATCCCGCGGAGAAGAGGATCAAAGCCCCATGACATTCAAGACGATAAAGCCGGCCCGGCTCTCCGATTCAATCATCCATCAGATCGAGGAGCTCATCCTCAATGGCGTGCTAAAACCCGGCGACCGCCTGCCGGCGGAGCGGGAGCTGGCACAAGAGCTGGACGTCTCGCGCCCGTCGCTGCGCGAGGCCCTGCTGAAGCTGGAGGCCCGGGGGCTGCTCAAGGCCCGCCCCGGCGGCGGCACCTTCGTGGCGGATATCGCCGCGCCCACCGTAACCGAACCGCTGGTGGAACTGCTGAAGGACCGGCCCGAGGCCACCTTCCAGATCCTGGAGTTGCGCCATGCGCTGGAGGAGATGGCGGCGTGGTATGCCGCGCTGCGCGCCACCGAGGCGGATCGTGAGATTATCCGGCGACGCTACGAGGCGTTGATCGAGCTTTACGACACCAACGACGACCCCGACCTGGATGCCGAGGCGGACGCGGAGTTTCACCTGGCGATCGCTGATGCCTCGCACAACGTCGCGCTCATCCACGTGGTTCGCGGGCTGTTCAGCCTGCTGCGCAACAGCATTACCCGGTCACTGCAGCAGCTGAAGCAGCGCAACGAGGACTACGCCCCGCTGCGCGACCAGCACCGGGCGATCTACGAGGCGATCATGGCGGGTGACCCGGCGCGGGCCAGGGAGGCGGCCAACGTGCACCTGACCTACGTTGAGGAGTTCATGCGCAAGGGGATCGCCATGCAGGACCGGGAGGCGGTCTCGCAGCGGCGGCTGCGCCGGTTGTTGGACTAGAGGCGACGTAGCCGGCGTGGCAGTCCAGGCCGGCGTTTGGATCGCCACGGGCCTTCGGCCCTCGCGATGACTGGGGGGGTATTGGCGTCCGTGATGACGGGAGGGGCGTTGCGCCCCCCCGATGACGGGAAAGCGTGTGGTCAGTCCCGCATTTTCACGTCCATTTCGGCGCGCAGGGCGTTCATCAAGGCCTGCCACTCGCTCTGGCTGAACACCTGCTGCAGCTCGGCGCGCCACTGCTGGCGCTCGTCGTCGGCCAGGTCGGTATCGCCATCGGTCACACCGATCACCTGAACCACGGCGTAGTCACCACCCTGGATGCTGGTGCCACCCACGCTGGGCCGGTCGTCGCTGGGACGCGGCAGGCGGAAGGCGCGGTCCACCACCCGGGTGGGCAGGTCGTCGGTCACGGTACCGCGGTCCAGGCCCTCGGCGCTGCGCAACTCCACGCCCTCGCGCTCGGCCAGCGCCGCCATGTCGGCGCCCTCGGCAATCTCGCCCTCCAGCAGCTCACCCAGGTTGCGGGCGTTCAGGCGGGCCTGCTCCTCGGCCAGTTCCTCGCGGATCTCGTCGGCCACCTCGTCCAGGCCCAGGGGCTGCGCGTCCTGCACGTCGTCCACCCGGAACAGCACGGCATGCCCAGAGTCCAGCTCGATCAGGTCGCTGTTGTACCCCAGCTCCAGCACGTCCTCGCTGAAGGCGGCAGCGAGCACCTCGCTGTCACCCCAAATGCCCTCGCCGCTGCCGTCCTCCGGCACCCAGTCGCTGTACGCCAACTCGACGCCGAGCAGATCGGCGACCGGCTGCAGGGTGTCCGGCTGCTCGTAGGCCACGTTGGCCGCGTCTTCGGTCATCTCGAAGTAACGGGTGCTGTCGTCCGGAGCGAGCTCGTCCTGGTGCAGTTCCACGTAGGCCAGCCGCACCTGGCGCGGTGCCATGTAGCGGTCCGCATACTGCTCGTAATGGGCCTCCACGGCCTCGTCGGAGACGGCGTCCGGGTCGGCCTGGGCGCTCAGCACCAGGTACTGAATATCCCGCTGTTGCCGGTCCAGCGCTGACAGGCGCTGCAGGTCCCAGTCCCGGGTGATCGCCGAGTTGGCCACCGCCCCCTGGAACTGCTCCGTCAGCAGGTCGCGGCGCACCATCTCCTCGTACTGGTCGGGCGTCAGGCGGTTGGCGCTCAGCAGTTGCTGGTAGCGCTCCATGGAGAAGGTTCCGCCCTGGTGGAAGATGTCCTGCTGGCGGATGCGCTGCGCCACGGCACGGTCGCTGACCCGCAACTTGCCGTCGGTAACCAGCGCGTGCAGCAGCGCCTCCTCGACCAGGCCCTCCAGTGCCTCACGGCGAAGCGTCTCCTCGTCCACCCCGGCTTCATCCAGGTCGCCGAAGAATTGCTCCAGTTGCTGACGCTGCTGGCGGAAGCGTTCGGTGACCTGGTCGCGGGTGATCTCGATACCCTCGACCTCCGCGACCACGCCACCATCATCGCCGGCGAAGTAGCTGTAACCGCCCACTATGACGAAGGGCAGACTGATGACGATGACCACAGCCCAGGCCACCCAGCCTTTTACCGCGGAACGAATTGCTTCAAGCATCGGAGGTCACCCTGGAAACCCGAGGTTTCGGAACGTGTATAGGACCCAGACACGAAAAAGGCGCCACAAGGGCGCCTTTTTCTTGGTGTTGGCGGAGCGGACGGGACTCGAACCCGCGACCTCCGGCGTGACAGGCCGGCATTCTAACCAACTGAACTACCGCTCCAATTTGTAACCCTTGGTGGGTGGTGAGGGGATCGAACCCCCGACATTCGCCTTGTAAGGGCGACGCTCTCCCAGCTGAGCTAACCACCCGAATTGCTGAGGCGCTTAGTTTACCGCATCTTTAAGCGCTTTGCCAGCCTTGAAGCTGGGAACTTTCGAAGCCGCGATTTCGATGGTTTCGCCGGTGCGCGGGTTGCGGCCGGTGCGGGCGGCCCGCTCGCGGACCTGGAAAGTGCCAAAGCCCACCAGGGTCACCTGGTCGCCTTCCTTCAGGGCGTTGGTCACGCAATCGACCATCGAATCCACCGCCTTCGAGGCCGCAGCCTTGGAGATGTCGGCGGATTGAGCCACGGCTTCGATCAGTTCCGACTTGTTCATTTCGCGCTTCCTCTTGGATTCTGTTCCGACGGACAGCCAGCCTTTTACCCGTCTGTCCCCCTGGGCGCCCCTATCAGGCCTCTAACCCCTACCGCGGGAAGCGAGGTGCTGATTGTACCGGAGCATCTGGCTTTTGCAACCCATCACCGGGATGAGCTTGTTGTTGTCGCAAGGGGCGGGGCCTGCACCCCGCGACTGCGTGCGACGAGTTATAGCAAGCCGTTCTCCGGCGTGTCAACAAAGCAACACGCCTGGACAAGGCCTGCTCAGTGCGCCCGGGTGGTAGAGGCCCGCTCCTTGCCCTTGGCCGCTTTCCCGCCCGCCTCGACCGGCTGCTGCGGGTTGGGCTCGGGCTGTCGCAAAAGTGCAACATCCAGCACCTCGTCGATCCAGCGCACCGGGATGATCTTCAACCGACTTTTGATGTTCTTCGGTATCTCCTGAAGATCCTTCCGGTTTTCCTCCGGGATCAGCACCGTCTTGATGCCCCCGCGCAGGGCCGCCAGCAGCTTCTCCTTGAGGCCACCAATGGGCAGCACCTCGCCGCGCAGGGTGATCTCGCCGGTCATCGCCACGCTGGCCTTCACCGGGATGCCCGTCAGCGCGGACACCAGGGCGGTGCACATGCCAATACCGGCGGAGGGCCCGTCCTTCGGGATCGCGCCCTCGGGCACGTGGATGTGGATGTCCTTGTTCTGGTGGAACTCCGGGTCCACGCCCAGGCGGTCGGCACGGGCTCGAACGACCGTGCTGGCGGCGTGGATGGACTCTTTCATCACATCGCCCAGCTTACCCGTGTGGGTGACCTTGCCCTTACCCGGCACCACCGCGGACTCGATGGTGAGCAGCTCGCCCCCCACCTCCGTCCAGGCCAGGCCGGTCACCTGCCCCACCTGGTCGCTCTCCTCGGCGACGCCGTAACGGTAGCGGCGCACGCCCAGGTACTTGTCCAGGTTCTTGGCGGAGACGATCACCTTGCCGTCGGCGTCGGTCTTGGTCTTGCTGTCCGGCGCCACCAGGTCCTTGACCACCTTCCGGCAGATCTTCGCCAACTCCCGCTCCAGGTTCCGCACCCCCGCCTCGCGGGTGTAGTAGCGGATGATGTCGCGGATGGCGGTCTGCTTGACCTCCAGTTCGGTCTTGCGGATGCCGTTGGCCTTCATCTGCTTCTGCAGCAGGTAGCGCTCGGCGATATTGATCTTCTCGTCTTCGGTGTAACCGGGCAGACGGATGACCTCCATGCGGTCGAGCAGCGGCGCCGGGATGTTCATGGTGTTGGCAGTGGCCACGAACATCACGTCAGAGAGGTCGAACTCCACCTCCAGGTAGTGATCGCCGAAGGTGCTGTTCTGCTCCGGGTCCAGCACCTCGAGCAGGGCCGAGGCCGGATCGCCTCGGAAGTCCATGGCCATCTTGTCGATCTCGTCGAGCAGGAACAGCGGATTGCGCGTGCCCACCTTGGCCAGGTTCTGAACGATCTTGCCCGGCAGCGAACCGATGTAGGTGCGCCGGTGACCGCGGATCTCGGCCTCGTCGCGCACACCGCCCAGCGACATCCGGGTGAACTTGCGGTTGGTGGCCCGGGCAATGGACTGCCCGAGCGAGGTCTTGCCCACGCCGGGCGGCCCCACCAGGCAGAGGATCGGGCCCTTCACCTTGCGCACGCGCTGCTGCACCGCCAGGTACTCGAGGATGCGCTCTTTGACCTTCTCCAGGCCGTAGTGGTCGGCATCCAGCACCTGCTCGGCGTGCTTCAGGTCCTTGCGCACGCGGCTGCGCTTTTTCCACGGCACGTCCACCAGCCAGTCCAGGTAGTTGCGCACCACCGTGGCCTCGGCGGACATGGGCGACATCATCTTCAGCTTGTTCAGCTCGGCCTTGGCCTTCTCGGCGGCCTCCTTGGGCATGCCCGACTCCTCGATCTTGCGCTCGAGGTCCTCGGTCTCGTTGGGCACGTCCTCCAGCTCACCCAGCTCCTTCTGGATGGCCTTCATCTGTTCGTTCAGGTAGTACTCGCGCTGGCTCTTCTCCATCTGCTGCTTCACGCGCCCGCGGATGCGCTTTTCGATCTGGAGGATGTCCAGCTCCGCCTCGATCAGCGACATCAGGTGCTCAAGGCGCTCGCGCACGTTTTCGATCTCGAGCACGTGCTGCTTCTCGTCCACCTTCAGTGCCATGTGGGCGGCAATGGTGTCGGCCAGCCGGCCGGGCTCCTCGATGTTCTGCAGCGAGGAGAGGATCTCCGGCGGCACCTTCTTGTTCAGCTTGACGTACTGGTCGAAGTGGTTGACCGCGGAGCGCATCAGCACTTCCATCTCGCGGTCCGCCGGCGGCTCCTCGTCCTCCACCACCACGACCTGAGCGGCGAAGTACTGGTCCCGCTCCACCAGGTCCACCAGGCGCGCACGCTCGACGCCCTCCACCAACACCTTCACGGTGCCGTCGGGGAGCTTGAGCATCTGCAGAATGGAGGCCATGGTGCCGTAGGCATACAGATCGCTGGTGGCCGGCTCGTCCACCTCGGCGCTCTTCTGCGCGACCAGGAAGATCTTCTTGTCCTCTTCCATGGCCGCGTCCAGCGCCGTGATGGACTTCTCACGCCCGACGAACAGCGGGATCACCATGTGCGGGTAGACCACCACGTCGCGCAGCGGGAGGACCGGTGCTTCGGTCATGCCGGGGCTGCGGACATCTGCGGTGGGTTCGTTCTCGGCCATAGGGCTACCTCGATTGGGAAAACGGTCTGGCCGGCAGCGCCGGGGCGCCGGCTATCGTTGCATGGGACATGGGGGCAGCGCTGGGGGTTTTCAAGGAACGGCCGGGCGTGTTGTAACTGGCGACGGGGAAGGGAGCAGCACCTCCGCCATCCCGAGGGCAGCCCCCCGTCATCGCGAGGGCCGAAGGCCCGTGGCGATCCACACGCCAACTGGACTGCCGCGTCGGCTTCGCCTCCTCGCAGTGACGGTGGGGGGCGACCCGACCCCCGTCATCCCAAGGGCCTACCCCCCGCCATCGCGAGGGCCGAAGGCCCCGTCATCGCGAGGGCCGGAGGCCCGTGGCGATCCCCAGGCGTCAGTCGGACGACGCCGCGCGGGACTGCTCCTGGTTGCCGTAGATGATGTAAGGGCGCGTCTCGCCCCGGATGACGGCGTCGTCCACCACCACCTTCTCCACGTTCTCCATGGAGGGCAGGTCGTACATGGTATCGAGCAGTACGTGCTCGAGGATGGTACGCAGGCCGCGGGCACCGGTCTTGCGCTCCATGGCCTTGCGGGCCACGGCGCGCAGCGCCTCCTCGCGGAACTCCAGCTCGACACCCTCCATCTCGAACAGCTTCTGGTACTGCTTGACCAGGGCGTTCTTGGGCGCGGAGAGGATCTCCACCAGGGCCTGCTCGTCCAGCTCCTCCAGGGTCGCCACCACCGGCAGGCGGCCGACGAACTCCGGAATCAGGCCGTACTTGACCAGGTCCTCCGGCTCCACGTCCTGCAGCGTCTCGCCCACGCTGCGCTTCTCGTCCTTGGACTTGACCTCGGCGGCAAAGCCGATGCCGCCCTTCTCGGAGCGCTCCTGGATAACCTTGTCCAGACCGGCGAAGGCGCCACCGCAGATAAAGAGCATGCCGCCGGTATCCACCTGCAGGAACTCCTGCTGCGGGTGCTTGCGCCCACCCTGGGGCGGCACCGAGGCGGTGGTGCCCTCGATGAGCTTGAGCAGCGCCTGCTGCACGCCCTCGCCCGAGACATCCCGGGTGATGGAGGGGTTGTCCGCCTTGCGCGAGACCTTGTCGATCTCGTCGATGTAGACAATGCCCTGCTGCGCCTTCTCGACGTCGTAGTCGCACTTTTGCAGCAGCTTCTGGATGATGTTCTCCACGTCCTCGCCCACGTAACCCGCCTCGGTGAGGGTGGTGGCGTCGGCGATGGTGAAGGGCACATTGAGCATGCGTGCCAGCGTTTCGGCCAGCAGGGTCTTGCCGGAACCGGTGGGGCCGATGAGCAGGATGTTGCTCTTGGACAGCTCCACGTCGTCCTTGCGGCTGCCGGCCTCCAGGCGCTTGTAGTGGTTGTACACGGCCACCGAGAGCACCTTCTTGGCGTGCTCCTGGCCGATCACGAACTCATCCAGCACCTGGTTGATCTCGTGAGGCCGTGGCAGCCCCTCACCCGCAGAACTGGACTGCTCCTGCAGCTCTTCACGGATGATGTCGTTGCAGAGCTCGACGCACTCGTCACAGACGAACACGGAGGGCCCCGCAATCAGCTTGCGGACCTCATGCTGACTCTTTCCGCAGAAAGAGCAGTAAAGGAGTTTGCCGCCGTCGTCTCTGCCGTTTTCTCTATCGGTCATGACCTGACTTCGCCTCGCGAATTTGGACTGCCTTGCGTTTAACGATGCCTGTTTTCAACTTAGCACGCAAGTCAACTACGCCCCGCTTGCGTACCACCTCAACCCCGGCTCAGCGACGCGCCAACGGCGTTGCCGGGCCGCGCACTCGAGTGCACGGAGCACAGGCTCACTCACGGTACCTATATAAGAGTGGATGGGGCTCAGGGGGGCAAGGTTCAAAGGATACAGCGTGGCCGGCCCCGGGAGCGGGGCCGGCGCAGCGGTTTACGCCTGATCCAGGGCGTTGCGGTCGGCCAGCACGGCGTCCACCAGGCCGTACTCCTTGGCCGCGGTCGGGCTCAGGAAGTTGTCGCGGTCGGTGTCCTTGGCGATGGTCTCGATGTCCTGGCCGGTGTGGTGCGCCATGATGCGGTTCAGCCGCTCGCGCATGTCGAGGATCTCGCGGGCGTGGATGTCCACGTCCGTGGCCTGACCCTGGAAGCCACCCAGCGGCTGGTGGATCATCATCCGGGAGTTGGGCAAAGCGTAGCGCTTGCCCTTGGCCCCGCCGGTGAGCAGCAGCGCACCCATGCTGGCCGCTTGCCCGATGCACACGGTGGAGACGTCCGGCTTGATGAACTGCATGGTGTCGTAGATGGCCAGGCCGGCCGTCACCGCACCACCCGGGCTGTTGATGTAGATGTGGATGTCCTTGTCGGGGTTTTCCGACTCGAGGAACAACAGCTGGGCAACGATCAGGTTGGCCATGTGGTCTTCCACCGGGCCCACCAGAAAGATCACCCGCTCCTTGAGCAGGCGGGAATAGATATCGTAGGCCCGCTCACCCCGGGCGGACTGCTCGACCACCATCGGCACCAGACCGCTGGCGTCGATCTCCGGGGCCAGCCCTTCGCGGCGCTCATCGCTCATTCGGGCTTACTCCTTCTCTGCTTGCTTGGTTTCGGCCTCTTCGGCCTCGGCCGACTGCGGGCTCATCAGGTCCTGCAAGGACATGGACTTGTCGTCCACGTCGGCCTTCTCGACCACCCAGTCCACCACCTGGTCCTCCAGCACCGCAACCTCGATGCCTTCCATCAGCTGGCGGTTCTGGCTGTAGTAGCGCAGCACTTCCTCGGGCTGCTCGTAGCCGGCGGCCATCTCCTGCAGCGCCTGCATGACCCGCTCGCGGTCCAGCTTGATGTCGTTGCTGCGCACGATTTCGTTGACGATCAGCCCCAGGGCCACCCGACGACGGGCGTTCTCCTCGAACAGGTCCGCGGGCATGTCCTGCGGCTCGTCCTGGCCGGACTGCTGCTGGCGGGACTGCTCCTGCTGGCGCAGCTGGTCGATCTCGGCGTCCACCAGCACCTTGGGCAGCTCGATCTCGGTGAGCTCCAGCAGCTGGTCCATCACCTGGTGTTTGACCTTGCTGGCGATGCTCTGGTCGCGCTCGCGCTCCAGGTTGGCCTTGATGGCCTCGCGCAGCTTCTCGACGCCGCCCTCTTTGACGCCCACCTTCTCGGCGAAGGCATCGTCGATCTCGGGGTACTCGGGGGCCTCGACCTGCTTGACGGTGACGGCGAACTCGCCCTTCTTGCCGGCCACCTCGCTGTCGGGGAACTCCTCGGGGAAGGTGTGCTCGATGGTGGTCTCGTCACCGGCCTTCACGCCGGTCAGGCCCTCCTCGAAGGCCGGGGGCATCTGGCCGGCACCGAGCACGATCGGCACATCGTTGCCCTCGTTGCCGGAGAACTCCTCGCCGTCCACCGTGCCCTTGAAGTCGATGACGACGCGGTCGCCCTCCTCGGAGGCACGATCCACCTCGCTGTACTCGGCCTGCTGCTTGCGCAGGCGCTCAAGCACCTCGTCCACGTCGGCGTCGGTGATCTCCACCTGCGGCCGCTCGACCTTGATCTTCTCCAGGCCGGTCACCTCGAAGCTGGGCAGCACCTCAAAGGTGGCCTCGTACTCCAGGTCCTTGCCCTCGTCGGTCTGCTTCGGCTCGATCTCGGGGTTGCCGGCCGGGCGCAACTCCTTCTCGCGCAGCGCCTCGCTGTAAGTGCTCTGCACCACCTCGCTGAGCACCTCGCCTCGCACCTGGCCACCGTAGCGCTTGCGCACCACCGACAGCGGCACCTTGCCCGGGCGGAAGCCGTCCATGCGTACGTTGCCGCGAAGCGACCGCAGGCGCTGTTCCACCTTCTCTTCGACCTGCTCCGCAGGCACCTGCACGGTCATGCGGCGACCCAGCCCCTCGGTCGTCTCCACTGAAACTTGCATTGAAAACCCCTTAACCGTCCTGTTCACTACGCGACCGCCCCACGGACGGCCACCATGACTAGCTGTTGTGTATGGTGCGAAAGGGGAGACTCGAACTCCCACGGGGTCGCCCCCACCAGGACCTAAACCTGGCGCGTCTACCAATTCCGCCACTTTCGCGCTTGAAACTTGGTAGCCGGCTAGTATAGCGCCACGGGCGGCCGGGACAAAAGGACCACTAGATTCCGCGCACCACGGTGTAAGTCCCGGCCACAAAAGCCACCCCCAACACCAGGGCGCGATACGCGCTCGCCGTCACCCGTCGGCCCAGGTAGCGCGACACCCACAATCCGAGCAACACCCCCGGCATCAGGCCGGCAGCCAGCGCCACATCCTGCCACCCGAAACGCCCGGCCATGCCCAGCGCCGTCAGCGACATCACGCTCATGGGCACGAAGATGGCGGACAACGTGCCCCGCACCCGCCCGGGCGAGGCGTTCTGGTAGGCGAGCCCCAAAGGCGGCCCGCCCACGCCGGTGATGGTGCCCATGGTCGCCGCACACAGGCTGCCGGAGAACACCACCCCACCCCGCGGCTGCACCGACAGCCGCAGCAGGCTCAGCAACACCGCCAGCACGATCAGCGCCCCGAACAGCGTCTGCCAGGCCGAGAGCGGCAGCAGCCCGATCACCAGGTAGGCCAACACCGCCCCTGACAAGGCCCCCGGCCACGCCCAGAGCAGATCCCGCCCCTGCACATACCGGGCGTTGGTGCGCAGGAGCATTAACGGCAGAATGCCGCCGATGAGCACTAGCGGCGCCGGCACCAGGGCCGGGTGAATCAGGAATAGCAAAGGCGCACTGAACAGCGCCACGCCATAGCCGATCACCCCCTGGATGGCGGCGCCGATGAGCACAACGCCGACTGCGAGCAGCCAGTGCAGTAATCCGAGTTCTTCCAACATGCTTCTCCTAACACCAACTCACATAGCTCCTATTATTGCGGGGCCCGCACCACCCCTCCGTCATCGCAAGGGCCGAAGGCCCGCGGCGATCCACACGCCGACATGGACTGCCGCGTCGGCTGCGCCTCCTCGCAATGGCGGGGCAAATCACCGTGGGCGATGCCAGCGCACTCAGCGAAAACATTGACCTGGCCGAATGGTCGGTGGCCTGCGTCAGCACCTAATTTGCTGATCGTCGCGCATGTATACTGGCAAAGAATGTGAAAACCCAGCCGCTGAGCGCGATCACAGCATGGACACAGCACCCGAGCACGGCCTCACACCGACCGAAAAGACCCTGCAGGGTTTGATACACCATTATCCGCACATCACGCTGGCGATTCTCTTTGGCTCCTGTGCCAGCGGCAATGCGAGACCCGACAGCGATATCGACATCGCGGTAACAGCCGAACGACCACTGACACTGGACGAACGCACGGAGTTGATCACTGAGATCAGCGAAGCCACTGGGCGGCCTGTCGACCTCATCGACCTGGCAGAAGTAGGCGAGCCGTTACTCGGGCAAATACTCACCAAGGGCAAACGACTCACCAAAGCCCCGGAGCCCTTTGCTCGACTCCTCACGCAGCACTGGCTGGACGCGGCAGATTTCCTTCCCATCCGTAACCGCATTCTGGAGGAACGGAGAAAGGCATGGATCGGCAACTGATCGCGCAAAAGCTGGAGGCACTGCGCTACTGCTTGGCGTTCTTTCCTCTCTAAAGGAAGGGGATTCCTGGTTGTCGCCTTCCAGGTTCCTGCTTCATGGTCCGTTGCTCCTTGGGATTGCCCGCAGAGGCTTACGCAGACTCCACAGGCTTAACCTCCCGTGCGCCCCACGGTAGTTTTCTGCTCGTGCTCTCGCAGCTTGTCGGCACCGGCCAGAATAGCCTTGCCTGCTTTGAGAATGTTCTTCGCAGCGTTGATGTCGCGGTAGTGACTGGCTCCGCAGGCCGGACAGTCCCAGTGTCGGACGGATAGCGGCATGGCGTCGCAAAGGTGACCGCAGGCGTGGCAACGCTTGCTGGATGGGTACCACTTGTCGATTTGAACAAAG
Source organism: Alkalispirillum mobile (assembly GCF_003664325.1). NCBI lineage: Bacteria > Pseudomonadati > Pseudomonadota > Gammaproteobacteria > Chromatiales > Ectothiorhodospiraceae > Alkalispirillum > Alkalispirillum mobile. The sequence continues at coordinate 36,613 of NZ_RCDA01000007.1, forward strand.
TCTCGTCCGTACCACTCGGCCTTGTAGGCGAGCATCGAGGTGATCTGATGCCAGCCCACGTTGCTTATGGCTTGCGCCAGCGAGTGGTTCCTGAGCATGTTCTTCACCAGAACGCGCCGTAAAGCCCCGCCGTTCAGGGCGGGGGTATAAGGCGCCTATTCAGGGGTTCGCTGCTGTTCGATGTACTGACGCACGATGGAAATCGGCGCGCCACCACAAGAGGCCGAGAAATAGGACGGCGACCAAAGCGTCCCCTTGAAATATCGCGCCCGAAGGACAGGTCTATGTTTGCGCAGCAGCCGACTGGAAACTCCTTTGAGGCTATTCACCAGCGTGGAAACAGCAACCTTGGGTGGGTAATTCACCAGAAGG
>NZ_RCDA01000008.1 GCF_003664325.1 Alkalispirillum mobile
CCTTCTGGTGAATTACCCACCCAAGGTTGCTGTTTCCACGCTGGTGAATAGCCTCAAAGGAGTTTCCAGTCGGCTGCTGCGCAAACATAGACCTGACCTTCGGGCGCGATATTTCAAAGGGAAGCTTTGGTCGCCGTCCTATTTCTCGGCCTCTTGTGGTGGCGCACCGATTTCCATCGTGCGTCAGTACATCGAACAGCAGCGAACCCCTGAATAGGCGCCTTATATCCCCGCCCTGAACGGCGGGGCTTTACGGCGCGTTCTGGTAAAGTACGGCCATGGACACGACGGACAGCAACCGGCCCGGCTACCACGGCAATGTATCCCCCGCCGTGATGGAACGTGCCGCTGGCATACGTCTGCTGGTGCTGGACGTGGACGGCGTGCTCACCGACGGCAGCGTCTACATCGGTGCCGAGGGCGAGCTCTGCAAGGCCTTCCACATCCACGACGGCAAGGGCATCCGCCTGCTGCAGCAGTCCGGGGTGGACATCGCCCTGCTGACCGCACGGCGCTCGACCCTGCTGGAGCGGCGCGCGCAGGAACTGCAGATCGAGCATCTTATTCAGGGCTCCGGACGCAAGGGCGCCGATCTGGACGGCCTGTTACAGCGCTTGGGCGTACCGGCCGAGGCCTGCGCCTACATGGGCGATGACCTGCAGGATCTCCCGGCCCTGCGCCGGGTCGGGCTGGCTGTCACGGTCGCCGACGGGCACCCCCTGCTCGCCCGTCACGCCCACCTGCAGACCGCCCGCGCCGGTGGCCGGGGCGCGGTCCGGGAGCTTTGCGAACTCATTCTGGCCGCCCGCGGCCAGCTGGATACCCTGCTGCAGGCCCATGAAGACGCGGATTAAACCGCCCCGACTGTTCACGGTCATCGTTATCGGTCTGCTGATCGGCGTTGCCTGGCTGATCGCGGACCGCCCGGACCGGGCGCCACCCCGCCCCGAACCGGTCATCCCGGAGCGGGAACGGGCCGATTACTTCATGGAGGGGTTCACTATCCACGCCGCCGACGAGAGTGGCGCCTGGCGCTACCGGCTGACCGCGGACGATCTCTACCACTACCCCGAGCGCGAGGTCTGGGAGTTCACCCGCCCCGAGGTGGAGATGTTCGCCGCCACCGGGGCCAACTGGTACGGTACCGCGCCACGGGGCAGCGCCTGGGACGAGGCCGAACGCGTGCTACTGCACGAGGACGTCCACTTCTGGCGCCCGGAGAGCCCAGTCAACCGTCCACTGCAACTGGACACCTCTGAGCTTTGGCTCTACCCCGAGGAGGACGTGGCGGAGACAGAGGAACACGCCATACTGCGCCAGGACGCCTCCCACACCGAGGGCGTGGGGGCCAAAGCCTGGCTCAAACGTCAGCAGATCGAATTGAAATCCGAGGTAAAGGGTCATCATGAACTGCCGTAACGCCGCGGCCGCCCTGGTCACCGCCCTGACCTGCCTGGTGCTCATCACCGGGGCGCAGGCCCGCACCCCTGACCGCGAGCAGCCCATAGACCTGGAATCGAATCGCGCCGAAATCGACAACGTACGCGGCATCAGCACCTATACCGGGGACGTGGTCCTCACCCAGGGCAGCATGGTGATCACCGGCGACCGCATGGTGGTCCACACCCGCGAGGCCGATGACCGCCGGGTACTCGACCGGATCGAGGTGGACGGCAGCCCCGCCACCTACGAGCAACTGCCGGAGGACCAGACCGACAAAGTGCACGCCGAGGCCCCGCGGATGGAGTACTACAGCCGCGGCCCGCAGCGGATTTACCTGCTGCAGGGCGCAGAGCTGTGGCAACGGGAAAACCGCATGTCCGGCGAGGAGATCCGGGTCAACCTGGAGACCCAGGAGGCACAGGCGGAGGGCCGCGAGGACCGGCGCACGCGCACCATCTTCTTCCCGGCCGAGGAGACCGACGACCCATGAGTCGTCTGGAAGCCCGGTCCCTGGTCAAGCGCTACCGCCGCCGCACCGTGGTGGAGGAGGCCTCGCTGACGGTGAACGCCGGCGAGATCGTCGGCCTGCTCGGCCCCAACGGCGCGGGCAAGACCACCTGCTTCTACATGGTGGTGGGGCTGGTGCGCGCCGACGGTGGCCAGATCCTGCTCAACGGCGAGGACATCACCGCCCTGCCCATGCATGCCCGGGCCCGCAAGGGCGTCGGCTACCTGCCGCAGGAGGCCTCGGTGTTCCGCAAGATGACCGTGGCCCAGAACATCATGTCCATCCTGGAGACACGCCCCGAGCTGAGTCGCAAGGGCCGCGAGGAGCGACTCCAGGCCCTGCTGGACGAGTTCCACGTGCCGCATCTGGCCAACCAGAATGGCATCAGCCTCTCGGGCGGGGAGCGGCGGCGGGTGGAGATCGCCCGGGCGCTGGCCGCCGACCCGCAGTTCATCCTGCTGGACGAGCCCTTCGCCGGCGTTGACCCCATCTCTGTGGTGGATATCCAGCACATCATCCGCCAGCTCACCGAGCGCGGGATCGGCGTGCTGATCACCGACCACAACGTGCGGGAAACCCTGGGTATCGTGGAGCGGGCCTACATCCTCAGCCAGGGCCGGGTCATTGCCCGCGGCAGTGCCGACGAGGTTCTGGCCAACCAGGCCGTCCGCGAGGTCTACCTGGGGGAGCATTTTCGGCTTTGACCCCCTTTCCGCGGTAAACTGGGAGTACAGGCAGATACCCGGCCCGGCAATGGGCTAGCATGGGATTATCAAAGCGGTGCGTGCCACGACATACATGAAAACAAAGCTCACCCACATCACGATCAATCAGAACGGCCCCCGGGCCCGTTGGGATCGGTCATGAAGCAGTCGCTGCAACTCAAGCTCGGCCAGCAACTCACCATGACACCCCAGCTGCAGCAGGCCATCCGCCTGTTGCAGCTCTCCACCCTGGATCTGCAAATGGAGATCCAGCAGCAGCTAGAGTCCAACGTCATGCTGGAAATGGCCGAGGACGAGCAATTGGAGGACGAGCAGCGGTCGGAGGCGGACGAAGCTGACCAGAACACCGCCGACGAGCCGGGCGAGGACACGAGCGGCGAAGAGCAGAGCGATGCCGAAGCCCCCGCCGCCGAGGAGCCCGCCGCCAGCCAGCAGGACGACATCCCTGACGACCTTCCGCTCGACTCCAGCTGGGACGAGATCTACGACGGCAGCACCCCCTGGAGCCAGCCCGACAGCGAGGATGAGGACCGCGACCCCTGGGCCAACCGCTCCGGTGGCGGTGAAAGCCTCCACGAGCACCTCACCTGGCAGGCTGAGCTCACCCCCTTTACCGAGCAGGACGCCGTCATCGCCCAGGTCATCATCGACTCGGTGCGCGACGACGGGTATCTGGGTGCCGACATCGAAGAACTGATCTCCGCCCTGCCCGCCGAGTGGGAGGTGGAGCCCGAGGAGGTCGAGGCGGTCCTGCGCCGCATCCAGCACTTCGACCCGGTAGGCGTGGCGGCACGCGACCCGCGTGAAGCGCTGCTCATCCAGCTTGAGCAGCTGCCGCCCGACACCCCGCTGCTCACCGAGGCCCGCACGCTGGTGGACCAGTACCTGGACATGCTGGTGCAGCGCCAGTACGCCCAGCTGTGCCGGCGCATGAAGCTCAACCAGGAGCAACTGCGCGAGGTGCTGGCCCTGGTCCAGACCCTGGACCCGCGGCCCGGCTCCCAGATCAGCGACGACGAGACCCAGTACGTGGTCCCGGACGTGGTGGTGCGCCGCATTCACGGCCGCTGGCAGGTGGAGCTCAACCCCGACACGGCCCCGCGGCTGCGGGTCAACAGCTACTACGCCAGCCTGATCAAGCGCGCCGACAACAGCAGCGACAACACCACCCTGCGCAACCACCTGCAGGAGGCGCGCTGGTTCATCAAGAGCCTTCGCAGCCGCAACGACACTCTGCTGAAAGTGGCCCGTTGCATCGTCGAGCGCCAGCAGGGCTACTTCGACCACGGCGAGGAGGCCATGCAGCCGCTGGTCCTGCGCGAGGTGGCCGAGGCGGTGGACATGCACGAATCCACCATTTCCCGGATCACCACCCGCAAGTACATGCACACCCCGCGGGGCACGCTGGAGTTCAAGTACTTCTTCTCCAGCCACGTGCAGACCGTGGATGGCGGCGAGTGCTCGGCCACCGCCATCCGCGCCCGTATCCGGCGACTGGTCGCCGACGAGAACCCGGCCAAGCCACTCAGTGACAGTCGCATTGCAAATATCCTTCAGGAAGAAGGCATAAACGTGGCAAGACGGACCGTAGCCAAGTATCGTGAGGCCATGGCCATCGCCTCGTCATCCGAGCGCAAGCGACTGGCCTGAACCGCAACGTTGAAGGAGGCGGCATGCAAATACAGATAACCGGCCACCATGTGGAAGTCACGGACGCTCTCAAGGACTATGTCCACGACAAGTTCAAGCGCCTGGAGCGCCACTTTGACAACCTGGTGGACAGCCACGTCATCCTCTCCGTGGAAAAGCTTCGCCAGAAGGCGGAAGCCAACCTGCTGATCAGCGGCAACCGGCTGCACGCCGAGACCACCAACGAAGACATGTACGCCGCCATTGACGGCATGGTGGACAAGCTCGACCGGCAACTGGTCAAGCACAAGGAGAAGGTGACCGACCACCACCGCAGGGAGGGCGCTGCGCAGAAGGCAAGTGCAGGGGCCGCGGACGTAGACGCAGAATAGCCACAGCAAACCACTGGCGGCCGGCGTCCTGCCGGCCCCGGCCGCCCTGGGCTGAACATCATCATGAAAATCGCCGAACTCATCACGCCGGACCGAATCCGTTGCGAAGCCGAGGTCAGCAGCAAGAAACGCGTGCTGGAACAGCTCAGCGACCTGCTGACCACGGACGACACCACCCTGGCCGCCCCCCAGGTCTTCGACCGCCTGGTGGCGCGTGAGCGCCTGGGCAGCACTGGCCTGGGCCATGGCGTGGCGCTGCCCCACGCCCGCATGGAGGGCATAGAGCAGGCCCGGGGGGCGCTCATCCGCCTGGGCGAAGGCGTCGACTTCGACGCCTTTGACCGCGAACCGGTGGACCTGCTGTTTGCCCTGGTGGTGCCGGAGCACTTCACGGACGAGCACCTCCAGATCCTGGCCGACCTGGCCGAGATGTTCAGTGACAGCCGCCTGTGCGAGCGGTTGCGGGCCACCGGGGAACCGGAGCGGCTCCACCAGCTGCTGGCCGAGTGGCAGGGTAGTGAGACGGCAGGGTAGCGGCCACCGACACGGCGGCCGCCAGAAGGCGGAGCACCGACATCCATGCAGAACCTCAGGTTGATCATCATCAGCGGCCTGTCCGGGTCCGGAAAGAGTGTGGCGCTGCACACGCTCGAGGATCAGGGCTGGTATTGCATCGACAACCTGCCCGTCGGTCTGCTCAGCGCTTTCGCCCGCCACGTCAACGACAGCTGCCAGGGGGCCAGCGGCCGCTACGCGGTGGGCATCGACGCCCGCAACCGGCCGGAGGACCTGGCCCGCATCCCGGAGATACTCGACGAACTGGGCGGTCTGGGGCTGAACAGCGAGGTGTTGTTCCTGTTCGCCAACCACGAGACCCTCATCACCCGCTTTAGCGAGACCCGCCGCCGCCACCCCCTCAGCGGCGACGATGCCACGCTCGCCGATGCCATCGCCCGGGAAGAGACCCTGCTGGCACCGCTGCGTGCCCGCGCCGACCTGACACTGGACACCAGCGACACCAACGTCCACCAGCTGCGCGACCTGATCCGCGAGCGGGTGGAGCACCAACCCGGCCGGCTCTCGCTGCTCTTCCAGTCCTTCGGCTACAAGCACGGCATCCCGTCCGATGCCGACTACGTGTTCGACGCCCGCTGCCTGCCCAACCCGCACTGGGAGCCCAGGTTGCGTCCGTTCACCGGGCAGGACGCACCGGTGCAGAGCTACCTGGAGGCGCAGCCGGAGGTGGGGCGGCTAATGCAACAGATCGAGGAACTGGTCAGCACCTGGCTGCCCGCCTTCCGCAAGGAGGCACGCAGCTACGTCACCGTCGCCATCGGGTGCACGGGCGGCCAGCACCGGTCCGTCTACCTGGCGGAGCAGCTGGCGCGGCGTTTCGATAACGGCACGGATGCCGTCAGTGTCCGCCACAGGGAGTTAAGCCATTGAGCTGCCAATCCGGGAGCAACCCCCAGGAGCGCCACGGAATCACCACTGTGCCTAGCGAAGAACTCGACATCGTGAACAAGCTGGGGCTGCATGCCCGTGCCGCCGGCCGTTTCTCCGCCCTGGCCTCGGAGTACCCTTGCACCATCCGGGTCACCCGCGGCGAGCGCACGGTGGACGGCAAGAGCGTGATGGGCCTGATGATGCTGGCGGCCGGCTGTGGCAGCCGTATCCAGGTGGAGGCCGACGGCGAACAGGCCGAAGAGGCGCTGACAGCGCTTCGCGACTTGGTGGCGGACGGCTTCGGTGAGGGCACCGGCCCGCAGCGGAGCCATGACACCCCCTCAGACCACTGACCCCCTCCACAGCGCCCGTCCGGGTGCATAATATGGGTGTACGGGGGCCATCATCACAGCCCGCGACGCAATCACCGCCACCATCAGAGGATACCGGGAGCCTATGCAACTGAAGCAGTTGGTCGAGACTTGGGAAGAGACCGCCGCCGAGCAGCGTACGCCTTACGAATACCGGGTGCGCCTGCCCCTTGCGGATGCCGCGAAGCTCGGCGCGCTGGCCGAGATGTACCCCGGCCGCTCCGAGGAGGACCTGATCACCGACCTGCTGGGCACCGCGCTGGATGAACTCGAGGCCACCTTCCCCTACGTGCAGGGGCAGCGGGTGGTGGCCGAGGATGAGCAGGGCGACCCCATTTACGAGGATGCCGGCCTGACCCCCCGCTTCAAGGCGCTCACCCGCCGCAAGCTCGACGAATTACGCGAGACCGGCAAACGCGGGAAGTAGCGGCAGGCGCCGGAAAGCGGAGCGGCGGTCAGTCAGCGATGACCGCCGCCACCCCGTAGCCGCTCCCGGGCCGCCAGGGCGCGGCGGGCCGCATCCTCGCGATCATCCCCGAACGCGGTCAGGTGACCCATCTTGCGGCCGGGCTTGGCATTCGCCTTGCCGTAAAGGTGCAGCTTGGTCTGGCCGTCGGCGAGGGCGGCGGCCCAGTCCGGTTCGCCGTCCTGCCACAGGTCGCCGAGCAGGTTGACCATGGCGGCCGGCCGCAGCAGCCGGGTGTCCCCCAGCGGCAGCCCGGCCACCGCCCGCACCTGCTGCTCGAACTGGCTGCTGAGCGAGGCGTCGAAGGTCAGGTGCCCGGAGTTGTGCGGCCGCGGCGCCAGCTCGTTGACCAGCAAGCGGCCATCGCTGGCCACAAAGAACTCCACGCAGAGCACACCGACCACGCCGAGGGCCTCGAGAATACCCCTCGCGATGTCCTCGGCCTGCTCGCGCAACTGCGGCCCCACCGGCGCATCGGGCAGGGTCACGTCCAGGATATGATCACGGTGGCGGTTCTCGAAGACGCCGTAATGGGCAAAGCTGCCATCCGTACCGCGCGCGGCCACCACCGAAACCTCCATGTGGAAGTCCACGAAGGCCTCCAGCACGGCTGCCTGCCCGCCGATCGCCTGCCACGCACCGGCGGCATCCGCGGGGGTGCGGATCAGGGCCTGCCCCTTGCCGTCGTAACCGAACCCCGCGGTCTTGAGCACGGCCGGCGTCCCCAGCCGCTCCAGTGCATCGACGAGTGCGGCCTCGCTCTCCACGGTGGCAAAATCCCCCACCGGGAAGCCCTGGTCCCGCAGCCAGGTCTTCTCCCGCCAGCGGTTCTGCGCAATATGGAGCACCGTCTCCCGGGGGCGCACCGGCACGTGCTCCGCCAGTAGCTCGCCAGCCTCGGCGGGGACATTCTCGAACTCGAAGGTGACCGCCTCCACCTGCCGGGCGAAGGCGCGCAGGGCCTGCTCGTCGCGGTAATCGGCGTCCACCTCCAGGTCACAGACCTGCCCTGCCGGCGTACCGGTACCCGGCCCGAAGGTGGCCACGCGGTAGCCCATGCGCCGGGCCGCCAGGGCAAACATCCGGCCCAGCTGGCCGTTACCCAGAACACCCAGGGTGGCCCCGGGCAACAGAACGGTACTCATTGCGGCAGCTCGTCCCCCAGCACCTTGTCGGCCTGGCGTTGGCGGAAGTCATGAAGGCGTTGGCGCAGGGCCGGGTCCTCGTTGGCCAGGATACTGCATGCGAGCAGGCCGGCATTCCGGGCGCCGGCGCTGCCGATGGCCAGCGTCGCCACCGGCACCCCGCCGGGCATCTGGACGATGGAGAGCAGGGAGTCGAGCCCTTTTAGCGAGCGGCTCTGGACCGGTACGCCGAGCACCGGCACGGTGGTCATGGCGGCCACCATGCCCGGCAGATGGGCCGCGCCCCCTGCCCCGGCGATGATCGCCTTGAGACCCCGGTCCTCGGCCTGCAGGGCGTAGTTCCGCATCAGCTCCGGGGTGCGGTGGGCCGAGACGATCTTCGCCTCGTGCGGCACCTGAAAGTCATCAAGCACCTGGCAGGCCTCCGACATGGTTTCCCAGTCCGAGCGACTGCCCATGATGACGCCCACCAACGGCTGTGGCTCGCTCATCCTGCTCTTCCCTCCGGTGAAAAACGGGGCAGTATACCAGATTGTCAACCCCCTCGGCAGCACTGTGCTATGATCGGGGCAAAGCGGCAACTTTCTGCCGGAGGGCCTATGGACATCAATAACGCATTTAACAGCGGTCTACAGGGCGTCTATGCCGCCCAGTCCGGCCTGGAACGAGGTGCGGTCACCGTGGCCCGGGAAACGGCCCGTACCGCCGAAGGCTCCGAGGACATCAACACCGCGCTGGTGCAATCACTGAGCTACCAACGCCAGGGCGAGGCCTCGGTCCGGGTGGTGCAGGCCGCGGACGAGATGCTGGGCACCCTGCTCAACGAGCGCGCCTGAGCCCGAGGCGCGCGCCCGGTCCGTCAGGGCCCTTGGTCACCACCAAAAACGCCGCCAGCCCCTCAGGAGGCCGGCGGCGTTTTTGGTGGGGGCCTGTCAACGGACAGGCCTCACCGCGTCGCGCGAATAATCAGCGCTTGTCGTCGTGGCGCTCCTTCACGTAAGCCCCAGGAGCGTCCTCGATCGGCTTGTGTTGGCTGCTGCCCAAATCCTTGGGCGCATCCACCTTGGCGCCACCCTTCTGGGCCAGCCACTTGCCCCAGTCGTTCCACCAGGAGCCGTCGTACTGCTTGGCGCTCGCCAGCCACTCCTCCTGGTCCACCGTCTTCTTGGTGGAGGTCCAGTAACCGTACTTGTTGCGGGACGGCGGGTTGATCACCCCGGCGATATGGCCGGAGCCGCCCAGCACGTACTTGGTCGGCCCGGAGAGCAGGCGCGGGCCGCGCAGGGTGCTCTTCCAGGGCGCGATGTGGTCCTCCTTGGCCGACATGAAGTAGGCGGGCACCTTGACCTTGGACAGGTCGATGGGCTCGCCGGCCAGGGTGATCCCGCCCGCGTCCTTGAGCAGGTTCTTCTGGTACATGTTGCGAAGATAAAAGCTGTGCATCTTCGCCGGCATGTTGGTGGCGTCGGAGTTCCAGTAGAGCAGATCAAAGGGGAACGGCTCGTCGCCCTTGAGGTAGTTGTTGACGAAGAAGGACCAGATGAGGTCATTGGCCCGGAGCATATTGAAGGTGGTGGCCATCTGCTGACCCTCCAGATAGCCCTTGGCGCCCATCTTGCGCTCGAGCATCTGGATCTGCTCCTCGTCGATGAAGACCTCCAGCTCGCCCGGGTACTCGAAATCGAGCATGCAGGTGAGGAAGGTAGCGGCCTTGACCCGGTCATCGCCCTTGGCGGCCATGTAGGCCAGGGTGCACGCCAGCAGCGTGCCACCCAGGCAGTACCCGACGCAGCTCAACTCCTTGCTGCCGGTAATCTCGTTGACCACGTCCATGGCGGCCAGCGGCCCCTCGAGCATGTAATCCTCGAAGGTCTTTTCCGCCTCCTTCTCCGTGGGGTTCTTCCAGGAGATCATGAACACCTGGTGCCCCTGCTCCAGCAGCCACTTGACCATGGAGTTCTTGGGCGAGAGGTCCATGATGTAGTACTTGTTGATCCAGGCCGGCGTGAGCAGCATGGGCCGCTTGTGCACCTGCTCGGTCTGCGGCTGATACTGGATCAGCTGGATCAGGTCATTCTGGTAGACCACCTTGCCCGGCGTGGTGGCGACGTTCTCGCCCACGTCGAAGGCATCCAGGTCGGTCATGCGGATGTTCAGCTTGCCGCCCCCACGCTTGAGGTCGTCAAGCATGTTTTTCAGGCCCTTGACCAGGTTTTCGCCGCGGGTCTCCAGGGTCTTCTCAAGCACCTCCGGGTTGGTCGCCACGAAGTTGGTTGGGGACATGGCGTCGATGAAGGCGCGGGTGTAGAAGTCGATCTTTTGCGCCGTACGATCATCGAGACCGTCGGTCTCCTTGACCGTACGGTGCAGGTAGTCGGCGCTCAGCAGATAGGACTGCTTGATGAAATCGAACAGCGGGTTGTCCTCCCAGTGCTCGCTCTTAAAGCGCCGGTCGCCCTTCCCCGGGCTGACCACCGGGTCGGACTGAAAACCCCAGAAGCGCAGCGCGGAGTTCTGCATCAGGGTGGCGTAGTCCTGCCAGAAGGCCATCTGCGCCTGCCACAGCCGCACCGGGTCGGCCATTGCGCGGGCAGCCCACTCCTGGAAGGGCTTGCTCATGGCCAGGGCATCCTCCACCGAGATATGGTGCTCGGTCTGCTCCTGGGCCAGGAAATCGTTGACCAGCTCCTGGCTGGACGTTGCGATTTCCGACAACACCTCCGAAAGTTCGGACGTATCGGGAGCGGTGGATTCCGTGGACTTCTCGTTCGCCATGCATGCACCTCCGGGGGCTTGGCACTGCCGGGCTGGGCAGCGCTCTCTATTGCGTTCGGGCATAGTACTGTAGTGGCCGCCGCACGGACAAGAAAAGGGAACCGCCGTCAATGACCGAACGCAAGTGCCAGGCCCTACTGGGCGTCTTACCTGAACAGGGTAGCTGCCCGCGGGCGAATGCGCTTGCGGCACGCCTCGGACTCCCCCTGCTGGAGACGGCGCCGGACCAGGCAGGCCTTTACCTGCGCCTGGGGGCCTCCGGCCTGGCCCTCTGCAGTGCCGGTCGGGGGGCGCCCGGCCCGGTTTACGTGACGCTGGATGGCGGACGGCAGGGACGACGACTCCGTCAAGCGAGCCTCAAGCGGGAGGCGCTGGCGCGGGCCTGCGGGCTGCGCGGCGACCAGCCCCTGCAGGTGGTGGACGCCACCGCCGGTCTGGGCCGCGACGCCTTCATCCTGGCCGCGCTGGGGGCGGAGGTCACGCTGGTGGAGCGCCACCCGGTGATCGCCGCCCTGCTGGCGGACGGCCTTGAGCGGGCGCGGCACAGCCACCCGGCTCTGGCCGCGCGGCTGCAGCTGGTGGTGGCAGAGAGCACAACCTGGCTCGCCGGCCTCGCCCCGGCGGACCGCCCGGAGGTGATCTGCCTGGACCCGATGTACCCTGCGGGCAGCACCCGGGGCGCGGTGCGCAAGGACCTGCAGGCGCTGCGCGATCTACCGGCCTGGCCGGACCAGGACCCGGCGGATGACGTTGAACTGCTCCGGGTAGCCCGCGCCTGCGCCACCCGGCGAGTGGTGGTCAAGCGCCCCGGCCGCGCCGCGCCCCTGGGCGACCTGCCCCCGGACTGGCAACTGCCGGGCCGGAGCACCCGGTTCGATGTGTACCGGGGCGCGGGCGATCCGGAGACCGCCTGAACCCGCCGGAAACGTACCCGCCGGAAAAAGAAAAAGGCACCACCCGCGCAGAGTGGTGCCTTTCCTGTTGGCTGGGGGACCAGGATTCGAACCTGGGTTGACGGAGTCAGAGTCCGTAGTCCTACCGCTAGACGATCCCCCAATAAACTGCGCCCGGTGCCCCGGGCTGGGCCGCCGCAATGACGGCCCGAGCCAAACCGATCAGCGCTTGCTGAACTGAGTGGCGCGACGCGCCTTGTGCAGACCGATCTTCTTACGCTCGACCATGCGGGCGTCACGGGTCACGTAGCCCGCCTTGCTCAGCGGCTGCTTCAGCGCCTCGTCGTACTCCACGAGGGCGCGAGTGATGCCGTGGCGGATGGCGCCGGCCTGACCGCTGGGGCCACCGCCCTTGACGGTCACGTGCACGTCAAACTGCTCGGTGGCATCGACCAGCTCCAGCGGCTGACGCACGACCATGCGCGCCGTCTCGCGGCCGAAGTACTCGTCCAGCGAGCGCCCATTTACCTTAATGTCTCCGCTGCCGGGACGCAAGAAAACCCGGGCGCTGGAGGTCTTGCGACGACCGGTGCCGTAATACTGCTGTTCCGCCATGACGTATACCGTTCCTGATCCAATCAGATATCGAGCGACTGCGGCTGCTGGGCAGCATGCCGATGTTCGCCGCCGGCGTAGACCTTGAGCTTCTTGATCATTGCACGACCGAGGCGGTTCTTGGGCAACATGCCCTTGACAGCCTTCTCGATCACGCGCTCAGGCGCCTTGTCGATCAGCTTCTCGAAGCTGATGCTCTTCATGTTACCGATGTAGCCAGTGTGCCGGTAGTACATCTTGTCACTGGCCTTGTTACCCGTCACCGCGACCTTCTCGGCATTGACCACGACGATGTAGTCGCCGGTGTCCACGTGCGGGGTGTATTCGGGCTTGTGTTTACCACGCAGGCGGTACGCCACTTCACTGGCCAGACGCCCCAGGGTCTTACCGGTGGCGTCAACCACGTACCAGTCACGCTGTACGTCTGCGGGCTTTGCGCTGTAGGTCTTCATGAACCGTACTCCGAAGCCTGTGCTCCCTCAGGAAAGGCGGGAATGTTAGCCGAAACGGCCGCGTCAGACAACACCCGATTCGGTGTCCGGTGCCCTCCCACGCGGTGCGATTAAAAAAAAAGGCGCGGCAGGGGGTGCCGCGCCTAACACACCAAAGGAGGATGGAGGAGAAGACCGACTGGCCAAACCATATGACCAACCGGACGTGTGTTATTTTCTTGCAGCGCAGCAGTCCGGTCAACAGAACCGGGTGTGGCGCATTGTCCCACCGCCCCCGGCCCCCTTGCCTTGATGCATTGTGAGGCTCAGATCTTCAGCCGGCTGACCTCCCGGCCGTTGACCAGGTGCTCGTCCACCAGCTCATCCAGGTCTTCCTCGTCCACCCACGTGTACCAGGTCCCTTCCGGGTAGACCACGGCCACCGGCCCCTCCTCGCAGCGGTCCAGACAGCCGGCGGCGTTCACCCGGACCTCTCCCGGTCCGCTGAGCCCCAGCGCCTTGACCCGCGCCTTGACGTAGGCGCGGGCATCCTGTCCGCCGCGGTCGCAGCAGCAGGGCCGGTCGCTGCCCTCGCGCCGGTTGGTGCAGAAGAAGATGTGCCGCCGGTAATAGGCCATGGTCGCTCTCAAACCTCCTGGTCCGGCGCCAGATTGCGGCCAGCGAAGATCTCGGTCATCTCGCGGCGCAGTTGGCGCTCGATCTCACGGCGCTCCACCTCGGGCAACTCGGCCGCCGACTCCCCGAACAGGTAGTTCTCCAAGTCCAGCTCCCGCACCATCATCTTGGTGTGGAAGAGGTTCTCCTGGAAGACGTTGACATCGATCGTGTGGTAGCGCTCTTTGGTGTCGTCCGCCAGGTAATTCTGGATGGAGTTGATGTCGTGGTCGATAAAGTGCTTACGACCGCGCACATCCCGGGTAAAGCCCCGGACCCGGTAGTCCATGGTGACGATGTCGGAGTCGAAGCTGTGGATCAGGTAATTCAGCGCCTTGAGCGGCGAGATCACCCCGCAGGTGGAGACATCGATATCCACCCGGAAAGTGCTAACCCCGTGCTCGGGGTGGCTCTCCGGGTAGGTGTGCACCGTGATGTGGGACTTGTCCAGATGGCCCAGCACGGTCTCCGGCAGCGGCCCCGGGCCCACGCTATCGGCGGCCTCGGCCTCCGCCTCGGAGACCGGCTCCTCGGAGATGAGGATGGTCACGCTGGCGCCCTGGGGCTCGTAGTCCTGACGGGCGATATTGAGGATGTTCGCGCCAATGATGTCGGCCACATCGGAGAGGATCTGAGTCAACCGTTCGGCGTTGTAGACCTCGTCGATGTAGTCGATATAGGCCTGCCGCTGTGCCGCCGTCTTGGCGTAACACACATCGTAGATGTTGAAACTCAGGGACTTGGTCAGGTTGTTGAAGCCGTGCAGGCTCACCCTGGAACCGTGTTCAACCAAAAGCCCGTCCTCCAGTCCGGCCCGTGGTGGTAAAGGTGCCGCCGCGAAAAGCCGGCGGGCGCGTATTATGCCTGACCTGGGCGGCCGTGCCAGCCCCGTTTCCGGCACCGGCCCGGGCCGCGCGGAGGACCTCAGACCAGCTCGTGGCTGTGGGTCACCTCTGCGGCCTTGCCCAGCATGATGGAGGCCGAGCAGTACTTCTCGGCCGACAGCTGAACGGCGCGGGCCACGGCCTTCTCGGAGAGGCCCTCACCCGATACCTTGAAGTGCAAGTGGATACGGGTAAAGACCTTGGGCGGGTTCTCGGCCCGCTCGGCTTCCACGCTGACCTGGCAGTCCGCCACCGCGTGGCGCCCTCGCTGGAGGATGTGCACCACATCAAAGGCGGAGCAGCCGGCGGTGCCCAGCAGCAGCATCTCCATGGGCCGCGGCCCGCGGTTCTCCCCACCGGCGTCCGGCGGGCCATCCATGACCAGGGTGTGGCCACTTTCTGTTTCCGCCTCGAATGCTGCGTTACCCAACCACTTCACGCTTGCCTTCATGGCGACTCCCACCTATACCAACATTGATAAGACTGCGGAGTATATCCATGCGGAACCCCGCTGAATAGGAGATGCGTCGCGATCTGTCGCAGGTCACTTATAATGGAGTACCGAACGCAAGGCCGCACCAGCGGCGCGAGGCACACATAATGATTATGAACGCTTCCATGGCAGGCCAGAATCCGGACTGCATCGAGCAGTTGCTCGCCCAGAGCGAACGCCATCTCTACGCCCCCCGGGCCACGATCATGATGGCGGGCGAGGCCTCGGAGACGCTCTACTACCTGAACTCCGGCAGCATTACCGTGTTCATGGACGAATGCAGCAGCCGCGAAGTGATCATCGACTACCTCTACGCCGGCAGCTTCTTCGGCGCGCTCAGCCTGTTCCGACCTGGTGCGCCCCGCGGGGCGTGGGTGCGTGCCCGCGGGGCTTGTGAAGTGGCGGAGATCCCTTACAGCCGGTTCCGGCAACTGGCCGGCGAACACCCGGAACTCATGGAAATGCTGGCCAGCCAACTGGCCGACCGCCTGCGGCGTGCCCAGCAGAAGATTCACGATCTGGCCTGCCTGGACGTGGCCGGTCGCATCATGAGCGCCCTGCGCGACCTGGCGGCCCGCCCGGAGGCAATGACCCACCCGGACGGCATGCAGGTGCGGATCACCCGGCAGGAGCTGGGGCGCATCGTCGGCTGCTCCCGCGAGATGGTCGGTCGGGTGCTGAAAACCCTGGACGAGGAGGACCAACTGGCGGTCCAGGGCAAGAACATCGTGGTGTTCGAGCGTCCGGACGAGCGCAGCGTTTAAAACGCCGACTGGACGCCCCCGGCGTCACGCCGGAAAGAACAGGTCTTGCAGGGCATCCCCAGGCTGGGGCGCACGCATGAAGGCCTCGCCCACCAGGAAGGCATCCACCCCCGCGGCACGCATGCGGGACACGTCGGCGGGCGTGTGAATACCGCTCTCCGTCACCAGCAGACTGCTGCGTGGCACCCGGTCCAGCAGGTCCAGCGTGGTCTCCAGGCGGGTGCGGAAAGTGCGCAAGTCCCGGTTGTTGATCCCCAGCAGGCGCGGCTTCAATGCCGCCGCCCGCGCCAGTTCATCGGCATCGTGCACCTCTACCAGCACATCCATGCCCAGCGAGCCGGCCAGCTCGTGCAACTCCGCCATGCGCGCATCGTCCAGCGCCGCCGCGATCAGCAGCACGCAGTCCGCCCCCAGCATGCGCGCCTCCACCACCTGCCAGGGGTGGATGATGAAATCCTTGCGCAGCACCGGCAGGCCACAGGCAGCGCGGGCGGACTGCAGGTGGCTGTCGTCGCCCTGGAAGAAGTCGCGATCCGTCAGTACAGAGAGGCAGGCCGCCCCGGCCGCCTCGTAACCCCGGGCGATGGTCGCCGGGTCATAGGGGTCACGGATCACCCCCTGGCTGGGCGAGGCGCGCTTGATCTCCGCGATCACCCCGGGTTGGCCCGCGGCCACCTTGTCAGCCAGGGCGCGGACAAAACCGCGCGGCGGGTCCGCCTCGGCGGCGCGGGCGGAGAGCTTCTCCAGCGGCAGGCGGGCCTGCCGCTCGGTGATCTCCTCGGCCTTGCGCTCGAGGATCTTCTTCAGAATGTCGGGGGTGTCAGACACGCTCAGACCTCCTGGGTGCACTTCACAAACGCCTCCAGCTTGCGCTGGGCCGCGCCATTCCGCAGCGCCTCGGCAGCACTGGCCACCCCGGCATCCAGCGTGGGCGCCTTCTCGGCGGCGTAGAGCGCGGCCCCGGCGTTGATGGCGATGATGCTAAACGCCGGCCCCTCCTGGCCGGCGTACGCCTCTCGGATCAACGCCAGGCTCTCCTCCGCGCTCTTCACCTGCAGGTTGCTGAGCTCCGCCCGGGGCAGGCCGAACTGCTCCGGGGTAATGCGGTACTCGTGGATCTTGCCCTGGTCCAGCTCGGCGACCAGGGTGTCGCTGCTGATGCTGATCTCGTCCAGTCCGTCATCCGCGTGCACCACCAGCACCCGGCGACTGCCCAGAGCGCGCAGGGTCTCGGCCACCGGCACCACCCACCGCTTGTGGTATACGCCCAGCAGCTGGTGCGGCGCACCGGCGGGGTTGGTGAGCGGGCCGAGGATGTTGAACAGCGTGCGCACCCCCATCTCGCGGCGCGGCCCGATGGCGTGTTTCATGGCCGAGTGGTGGTGCGGGGCAAACAGGAACCCCACCCCCACCCGGCGGATGCACTCGGCCACCTGCCCGGCGTCCAGGTCCAACCGGGCCCCGGCCGCCTCCAGCACGTCGGCGCTGCCACAGCTGGAGGAGACGGAACGGTTGCCGTGCTTGGCCACCTGCGCCCCGCCCGCCGCCGCCACGAAGGCGCAGGCGGTGGACACGTTCAGGGTATTACTGGCGTCGCCACCGGTGCCGCAGGTATCCAGCAGGTGCGGCCCCGCCGCCTCCACCCGGGTGGCCAACTCCCGCATCACCCGGGCAGCGGCGGTGATCTCCGATACCGTCTCGCCCTTCATCCGCAGCCCGATGAGAAAGCCGCCGATCTGCGCCGGGGTGGCCTGACCGGTCATGATCTGGCGCATCACTTCCGCCATCTCACCCTCGGTCAGGTCGGTGCCCTCGGTCACCAGCCGAATCGCGCCTTGCATATCCATGCGTATCACCCCTCGAGAAAGTTCTTCAGCAATTCATGGCCCTGGCGGGTCAGGATGGATTCCGGGTGGAACTGCACCCCTTCCACCGGAAGCTCACGGTGGCGCATGCCCATGATCTCGTCCACCCCGCCGTCCGGCAACGCCGTCCAGGCAGTGATTTCGAAACAGGCCGGCAGCGTCTCCCGGCGCACCACCAGTGAATGGTAGCGGGTGGCCTCCAGCGGGTTCTCCAACCCCCGAAAGACGCCCTGCCCCCGGTGCTGGATGGGCGAGGTCTTGCCGTGCATGACCTGGCGGGCCCGCACCACCTCGCCACCGAAGGCCTGACCGATGGCCTGGTGGCCCAGGCAGACGCCCAGGATCGGCACGCGGCCGGCCAGCTCGCGCACCACCGCCAGCGAGATGCCCGCCTCGTTGGGCGTGCAGGGCCCCGGCGAGAGCACGATGCGCTCGGGCCCGAGCCGGCGGATCTCATCGACGGTGATCTCGTCGTTGCGATGGACCACCACCTCAACGCCCAGCTCGCCCAGGTACTGCACCAGGTTCCAGGTGAAGGAGTCGTAGTTGTCGATCATCAGCAGCATGGCTCAGTCCTCCTCCACCGGCGGCGGGTTGTCCAGCCCGTGCTCGGCCATCTCCACGGCGCGAAACAGCGCCCGGCCCTTGTTCAAGGTCTCTTTCCACTCCAGCCGCGGCACCGAGTCGGCCACCACCCCGGCGCCCGCCTGCACGTGCACCCGCCCGTCCTTGATAACGGCGGTGCGAATGGCGATGGCGGTGTCCAGGTTGCCGGACCAGGAGAGGTACCCCACCGCGCCGGAGTAGACGCCGCGCTTGACCGGCTCCACCTCGTTGATGATCTCCATGGCGCGGATTTTGGGCGCGCCGCTCACCGTGCCCGCCGGGAAGGTGGCGCGCAGCACCTCCATCGGCCCCAGCCCGGGCTTCAGCCGGCCGGTGACGTTGGAGACGATGTGCATCACGTGGGAGTAGCGCTCCACCAGCATCTTTTCGGTCACCCGGACGCTGCCGGTCTCGGCGACCCGGCCCACGTCGTTGCGGCCCAGGTCGATGAGCATCAGGTGCTCGGCCAGCTCCTTGGGGTCGTTGACCAGGTCCTCCTCGAGCGCCCGGTCCTCGGCCTCGTCGTGGCCGCGGCGCCGGGTGCCGGCGATGGGCCGTACCGTCACCTCGTCGTCCTCCAGCCGCACCAGGATCTCCGGTGAGGAGCCAGCCACGTGAAAGTCGCCCAGGTTCAGGTAGTACATGTAGGGCGAGGGGTTGGTGCAGCGCAGGGCGCGGTAGAGGTCCAGCGGCTCGGCGCGGAAGGGCACGGACATGCGCTGGGAGGGGACCACCTGCATGCAGTCGCCGGCCAGGATGTACTCGCGGATGCGTTCCACCACCGCCTCGAACTCCGGTTGGGTGAAGTTGGAGCGGAAGTCGGACTCGGAGACCTGCCGCGCCGGGCGCTCGGGGCGATAGACCGAGTCTGCCCGCCGCAGCCGCTCGGCCAGTTCGTCCAGGCGGGTCTGCCCCCGGGCCAGGGCGTCCTCGGCCGCGGGGTCCACCTGCACCACCAGGTAGAGGCGGCCGGCCAGGTTGTCGAAGACCAGCACCTCCTCGCTGACCATCAGCAGGATGTCCGGCACGCCCAGCTCATCGCGGTTGTCGCTGTCCGCCAGGCGCGGCTCGATATACCCGACGGTCTCGTAGCCGAAGTACCCCACCAGGCCACCGAGGAAACGGGGCATGTGCGGGAAGCCGGGCGGGTCGGCGGCGCGGAAGCGGGCCTGGTAGGCCTCGATCCAGGCCAACGGGTCGTCCACCGGGAAGCGCTCGGTGACCCGCCCCGCTACGCTGATCTCCACCTCGTGGCCATAGACCCGCAGCACGGTCTCGCAGGGCAGCCCGATGATGGAATACCGGCCCCACTTCTCCCCGCCCTGAACCGATTCGAACAGGTAAGAGTAAGGGCCCTGGGCCAGTTTCAGGTAGGTGGACAGCGGGGTGTCCAGGTCGGCCAGGATCTCCCGCACCAGCGGGATGCGGTTGTACCCGGCCCCGGCCAGGTCGCGGAATTGTTCAGGTTGCATGCGGACTCTCCAGGTGATGCTAGACGTGGGCTCCCTCTACGCGTCCGGCATCACCATCGACGGCGCGCCCGGCGCTGCCGGGGGACATCCACCCTGGAGAGCGACACGCCCATCACGCCGCCCGGCTCCGCAGCATCCCCGGCAGTTCCGCAAGGCTGTGCAACATCAGATCGGGGAAGGCGTCCTCGATGGCGTTGCCGGCGTTGTAGCCGTAGGGCACGCAGACCACCTTCATGCCGGTGTTGCGCGCCGCGCCCACATCCACCGCCGAGTCACCTACCATCAGCGCCTGCGACGGCTCGACGCCGAGCCGCTCGAGGGCCAGGCGCAGCGGCGCCGGGTCGGGCTTCTTCACCGGGGCGCAGTCCCCGCCCACAACGGTGGCCATGTAGTCGCGCACCCCCAAGGCCTCCAGCAGGGGCTCGGCGAAGCGGCGCGGCTTGTTGGTGACCACCGCCTGGGCAAGGCCCAACTCGGCCACCCCGGCCAACCCCTCGGACACCCCCGGGTACAGGCGGCTGCGCTCGGCTACCCGCTCGCCGTAATACTGGAAGAACTGCTCCAGCGCCGGATCGGTGTGCTCGTCGCCCGGATCGCCGTGGTGCTCGCCGGTGAGCGCGCGCATGATCAGGCGCCGGGCACCGTTACCCACCCAGCGGCGAATCTCCGCCTCCTCGCGGGCCGGCTGGCCGCGGTCGGCCAACACCCGGTTCACGGCCACCGCCAGATCAGGGGCACTGTCCACCAGCGTCCCGTCCAGGTCGTAGAGCACTGCACGTACCTTGCTGAAGTCCGCCTTCATGGATCTCTCGCAGCCTTTCTTTGTAACAGGAGTGCCGTACTTTAACCCAAGGCCACCCCCCGGTGCATATTGGAGTGGCCAGCCCGGGACTTACTCAGTCGTGATGGTGGCGCAAAAGCTCCCAAGCCTCGCGCAGTTCGCGGGTGCGGTTGGCCGCGTGGCGCACCTCCGCGGCGCTGGCACCGCGCGCCTGGACCCGGTCCGGGTGGTGGCGACTGAGGCCGCGGCGATACGCCCGGCGCACCTCGGCGCGGCCGGCGTCCGCTGCCACCCCCAACAGTGCCCGCGCGCGGGCCACCTCGTCCCCGCCCTGGAACGGCTGCCCCGGGCGGCGCTGGCCCACACCCCCGGCCAGGCGCTGATCCAGATCGTGCCGGGCATGACCGAGCCCGCGCCACACCCGCACCAGGAGGCGATACTGCACCGGGTCCGGGGGACCGTCGGCAGCGGCCAGGCGCACCAGCGCGGACAGCACCCGGGGGCGCCACTCCGGCCGGGCGCGCAGCCCCCGCCGCAGGCTGCGCAAAAGAGCGCGCAGCGGTAACCGCCCATCCCGTCCACGGCGGAACAGGGTGATCGCCCGCTGCCGGCGCACGCCGGTGAGGTTCAACTCGCCCAGGATCGCCTCGGTGACCGCCACCTCCGCCTCGCTGACCCGACCGTCCGCCTTGGCCAGCCGGCCCATCAGCGCCAGCAGCACCCCGGCGCAGCGCCGCTCCGCCCCGTCCATCCCGCACCCGGACCAGGCCCAGCCGCAAAAGCGGTGGTGGCGGACCAGCATATCCGCCGCCCACCCCAGCAACAGCCCGGGCACCAACCCCCAGGTCCCGGCCAGCAACCAGCCTGAAAGCAGCCCGAGAAAACGGCCCAGATAGCTCTGCCAGTATCCCCTCACCTTCCGTCTCTATCCCGTCCGGCCACGCAGCGCCTGAAGGATAACGCACCGGGACACCCGCGGTGCAGCCCGGCTTGCATTTGCACAGCGTGTATACAATAGTTGTACAAACATTTTCGCCATCCGGAGGTCGGACGCATGGCAGAGGGGCATATCGCCGTGGTCGGTGGCGGCATTTCCGGGCTGGGGGCCGCCTGGCTGCTCAGCCGCCGCTACCGGGTCACGCTGTTCGAGCGGAACAGCTACGTGGGCGGGCACACCCACACCGTCGAGGCCATGCTACCCGAGGGCTCTACCCCCGTGGACACCGGCTTCATCGTCTACAACGAGCCCAACTACCCGGCCCTTACCGCGCTCTTCCGCCACCTGGACGTCCCCACCCAGGAAAGCGATATGTCCTTCGCCGTGTCGGTAGTGGACGAGGACGTGGAGTGGGCCGGGGACAGCGTCGGCACCCTGTTCGCCCAACGCCGTAACCTGGTCAGTCCGCGGTTCCTGCGAATGGTCGCCGATATCGTGCGCTTCAATGCCCACGCCCGGCGCTACCTGCGCCAGGGCATCCCCGACACCCTTACCCTGGGCGACTACCTGCAGCAACGGCGCATGGGCCGGGGCTTTGTCGACCACTACCTGCTGCCCATGGCCGCGGCCATCTGGTCCTGCTCCCAGGCCAGCCTGCGCGACTTCCCGCTGGAGCGGTTCCTGAGGTTCTTCGACCAGCACGGGCTGATTCGGCTGTCCAACCGCCCGCAGTGGCGCACCGTCACCGGCGGCGGCCGCGAGTACGTCCAGCGGATGCTGCCGGCCTTGGAGGCCAGCCATACCGACACCCCGGTCCGGCGCGTCCACCGTGACCACGAGGGCGTCACGCTGTACGGCGACCAGGGGTTACTCGGGCGCTTCGACCAGGTGGTCCTGGCCGGCCACGCGGATGAAACCCTGGCCATGCTGGATCGCCCCACCGACGGGGAGGCAGACCTGCTCGGCCGCTTCCGCTACCAGACCAACGAGGCCATTCTGCACACCGACCCGGCACTGATGCCCCGTCGCCGTGCCATCTGGGCCAGCTGGAACCACCTGTCCCGCCAGGGCGAGAACCAACAGCGCCCGGTCTCGGTCAGTTACTGGATGAACCGCCTGCAGCGCCTGTCCACCACGCGCGACCTGTTCGTCACCCTGAACCCCATCGTGCCGGCCCGGGAGGAACGCGTGTTGCGGCGCATGTACTACACCCACCCGGTCTTTGACCAGGGCACGCGCGGCGCCCAGGCCCTGCTGCCCAGCCTGCAGGGGCGGGAGCGAACCTGGTTCTGCGGCAGCTACTTCGGCTACGGCTTCCACGAGGACGGGCTGCAGTCCGCCCTGCAGGTGGCCCGGGGCCTGGGCGTGCCCGCGCCCTGGGAGCCGGCGCGCCAGGCCGCGCCGGCTTCGGCGCCCGTCCCGGCACCGCAACCCGACTTTACACCAGCCCCGGCAGGGGAGACGCGCCATGACTAGCCTGGAACGCACCGCCCGCCTCAGTGCCCCGTTGCCCGGCAGCGTGCGCCCCATGGGTCGGTGGCTGCGCCGGCTCGCCGTGGGCACGCTGCACCTGCGACTGCCCGGCGGCGAGTCGGTCACCGTCACCGCCCCCGAGCCGGGCCCAGAGGCCACCTGGGTACTCCACCGGCCGCTCGGCCTCATCCGCCGGCTGCTCCAGCGCGGCGACGTGGGCCTGGCGGAGAGCTACATGGCCGGCGACTGGGACAGCCCAAAGACCGCCCGATTGCTGGAGTTGCTCAACCTCAACCATAGCGCCTACGACTACCGGCTACGCGGCGGGGTGTTCACCCGCCTGGCGCTATGGCTCTTCCACCGCTCGCGTCACAACAGCCGCCGCGGTGCGCGCCGTAACATCATGGCGCACTACGACCTGGGCAACGCCTTCTACCGGCTCTGGCTCGATCCGGGCATGACCTACTCGGGGGCCTGGTACAGCGACCCGGCGATGAACCTGGAGCAGGCGCAGGATGCCAAGTACCGCGCCATTCTCGAGCAGCTGGATGCTCGTCCCGGCGAGCACGTGCTGGAGATCGGCTGCGGCTGGGGCGGTTTCGCCGAGGCCGCGGCCCGGGCCGGCCTGCGGGTCACCGGCATCACCCTGTCGCCAAGCCAGCTGGCCTGGGCCCGCCAGCGCATCCAGCAGGCCGGGCTCAGCGACCGGGTGGAACTGCGGCTGCAGGACTACCGGGAGCTGCGTGAGCGTTTCGACCACGTGGTATCCATCGAGATGTTCGAGGCGGTGGGCGAGGCCCACTGGCGCACCTGGTTCGAAACGGTACAGCACTGCCTGCGGCCCGGCGGGCGGGCCGTGGCCCAGATCATCACCATCCGCGAGGATGCCTTCGAGAGCTACCGCGCCCACCCGGACTTCATCCAGCGCTACATCTTCCCCGGCGGAATGCTGCCCACGCCCACCCATCTGCAGCAGCACGCCCGGCGCGTCGGCCTGCACCTGGGCCAGTGTCACAGCAGCGGACTCCATTACGCGCGCACGCTCGCGGACTGGAACGAGCGCTTCCAGGCCGCCGAACCGGCGCTGACCCGGCTGGGCTTCGACACCCCCTTCCGCCGCATGTGGCATTATTACCTGGCGTACTGTGAAGCGGGCTTCCGGTCCGGCCATATCGATCTGCAGCGCCTGACCCTGCGCGCGGACACGCACCCAAAACAACCGACCCCCGATCAATCATGCTGACGGTAGACGGCCTTTACCCTATTCGCACCGCCACCGCCCTGACCGGCGTCAACCCGGTGACCCTGCGCGCCTGGGAGCGGCGCTACGGGCTGCTGCGGCCGCAGCGCACCCCCAAGGGGCACCGGCTCTACACCGACGCGGACATCGAGCGAATCAAGCACATCCTGGAGTTGCTTGAGCAGGGCATCCCCATCAGCCGCACCCGCGAGGTGCTGGACCGGGAAGCCGGCCTGACCTCCCCTGGCGAGACCACAGCGCCCCCCGGGGACAGCCCCTGGGGCCACTACCGCGAGCGCATGGAAAAGGCCCTGGCGGCGCTGGACCCGCTCACCATGGACCAGGCCTACAACGAGGCACTTTCCCTCTACCCGGTGGAACTGGTGGGGCAGGAGTTGATCCTGCCCCTGCTGGAGGACTACCGGAACGCCGCGGCCACAGGCGGCGAGGTGCAACTGCAGGCCCATTTCCTGGAAAGCTACCTGCGCCACCGCCTGGGCGCCCGCTTTCACCACCAGTACGCCCGCGCCCGCGGCCCCCGGCTACTGATCGCCTGCCTGCCCGGCGAGATCTGCGAGATCCCCACCCTGGTCTTTGCCCTGTGCGCGGTCGAGCACGGCTATCGGGTGATCTACACCGGTCGCCCCCTGCCGCTGGAGGTTGTGACCCGGCACGGGCGCCGGGATGACCTGGTGGGTACGGTCCTGTTCGGTGACAGCCGGGCCGATCAGGGGAGCCTCAAGGCCGTGCTGCAGCGCCTGCCCGCCGACCCCGAGCACCAGCTCTTCCTCTCCGGCCCGGGCGCGGAGCGGGCGGCGGCGCCGCCGGTCCAGGCCTTGCCGCTGGAGATCGGTCGGGCGCTGCAGGCGCTGGATCGCGCCCTGATCAACACCGCCGGCTGAGCCATGCCCACCACCCTAGTCTGGCTACGCCGCGACCTGCGCCTGGCGGACAACCCCGCCCTGTACCACGCCGCCCGGCGGGGCGGCCCGGTGGTGGCGGTCTACATCCACGCCCCGGAGGAGACCCCCCAGTACCGCCCCGGGGCGGCCAGTGACTGGTACCTCCACCACAGCTTGGCGGCTCTGGAATCCGCCCTGGCCGACGCCGGCATACCGCTGGTCCTGCGCCGCGGGCCGGCGCTGGATGCCCTGCGCGACCTGGCCCGGGCCTGCGGTGCCGAGGCCGTTCACTGGAACCGGCTGTACGAGCCGGACGCCGTGGCCCGCGACCGGCGCGTCAAGCAGGCATTGCGCGAAGAGGGCCTCGACTGCCAGAGCTTCCAGGCCGCCCTGCTGCACGAGCCCTGGACCATCCGCAACCAGTCCGGCCAGCCCTACAAGGCCTTTACCCCGTTCTGGCGGACCTGCCGGCGGGCCCCTCCGCCCG
This sequence comes from Alkalispirillum mobile, assembly GCF_003664325.1. Classification (NCBI taxonomy): domain Bacteria; kingdom Pseudomonadati; phylum Pseudomonadota; class Gammaproteobacteria; order Chromatiales; family Ectothiorhodospiraceae; genus Alkalispirillum; species Alkalispirillum mobile. The sequence continues at coordinate 25,419 of NZ_RCDA01000008.1, forward strand.
AGACGCCGCTGCCGGCCCCCGACTTGGGGGACCGGCCCGCACCGGAGGCGGAGCGTCTTTCGCTGGAGGCCCTGGAACTGCTCCCCCGCATCCCCTGGGACGACGGGCTGCGGGCCACCTGGACGCCCGGCGAGGCGGCGGCCCTGCGGCGACTGGAGGCCTTCACCGCAGAGGCTCTGCCCCGTTACCACCAGGCCCGCGACCTGCCCGCCGAGCCGGGCACCTCGCGCCTCTCCCCCGCGCTGCATTTCGGCGAGCTGTCGCCTCGCCAGATCTGGTGGCAGGTGGTGGCCGCCCGTGAGGACGGGGCGCCGGAGCAGGCCAGCGAGACCTTTCTCTCCGAGGTGGGCTGGCGGGAGTTCGCCCACCACCTGCTCTGGCACCACCCCGACCTGGCCGATCAACCGGTGGACCCGCGCTTCGCCGACTTTCCCTGGCGCGAGGACCCCGGTGATGAGTGGCTGAATGCCTGGCAGGCCGGCCGCACGGGCATCCCGCTGGTGGACGCCGGCATGCGGGAGCTTTGGCGGACCGGCTGGATGCACAACCGGGTGCGGATGGTCACTGGCTCCTTCCTGGTCAAGCACCTGCGCCTGCCCTGGCAGGCGGGTGAGCGCTGGTTCCGCGACACCCTGGTGGACTGGGACGCGGCCAGCAACGCCATGGGCTGGCAGTGGGTGGCCGGCTGCGGCGCCGACGCCGCGCCCTACTTCCGCGTTTTCAACCCGGTCCGTCAGGGCGAGCGCTTCGACCCGCAGGGCGGCTACGTGCGCCGCTGGCTGCCGGCACTGGCCGAGCTGCCAGACAAGTACATCCACGCCCCCTGGGAGGCGCCCGCCGCAGTGCTGCGCGACGCCGGACTTACCCTGGGACAGGACTACCCACGGCCGCTGATCGACCTGAAGCTGGGCCGCGAGCAGGCGCTGGAGGCCTTTCAGGCGATCAAGCGGGCGGACTGACACCCCGGGCCGGCACAAGCTCCCCCTTCTGTTGTACCATCCGGGCAAACCCAAAAAACCCGGGAGCCAGCCCACATGGCCGACACACCCCAGGCCCTCTACCAGGCCGACCTGAAGTCGCTGGAGTGCCTGCACCGCGGCAAGGTGCGGGACATCTACGCGGTGGACGATCAGCGCATGCTCATCGTCACCACCGACCGCCTGTCCGCGTTCGACGTCATCCTGCCGGATCCGATCCCGGGCAAGGGCGGGGTGCTGACGGCGGTCTCCAGCTTCTGGTTCGGACACACCCGCCACATCATCGCCAACCACCTGCTGGACGACCGCCCCGAGGACGTGATCCCCGACCCGGCGGAGCAGGCGCGGGTGGCCGGGCGCGCGGTGGTGGTCAAGCGGGTCAAGCCGCTGCCGGTGGAGGCCATCGCCCGCGGTTACATCATCGGCTCCGGCTGGAAGGACTACCAGGCCACCGGCCAGATCTGCGGCATCCCTCTGCCCCCGGGTCTGCGCCAGGCGGAGCAGCTGCCCGAGCCCATCTTCACCCCCTCCACCAAGGCGGCGGTGGGCGACCACGACGAGAACGTGAGCTTTGACGCGGTGGTGAAGGCTATCGGCGAGCCCCTGGCCGAGCGCATCCGCGAGGTGACCCTGCAGCTCTACAGCGAGGCGGCGGACTATGCGCGCGAGCGCGGCATCATCATCGCCGACACCAAATTCGAGTTCGGGGTGGATGCCGACGGCGAGCTGCTGCTGATCGACGAGGCGCTGACCCCCGACTCCTCGCGCTTCTGGCCGGCGGACCAGTACCGCCCCGGCACCTCGCCGCCGAGCTTCGACAAGCAGTTCGTGCGCGATTACCTGGAGACGCTGGACTGGGATAAGACGCCGCCCGGGCCGCGCCTGCCGGAGGAGATCCTGCAGCGGACCGCCGACAAGTACCGCGAGGCCCAGCGCCGGCTGCTGGGCTGAGACCCGATATCATATAGAGGAGGTGCCGTGGGACAGAAGGCATTCGCCATCCTGCTGCCCGGGCTGATCACCCTGTTCGGCCTGGGCCTTCTTTACAGCGCATGGGCTGACCCCAACGCCGGAATCGTCTACGGCATACCGGCCGGGCTGCTGTTCACCGGTTTCGGCATCTACCTGGGGGTACAGCTCTGGCGCTCCGGCTGAGCGCGCCGGGCTGGACCGCCGCGCTCGTGCCCCTCATTGCGTGGGCCCGACCATGGGGTTTCTCAGTGTGCCGAGCCCCTCGATCTCGCACTCCACCACGTCTCCCGGCCACAGGTATTCCGGCGGCTTGCGGGCGAACCCGACGCCCGCCGGGGTACCGGTGGCGATCACGTCCCCCGGCTGCAGGGTCATCACCCGCGAGAGGGTCGCGATGGTCTCGGCGATGGAGAAGACCATCTGACCGGTGTGGCCATCCTGTTTCAGCTCGCCGTTGACCCGGCAGGTGAGGCGCAGCGCCTGCGGGTCGGGCACCGCGTCGGCGGTGGTAATCCACGGGCCCATGGGGCAGCTGCCGTCCATGGACTTGCCCAGGAAGAACTGCTTGTGGCGGAACTGCAGGTCGCGGGCGGACAGGTCGTTGACCACCGTGTAGCCAAAGACGTGCTCCAGCGCCCGTTCCTGAGGGATATGCCGGCCACCACGGCCGATCACCACCCCCAGCTCCACCTCCCAGTCCAGCTGCTCGGTGACCTTCGGGTCCACCACCACCGCGGCCCCCGGCCCGGTCACCGAGGTGGTGGCCTTGGTGAACACCACCGGCGCCTCGGGCAGCTTCCAGTCCCGGCCCTTGGCGGCCATGGACTCCTCGGCGTGGTCGGCGTAGTTGAGCCCCAGGCACATGATGTTCCGGCGCGGCACCGGGATGGGCGCCAGCAGCCGGACCTGTTCAATGGGGATCGCCGGGGTCTCCGCCGGCCGCGGCGTGGTGCCCCCTTCCAGCAGCGCCTGAACGCTGTCCACCCCGGCCAGCGGGGTCACCGTGGTGCCGTCATCCGCCACGCGGACGGGCAGGGTCTTGCCGTTGTACTCGACGGTGGCGATACGCATGGTGTCCTCCTAGTCCGGCGCCCGCATCATCGCGACCGCCGTGTCCAGCATCCGGTTGGCGAAGCCCCACTCGTTGTCGTACCAGGCGCAGATCTTCACCAGCCGCCCCTTCGCCTTGGTCAGGGTGGCATCGAACACCGCGGAGGCCGGGTGGTGGTTGAAATCGATGGAGACCAGCGGCTCGTCGTTCACCGCCAGCACCCCGCCCATGGGCCCGTCCGCCGCCTCACGGACGACCTGGTGCACCTCCTCCACCGAGGTCTCGCGCCCGGCGTTGAAGGTGAGATCCACCATGGAGACGTTCAGCGTCGGCACGCGCATGGCGTAACCGTCCAGGCGGCCGGCCATCTCCGGCAGAACCAGCCCCAAGGCCCGGGTTGCGCCGGTCTTGGTGGGCACCTGGCTCAGGGTGGCCGAGCGCGCCCGGCGCAGGTCGGCGTGGGGCGAGTCGGTGAGCACCTGGTCGTTGGTGTAGGCGTGGATGGTGGTGAGCAGCCCCTGCTCGATGCCGATGGCCCGGTGCAGCGGCTGCACGATGGGGGCCAGGCAGTTGGTGGTGCAGGAGGCGTTGGAGACCACGGTATGCCCGGCCCGGAGGATGTCGTGGTTCACCCCGTAGACCACGGTGGCGTCCACGTCCGGCCCGCCCGGCGCCGAGATCAGCACCTTGCGCGCCCCGGCCGCCAGGTGTTGCGCTGCCTGCTCCCGGGTCGCGAACACCCCGGTGCATTCCAGCACCACGTCGACGCCCAGCTCATCCCAGGGCAGCCGTGACGGATCACTCTCCGAGAAATAACGGATACGGTCGCCGTTGACCTCCAGTTCACCGTCACCGGCCTGCACGTCGCCGGGGAAGCGGCCGTGAGCGGTGTCGTAACGGGTCAGGTGAGCGGCCGTCCGCAGGTCGCAGAGCTCGTTGACCGCCACGATACGGATCTCGTCGCTGCGGCCGTACTCGTACAGTGCCCGCAGGATATTGCGCCCGATACGGCCGTAGCCGTTGATCGCCACCTTGATCGGCATGGTGCCCTTGTCTCCTCAGACCGGTCGCGCGCGCTTAGACCGCGCGCGCGGCTTCCAGCACGGCCTCGACGGTAAAGCCGAAGTGCTCATAGAGCGCCGGCCCCGGGGCCGACTCGCCGAAGGTCTCCATGCCGATCACCCGGCCCCGGTCGCCCAGCAGCGCCTGCCAGGGCATCGGGTGGGC
>NZ_RCDA01000009.1 GCF_003664325.1 Alkalispirillum mobile
GGCAGGGAGATCCACCAGGTTGCCGGCATGAACCTGGTCCTCGAAGCCGGTGCCGAGATCACCCTCCAGGCCGGGGGCAGCTTCATCAAGATCGATCCGGCTGGCATCACCCTCAGCGGCGCGGCCATCCGCATGAACTCCGGTGGCAGCCCCGGGTCGGGCAGCGGGCAGCAGGCCAGTCCCCCGGAGCGTCCGCGCGAAATCTCGCCGCCGAGCTTCAATCGCGTTCCGTCCACCGGCGGCCGCTCCGATGGCGATACCGAACAACCGGAAGCGGCACCCCTAGGCGATCGAGCCATTCTGCTCGATGTCACCAGCGGTGAACGAGACGGCCAGCAAGCGCGGCTGCACGACGGCCAGGGGCCGGAAACGGGGGGCTCGGAGTGATGAGCGAGAGAGAGCTGAGGGCATTAAGCACCGAGAAGATCGACCTGGGCGTGCGGCGGCGCGCGGCGTATCGCGACGAAGAGGATGGCAGCCTGGTCCTGGTGATCCCGAAACGCGAAGGGGCCGGGGAGATCGAGATCCTCCTGCTCGAGCATGCGAAGGCCACGGAGGAGCGCGAGGAGGGGCTTCAGGACAACACCCTGCTGGGCATCCGCCCGCTGGCCGAGTTCCATCGTCAGCAACGCAACGACCGGAGCAGCGTCCCGGTGTACAACGGTATCGCCGTGGGCATGCTGCGCCCGGGGCGGTTCTACGTCTTTTTCGAAGACCGGCTCTGGCGCGAGCTCGAAGTGGGCCCGGACGGCCGACTCAGCGACGTGGACCTGGCCCACTACCGGGCACTGGCCGAACAGGGCGAGGCCGCCGATGAGCGCCCGGCCGAGGGCGAATGGCTGGACGATCTCCTGATGCCGGCCATGCTCCAGGGGGCCGCCACCCTGCATCGGGTGCGCGTGGCCTTCAGTGAAGTGGTCTGGAGCTGGGCCTACATCCGGTGGCTGGAGCAGCACGCCAAACGGCGGGAGGCCCGGACCACCGGGGTCGGCCATGCCCATGCCGTTCTGATGCATACCTCCCCCGAGGAGGACGACCCGTTTCTCTCTCTTTCCAGGGGCTTCCCCGCCGGTCGGCTGGCCGAACTCCCCGCCCTGCGCCCACGCGACCCGGGCATGGAACTGCTGCTCGGCTCACCGGACACCTTCACCCCCGAGTTCACCGGGCCGGGGTCCGATGAGCTGTGCAGCAGGCTCCGGGCCCTTTGGGCCGAGGCCGGGGAAACCGACCGGGCCGCCACCCTGGAGCTGGGCTGTGATGCGACGGACGAGGACCTGCTCGCCCCCATCCGCGACAACCCGGGCATTGTCGCCGTACCCGTGCCCGACCCGCTGTTCGCACTGCGCCACGCCCTGGCACAGCTCCACCTGGCCCTGCACTACCTGGACGGCCTGGATGGCACCCTCGCCGATAGCCCGCTGGCCCACTCCGCCAAGCTGATCGATCAGGCCCTGTTCGCAATGCCGGGCGGCGGCGAGCCGAACCCGCTTGCGGCCCACCGGGGTGCCATCGACCCGGACAAACTGGGCCAGGTCCTCAGGCAACACGAACGCGCGGAGGCGGTCGAGGCCATCGGGCAGCACCTGACCGTGTTGGAGGGGTTGAGCAACGGCGGGCAGCTCAGCGCCAGCCTCCGGGATTTCACCAGCCACCCCGATCTAGGGGTCTGCGAGGGCTACGCCCTGTGTGCTGACCTCTTCGGCCTGCTGCACCAACTGCCCGACGTGCTGCGCGATCAAGGCAGTGTCCGGGGCGTGGACGCCTTGCGTGCCCGGGCCCGGCGGCTGCTCGCCGCGCTGCTGACCGATGCCAACCTGCAGGCGCTGTGGACGCCGTCCGACCCCGATTCGGACGATGACTCGGCGCCCGGCTTGGACGATGGCGCCCCGTCGGCGGCGCGCCTGCGCCGGCTGGCCGCGGACGACAGCGAGATCGACGAGGCCTGGGCCGAGGCGCTGGGCCTCCAGACGCTCGGGCTGATGGCCCGCAATCTGGCCGAACAGGAACAGGCGCAGACCGACGCCGTTCTCCACCTGAGCAACGCCGGCAGGGTCGGGGGGCTCCTGCGCACGGTGGTAAGCCAGTGGAGCCAGGCCGTGCTGCGCGCCGCGGAACGGGTGGCCGATGAAGTGGAGGTCTTCCAGTTGCAGCGCCTATTCACCGCGGTCGAGCGCCACGCCAATCTGATCGACGGCAACCTGGGCGGCGAGCTGCGCATCATGCGTCGAAGCCAGGTCGATCTGGAGCGCTACACCATCGTGGGGGTGCATGGCGATGGCCTCCACTGGGGCCTCACCGACCGCGACCGCGCCAGCGAGACCCTGCAGACCCGGCGGGACTATCTCTACGCCGACCAGGTCGATGCCGACGGCCAGCTCACCGGCTCCACCAGCCCGAAACGCATGAGCGCCGAGGTGGACGAGGCCATCCGGCGCGCGGCGGGGCACACCCTGGTGTTCGTCCTGCCCGCCGCCCACCCCGAGGCAGCCCGGGCCGCCCAGCTCCGACTGGTAAGGGTGGCCGAGCAGGCCCGGGTGGTGGTGGACGGACCGGCCGTCTCGCGGATGTTGGTGGGCTTTGCGATTTATAACCTGGGGCGGGAGGCTTCAGGACTTCTTCAAGCTGAGAGACAAGGCCATGTCGGTCTGCAGCGCACGAGGGCTATTGGTGCATTCATTGACCTGACAGCAGCCTCCATGAAACTGCACACCGCGCTGTATCCGGAGCCGGTATCGCGGACGGGGCATTTTGTGCAACGCCCCCTGTTCGACATGAAGAACTGGCCGCTGATCGGCGCCCGTTTGCAGAAGGTCGGAGCCAGCACCCTGGTTCGCACGATTGGTCTGGCGAATTTCTTGGCCGGCGTTGCCGCCGTTGGTGTCAGCGCCTGGGAGCTGCGCATCAGCCTGCAACGGGGTGATCGCGACGCCGCTGCCGGGCACGGTGTCGCGGTGGCCGGTGCCGCACTGTTCCTGACCGCCCCGCTGCTGACGGGCATTCTGCTCATCCCGGGCTGGGGCTGGGCCCTGCTGGGCCTGGGACTGGCCATCGGGGGGACCAGCTACGCGGCCATGAACCAGGACAGCGAATTCGAGCAGCTACTCCGGCAGGGCCCCCTTGGCACCCACCCTCACGAGGAGATGGAATCCGCGGACGATGTCCGCTACTACCCGCAGGTGCTCACCGCTCTCAGCCCGATCGAGATCGAGGTGCAGCGCTACCACCGGCTCGGGGCGGACGAGCAGCACGCGCTGCTGGCCAGCATCGGCGAGACGGCCAGGCCCGGCAACCGCGATTACGTGGTCACCATCCGCACGCCCCTGATCAGCCGCTTCCGGATCGGCCCGGGCGAATCGTTGACCCTGGCCGTCCAGGAGCTCACCCAGACCACGGCCACGACCCCCACCCGGTTCGGGGATCAGTACGCCTCGACCTACATTACCGAGGCACCGGACCCCTTCGTGATCGGCCGGCGCCAACTGCTGCCACGGGAGAGCGCCGTGCGCTTTCTGGTCCGGCGCCGGGCCGCCGAGGAGCGAGTGGAGTTCGGCAACGTCGCCATCTCCTCCAGCGCCCGATTGCGGATCGCCCTGCAGGCCCGCATCCCGTGGGAGCGGGGCGAGATGGTCCTGCCCACCCCCGCCCTGACCCGATACGCACCCTACCGGGAAGGCGAGCATGGCGAGCCACCGGGCCGCACGCGACATACGGTCAACAATCCCTTCACGGCGCTCGTGAAACAATTGACCGGGCGATCACGGGATCCGCTGTACTGGCATATCGAGGAGTTCGACCTATGAACCACTCCGGTCCCTCCGGTGACTACGCCCCCGGGGCCTACCGTCCCGACGCCATTCCGCCACTGCCAACCCCGCCGAGGGCGCGGGACCGGTTCGGCGAGACCCTGCTGCCGTTCGGCGACTACGCCCACATCGACCCCCACCAGTTGGTGCTGGAAGACGCCGAGTTCATGCAGCACCAGGAGGCGCAGGACCCGGCGTTCTACCAGTCGGACGACTGGTGGTGGGATCACGAGCGGATCCGCTTCCTGAAAAGCCAGCTGGGGCTCTCCGTGCTGATACTCGCGGTTCCGGTGATTTACTTTTTCGCCCTCCTGGCGATTCCATTTTATTTCTCCATTGTTATTGATGAGGCCCTCTCTAAATATAATGATCTTATCTATGTCTCTGTAATAATGCTGATTTTAGGGGCCGGCGTTCTGGGCTCCCTGGTGATCACGGTCTACACCACCCAACCCCTGATGATCGGCCTGATCCACCTCGGTGCCTTCCTGCTCAAGCCCTTCCACGGGTTCATCGCCGCCCGCAGTCAGCGCTACCTGGATAACCGCCAGAGTGCGTTCAACCGCCGCACCGGCCAGGTGCGCTTTGCCCGGGGACGGCGCGAACCCCCGCTGGAGGCCCCCTTCGTGGAGTTCGATGCCTATCTCGAGCGGGTGGTGCAGCGGGGCGGGATCTTCTACCGGCTGATGTTCGTGCACCGCTACACCGGTGAGCTGTTCAACCAGACCTCGCTGAGCGGGGTGGTCGATCACCACCACGAGGTACGCGCCCTCTGGGACATGATCCAGCGCTACATGGACATTACCCAGCCACTGCCCGACGTACCCCGCCTGGAGCCCTTCCGCGCCCGCGACCCGGTGACCGCCGAGTACGACCGCCAGACCGGCCGCGACCCCCGCTTCTGGCGCGATCTCGACCTGGAGGCCTGGCAGGCCGACGAGGGAATGAAACGCAGCAACGCCCAGGCCCGCTTTCCCTGGCGCCGCCAGCGCTGCCAACTCACCCCGCAGATCGGACGCATCGAGATGGATGCCTACCGACAACAGCAGGCCCGGGTGCAGCCGGCAGCGTAAGTCGCATCCCTGCCAGTCTGCCCGTGCCCATTTGACGCCCCCCGGCAATCGCCCTAGCATTGGCCTCGTCTAGGATAGAGACGTCACGCACTGCCACGGAGCCGGCATGCCCCAACACAACGGACTGTACCTCGCCCTGGCGCGCCCCGGCGCCGCCTCGGCCTCGCTGCCCCAGGTCACCGGGTT
>NZ_RCDA01000010.1 GCF_003664325.1 Alkalispirillum mobile
AGGAGTTACCAGCAATGCCGAGTGTAACACCGGCGGCTGGCGAGGTGCATAGGTGCGCCTCGCAAAACCGTCATGACTATACATTATGCGCAGTCACTCGCCCCGACACAGCGCCCGGGGCACGGCCCGAGCGGCCGCAGGCCGCTGGGCTTGTCCATACCTCAACAAGTGACACGCGGCTGCGGGTGGACCCGCATCAGGCCCGGATGAAGCGGATGAAACAGGCGGTCATCACCTCGGCCCGTCTGCACTGCGAGACCCTGCCGAGTGGCTTCCGCGCGGCGATGGTCACGCTGACCTACGCCCACGACGACCAGTGGTCGCCCCGGCACATCTCCGAGCTGATCAAACGCGCCCGGCAGTGGCTCAAGCGCCGCCGTCTGCGGCTGCGCTACACCTGGGTTCTGGAGCTGACCCGCCGCGGCCGGCCGCACTACCACATCATGCTCTGGCTCCCCCGCCGGGTGCGCCTGCCCAAGCCGGACAAGGCCGGCTGGTGGCCCCACGGGCTGACCCGCATCGAGTGGGCCCGCAACGCGGTGGGCTACCTGGCCAAGTACGCCAGCAAGGACATAGAGGGAGCGCTCCCCAAGGGGGCACGCATCCACGGCAATGGCGGACTGAACGACGCGGCCCGTGCCGAGCGGGCGTGGTGGCTGTGCCCGGCCTACGTGCGCGAGCGCTGCGAGCCGGCCGACCTGCCGCGCCGCTGCCCTGGTGGTGGGTGGTGGCTCAAGGGTACGGGTGAATGGTTCCCCTCGGCGTGGCGGTTACTCGGGTTCGAGGGTGGCACGGTGGTCATCGTGCCTCGGGAGATGGCGGCATGAGTGCGTGCGGTGAGCGCGGCGGGGCCCCAGAACCTGGGGGGCCGCCGCGCCGGGTCCTGGGGGGTGGCTGGTGGTTGCTGTCGCTAGTAATACCAGCAACCTTTATCACTGGTGAGAATCCTGGGTGGCTCCCGACCGCCGCCAGGGTATCGACACCTGTCCCGACATATGTCGATACACCCGGCCTCGGAGGTGGTGCGCGAGGGCTGCGCAAGGAGGCGCAGACCCGCCCGTCTGGCTGGCAGCAGATGCAGGGAAGCATGGTCCCACGGGTCGGAGGGTCCGGCACTCGGCAGGCCCTGGGCGCCGGCCTCGCGGCCCCCTTGCCCTACCCGTTCAGCACCCAACCGGCCCCGCGCCCTGCTGGCCCGGGTCCGGTCCATCAGGAGGCACCCCGCCCATGACCGACACCCAACGCCTGGATAACCCGATCTACCGCGCCCGCCGCCGTGCGGGGCTCACCCTGGAGGAAGCAGCGGAGTGGCTGGGCATCCACCCCGGCACGCTCTACCGCCAGGAGACCGGCCGGCACCGGGTCTCGGGTCCGGTGCTGCGCGCCCTGGAGCTGCGCGCGGGGGATCTGGCGCAGATGCACCCGGCCTGGGAAGGCTGGGAGATCCGCCCCGATGGGCGGCTCTACGATCAGGCCCTTTCCGCCCGAATGGCCCGCACTCCGGCGGAGCTGCGGACAATCTGGCTGGAGCTGCAATTACTGGCCGAGCACCGGCGGCAGATACGCGAGCTTCAGAACCATAAACGCACCACTATTAAGCAACTAATGCACCGTATTCTGGCCCTGCTTGGCAGGTCGAAATGAATCCGGCATCATGGCGAAACGCCACGGCCATTAATGGCCCTGTATGGCGAATTGAGATTAGGTGAGAGCGGTAGAGATTGGTTGAGAGAGAGCGAGAGATTGAGAGCGATGACGATGCGAGCGAAGGAAAAACCATAGCCCGGAAATGAGTGGAGCCCGCGAGAGTGGCCGCTCTCCGGGCTCCTGGCTGGCCCCCCGGTTAAGGGGGTGGACATAGGAGTTACCAGCAATGCCGAGTGTAACACCGGCGGCTGGCGAGGTGCATAGGTGCGCCTCGCAAAACCGTCATGACTATACATTATGCGCAGTC
>NZ_RCDA01000011.1 GCF_003664325.1 Alkalispirillum mobile
ATGCCCACACGCCGAGAGCTGGCCAATGCCATCCGAGCCCTGTCCATGGACGCGGTGCAGCGCGCGAAGTCCGGTCACCCGGGCGCGCCCATGGGCATGGCCGACATTGCCGAAGTGCTGTGGAACGATTACCTGCGCCACAACCCGACCAACCCGCACTGGTGGGACCGGGACCGTTTCGTGCTCTCCAACGGCCACGGCTCGATGCTGCTCTACAGCCTGCTGCATTTGAGTGGCTACGAGCTGCCCATGGCGGAGCTGAAGGCCTTCCGCCAGTTGCACTCCAAGACCCCCGGCCACCCGGAGTACGGCTACACCCCCGGGGTGGAGACCACCACCGGGCCGCTGGGCCAGGGGCTGGCCAACGCGGTGGGCCTGGCGCTGGCCGAGCGCACCCTGGCCGCGCAGTTCAACCGGCCGGGCCATGCGCTGGTGGACCACTGGACCTACTGCTTCCTGGGCGATGGCTGCCTGATGGAGGGGGTGAGCCACGAGGCCTGCTCGCTGGCCGGCACGCTGAAGCTGGGCAAGCTGATCGGCTTCTTTGACGACAACGGCATCTCCATCGACGGCAAGGTGGAGGGCTGGTTCACCGACGACACCCCGGGCCGGTTCGAGGCCTACGGCTGGCACGTGGTGCGCGATGTGGACGGCCACGACTCGGAGGCGATCAAGCGCGCCATCGACGAGGCGCGGGCGGTGACCGACCGGCCGAGCCTGATCTGCGCCAAGACGGTGATCGGCTTCGGTGCGCCCAATGTCTGCGGCACCCACGGGGTGCACGGCGCGCCGCTGGGTGATGAGGAGATCCAGGCCACGCGCGAGTTCCTGCGCTGGGACCACGGCCCGTTCGAGATCCCTCACGAGATCTACGCCGGCTGGGATGCCCGCGAGCGGGGCAAGCGGCAGGAGGCCGAGTGGCACGAGCGGCTGGCCGCCTACCGCAAGGCGCACCCGGAGATGGCCGCGGAGTTCGAGCGGCGGATGAAGGGGCAGTTGCCCGAGCGCTTTGCCGATCACGCCGAGGAGGCGCTGGCCGCGGCGGTGGACGAGAGCGCCAAGGTGGCCACGCGCAAGGCCTCGGAGCAGGCGCTCAACCGCCTGGGCCCCTACCTGCCGGAGCTGATCGGCGGCTCGGCCGATCTCAGTGGCTCGAACAACACCAAGTGGGAGGACTGCGCGGTGATCGGCGGCGGCAAGGCCGACGCCGACGGCAACTACGTTCACTACGGGGTGCGCGAGTTCGGCATGAGTGCGCTCGCCAACGGGCTGGCGCTGCACGGCGGGTTCATCCCCTACACCGGCACCTTCCTGGTGTTCTCCGATTACGCGCGCAACGCCATCCGCATGGCCGCGCTGATGGGCATCCAGCAGGTCTTCGTGCACACCCACGACTCCATCGGCCTGGGCGAGGACGGCCCCACCCACCAGCCGGTGGAGCACCTGGCCAGCCTGCGGCTGATCCCCGGGCTGCACGTCTGGCGCCCGTGTGACGCGATCGAGACCCAGGCGGCGTGGCAGGCGGCGATCGAGCGCCGGGACGGGCCGAGCCTGCTCGCGCTCTCGCGCCAGGGGCTGCCGGCGCAGGCGCGCAGCGACGAGCAGCTCCAGCAGATCCGCCGCGGCGGCTACGCCCTGGTGGAGCCCGAGGGTGAGCCGGAGCTGATCCTGCTGGGCACGGGCAGCGAGGTGGAGATCCTGCGCCAGGCGGCCGAGCGGCTGGCCGAGGCGGGGCGCCGGGTGCGGGTGGTGTCCATGCCCTGCCTGGAGGTGTTCCAGCGGCAGTCACAGGATTATCGCGAGGCGGTGCTGCCGGCCGGTGTGCCCGTGATCGCCATGGAGGCGGCCCACCCGATGCCCTGGCAGGCGCTGCTGGGCGACCGGGGCCGGGTGATCGGCATGGAGACCTTCGGCGAGTCGGCCCCGGGGCCGGCGCTCTA
>NZ_RCDA01000012.1 GCF_003664325.1 Alkalispirillum mobile
TTGACATCCTCCTCGCCCTGAAGGACGAGGATTCCTACCGCGCCGGTGCCGGCATCAAGCCGGCGCCGGTGGCCTCGGTGGGTTCCTGCTTCGCAGGGGCCGCCGTGCCGGCACCTCGGTGCCGGCACGGGCTTACATCCCCTCCACAGGCCATGACGGCATGCCCTGCCGCCAGAATGTTGCGAGCGGCGTTCATGTCGGCATTTGCCGTATGACCGCAGGCAACACACTCGAAACGGGATTGGCTTCGGCGATTCTCCTTCGCCACATGCCCACACGCCGAACACGTTCGGCTGGTGTTCATCGGTGGCACCGCCACGACAATCCCGCCGCGCCACGTCTGCTTGTACTCAAGCTGGCGACGGAATTCACTCCACCCCTGATCGAGAATGGAGCGGTTGAGTCCGGCCTTGGCGCGGACGTTTCGCCCCGGTCGCTCGACTTTCCCCGACGCCGACCTGGCCATGTTCCGCACCTGCAAGTCCTCAATCACCACCGCCGCGTGGTTTTTGCTGAGGGTGGTGGTGAGTTTGTGCAGGTAGTCGCGTCGGGTGTTGCCGATCCGGGTGTGAATCTTCTGGACGCGGGCCTTGGCCTTGATCCAGTTGCGGGAGAACTTCTTTTTGCGGCTCATCGCCCGCTGGGCGCGGACGAGTTGCCGCTGGCGTTTGGCCAGGGCGTTGACCGGCGAGATGATCTCGCCGGTGGACAGCGTGGCGAAATTCGCCACCCCCACATCGACCCCAACGACGCCGCTGGCCGGGTGGCGCGGCGTCTCGACCTCGCGTTCGGTCTGAATCGAAATAAACCACTTGCCGCCGGAGGCCGACACCGTGACGTTCTTCACCGTGCCCACCACTTTGCGGCTGTTGCGGTAGCGGACCCAGACCAGCTTGGGCAGAAACAGGCGGTTGTTGCCCTGGTCGAGTTTCATGCCCTGTGGAAAACGAAAGGCATCATGCCGACCCTTCTTTTTGAAGTGAGGGAAAGCAGCCCGCTGATCGAAAAAATTCCTGTAGGCGCGTTCCAGGTCTTTGAGTGCCTGCTGAAGCGGCTGGGAAGGGGACTGGGCGAGCCATTCCGTCTCCGGGGCTGTCTTCCAGCCCACCAACTCCCTGCACAACGCCGCATAGCCCAGCTTCTTCTCCCCGGCCTCGTACCGCGCCTTCTGCAACGCCAGCGCCCGGTTGAACACGAACCGGCACGATCCGGCGAGGCGGCACATCTTCCGCTGCTGCTCGCCGTTCGGGCGCAATTCGTATTGGAAGGCTTGAAGGCGTCGCATACCTTAAAATATAGTTGGTCTATGAGCGACAAGCAAGAAATACGCACAGGTAGGCACTGTGTCTTTCAGGTGCACGTACATTTGGTCTTCGTGACCAAATACCGGCGCAAGGTGCTGGATCGAGATGCCATCGACCAACTGCGTGGCATCTTCACCAAGGTCTGTTCAGACTTCGAGGCAGAATTGGCAGAAATGGACGGCGAGGACGATCATGTCCACCTTCTGGTGAATTACCCACCCAAGGTTGCTGTTTCCACGCTGGTGAATAGCCTCAAAGGAGTTTCCAGTCGGCTGCTGCGCAAACATAGACCTG
>NZ_RCDA01000013.1 GCF_003664325.1 Alkalispirillum mobile
GAGAAGTTCGTCGAACTGGGCAATGTCGAAGACCGCTTCGGCATCGAGGTCAAGCCGACACCGCGCAAGGCTTACCCCACACTGCCATTCGCCGCTGGCGCGGCCTGACCGGAACAACCATGCACAGGCTCAACACTACCGCCTCAAACTCTACCGCGCGTTCGGCCGGGTCATCCCCACGAAGGGCCCCGAGGCGTCCACCACCCGGGTATTCCGGCTGCATCGCCGCGGCACGTCGCTGTCCGACGCGTGGAAAGAGCTCTCCGCCCTCGGCGATCGCCGCCTCACCCGCCATCAGGTGGGCAACTGGCCGGACATGCCCCTGACGCCCTGGCCATAAGAACAAGGGAAAACCCCGCATGCCCAAACCGACCAAAGACGAATCGTTGCCCCCCATGCGCGCCGGCGAGCGGGAAAGCCGCGCCGGCGGTGAGCAGTACTGCCTCAGCCCCCTGCCGGTCCCCACCGACAGCGAACACGGGGTGGACGTGGCCCATATCGACGTGCACCACGACGAGGCCACGATGGACCTGCGCCAGGGCGCCAGCCCTGAGAGCCTCCTGATTACGGGGCATGTCGCGAGCGGGTTGGGGATCTTTATTCTTGGCATCGGGGCATTTCTGTTACTGCTGGCTTTCTTTTGGGGGGGGCTGCCATTGGCAACCATCCCATGGTGGTTTGGGGTGGCTTATGGCATTTCGCTGTTTCCTTTTTTCACCGGCATTCTCTTTCCCGATGTTGTACTGAAACGCATCCCGCCCATTCGCCTGCACCGACAACGCCGGGAGGTGGCCTTCGTGGTGGATATCCCGGGAAGGCGCTTCTGGCTGCCCGACCCAACCAACATGTGGTTAGCTTCCACGGCTGGTGTTATCGCCATGGTCACCGGGTATTACACTATATGGGAGTTCGCAGAGTTCTTGCGCCCCGGTGTCGAAGCCGCATTCCCGATCAAGATGCTGCTTCTGCACATCGGCTCATTGCTCTTTCTCCCCCTCTACCCCCACTTCCATGACTTCTGCCGCAAGCTCGTCGGCCAGCAGCGCCAGACGGTGCTGGTGCCCTGGGAGGACGTGATCGCGGTCTGCGGGTTCAACCCCAGCCTCAGCGCCGGCGGGGTGACGGGCTTTGGCTGGAACTTCGCCCTGATGCCGCC